>CAZKSG010000084.1:0-18345 GCA_964555335.1 uncultured Anaerolinea sp.
AATTGAATGTAAATTTTGTTAAGCTTGGTACATCAGAAAAAGGGTGTCAGATGTCAAATAAGATCCGTGTTGCAATTTTGGATGATCATCAGTCCATTGTGGATGGGTATCGTTTTCGGTTGGGGAATAGCCAGAGGGTTGGTATTGTGGCTACCATGAGCTATGGAGAGGAACTACAGCAGACGTTGGAAAAGACCCCTGTAGATGTTCTTCTGCTGGATATCAGTGTTCCTACTTCAGACACGAACCTGAATTCCTACCCAATTCTGTACGAAATCCCAACTTTGCTGCAGCGCTACCCAACTCTTGTGATCCTGGTCATCAGCATGCATATGGAACGCGGCATGATCCGCGCCGTGATGGAAGCTGGGGCCAGTGGTTATATTCTCAAGGACGATCAGGCAACCTTGAGAGACCTGGAGAACGTTGTGATCTCAGTATTCAATGGAGGAATCCACTTGAGCCGTCAGGCGAACGATGCCCTCCTGCGAAGTGGATCAAGTGGGGATGAGTCGTTGCTATCCAGACGTCAGCGTGAGGCACTTTCCCTGTGTTTGTCCTACCCGGATAGCAGCACCGCCGAACTGGCAAAGAAAATGTCCATTTCCAATTCCACGGTCCGGAATTTACTCTCAGGGTCCTACATTAAGTTGGGGGTTCGCAGCCGTAATGCCGCGGTGACAAAGGCACGCCAAATGGGACTGATTTCCCCAGAACCTTTAACTTCACCTGCTTCAAGAAAAAACTGAAGCTTATCCTTCACCAGCACTTAATAACACATTGACCGGGACAATCACTTCATTGAAAAGGGAAGCGATTGGTTCGGGATTGTTCAACGAGAGCCTCTCTAAACTTTCCATTGCTTTCTTATATTTTTGGATCAATTGATCGGCACAATAACTGATTGCACCACAACGGATCAGGATTTCCTGTGCCTCCTGTAGAACCTTGGGTTGATCAATGTGCTCTCTCAATTCCAAAAAGTGTGACTGTTCTGGATGTTGGACGTGTGATGCGAACAGAATGGGTAGTGGGAAACGTCCCTGCAGCCAATCGGGGTTTGCCGGTGTCTCCATCGAGTCATGCATATCATCGTGGATCTGGATCATCTCGCCGTATAGGCAGCCTAACTCTTTGAGCCCTTCAGCAACTTCGACCGAACCGCCCCCTGCCAAAGCTCCAATGTGTAACGCTGTGCCGAAAAAGGGTGAACTCTTGGTTCTTGCTACTGCCCAATAGCCAACTTCACTTCTGGGTGCTTGTACATCCAAAAATTGACCGTAGTCTGTTAATAGAAACATTTCGTTGAAGCCATGCAATGCTGCCAGTTGAAGTGTAAGGTCTTGTGAACATTGCTGCACTGCATGGATTGCCGCGGCCTGGAAAAAACAGGACAGGTTTGAAGCGACCGGCATGCCCAAATGGCGGTAGTTGCCGCGTGGATCATCATCCAGCATATCGTCTACAAGCAGAATGCCAACATGTGCACAGCCAATGGCAAGGATGGCAGGAATGGCTTGTTGTACTGATGCGCCTACAGACTCGCACGCTCGAGCGGGGATCAGCCAATGATTCGGTTTGCGAGATGCAGCTTGTTCAAATAATTGCCGTGCTACATCCCACGAACCTGCACAAGGTAAATTGGAAAATTCAAGCAGCACTTGTGTGAAAATATCCATGTCATCTCCATAGAAAGTTTGGGGGTCTGCCCTGCGAGAATAACTCCCGCAGGGCAGATGTATGAAATTATGTATTGGGTGTTTCAGCTCGCCAGATGTACCATTCGATGTCGCTGGTGGCGTTCAACACTTGTGCTCTTGATGCGTGAGTCAATCCTATCAGGCGACGCTGATGGGCCTGTGACGGTTTGATGGATAACCGCCTGTAAAAACTTTGCATGTTCATATATAGAATCTCCTGAGAACCATTTGAATCGATTGAAGAACGTGAAAGCATATATCGAAGTTTTTCTAGTACAATGGCATCACCTCCTTTATTCATATGATCAAATAGCAGATGTAAACAATGAAAAGCAATCCCCTTCAAGCCTGGCGTCAAACCGATATCGTCATTTCATTTGTTGTGTTCGCTTTTCTGATAGTGTTTACCTATGGGATTCTGTTTCTCACGCCATATCCGGGTTTTTATTTCAACCCGACTACTGGCGTTGTGACCGCGATTTATGAAGATCGTGCCCCCGTTTCGGTCGCTCATTTACAGGTTGGGGACGTGCTCAAGCAAGTCGGATCAGTTAGATTTGAAGAGTACGCAAGTAATTTGAAGATAAAGCTTTTTGAAAAGTATCGGTCAGGTGAAACGGTTGAGATCGTGGTGGAACGTAATGGCCAGGATGTGACCGTTCCCTGGATATATGTCGGCTTCTCGAAAGCCGAATTCCCATCTCATTTTTTCAATATTTGGTGGCTGGCATACGCCTTTTGGTTGATCGGCACAGCGACCCAGATTTTCATGCGCCCCAAAGATAGGCGTTGGGCTCTGTTCGTTGCAGCCAATTACCTGACCGGTATGTTCATCATGCTTGGCTCTGTCTCCTGGACAGGATTTCTAAATAGTCCCATCCTGCTACGAGTTGTTGCATTTCTGCTTTTGCCAGTCTATCTTCATTTTCACTGGATCTTTCCCCACTCGTTGCGTTCGCTTCCTCGTTGGGTGAAGTTGACTTTTTATTTTATTTGTATTGGGCTGGCCATTTCACAATTCTTCATCACAAGGGCAAATCCTGTATATTTTCTCGCGGTGATTCTGGCATTTGGGGGAAGTATCCTGCTCCTGGCAGTCCACCTTATCTTTCAGCCAAGGTATCGCAGTGAATTGGGGATTCTGGCCATTGCAGCATTTCTCTCCCTGGGGTTTACGATCATTGCTAGTATTATTGCAAGCAATACTGGGCAAACACCCCGAGTTGCCGTCCTTTCGCTTTTTGCTTTGCCAGTTTTGCCCCTGACTTATTTTTATCTTTTGTATCGCAATAGCCTGGGCGGTTTAGAATTGCGGACGAACCGTGCCATATCGTTGTACATTTTTCTCGTAATCCTTGGGGCGGTGTTGCTGGTGGCAGGTTTTTTGGGGTATGTCAGCATCCAACCTGAGGCCTTTGTCTTGGCCACTGTCATGACCGCCTTGCTTGCTACCTTTGTGGGTGTTCAGATTTTCCCTGCTTTTCAATCGTTCGTAGAGCGGCGTTTGTTGGGTGTCAAACTCCCGGCCCAAAATATGGTGGAAAGTTACTCTGCTCGTATTGTTATGAGCAATACGTTATCTGCGCTGTTGAAATTGCTGGAGGATGAGGTCTTCCCCAGTCTGTTAATTCGTCAATACGCATTTATACGGGTCATGGACCCGTCTGTTAGCGTCATCCTTTCTCGTGAAGTGGATCGCGAACAGCTATCGGACGATATGCTTAAGGATGCCGCGTCCCTCTCAACGGGACGACTGCTCCCGTTATCAAGAGATGGGCAGCCGTCCAGTTGGATCCGTCTCATCCTGCCACTGCGAGTCGGGTCGGATTTGATTGGTGCCTGGCTCTTGGGCCGCCGCGATCCTGATGATCATTATCCACAGGTGGAGCTTCCGATTTTGCAGTCGTTGGCAAATCAAACCGCCATCGCCTTGAGCAACATCATTCAAACAGAACGGCTCAGGGTTATGTATGAAGCGAATATCAATCGCTACGAGCAGGAACGCCTGCGCCTGGGACATGAGTTGCATGACAGCCTGCTCAACGAAATGGCAGCCATGTTGATGAAATATGATCCCGATGTGTTGCCACATGAATTTCAAGAGTCGTTTGATGGGTTGATCCTGCGACTGCGTGAGATCGTTCAGGATTTACGTCCTCCCATGCTTTTGTATGGTCTGAAGCATGCACTCGATGGACTTGCCGATAACCTGTCGGAGCGACATCACGATGCGGTGCAGATCGTCTCTGAGATCCAAGTTCTTGAAGATTGCAGATATCCTGAAGTTGTGGAGCACAATGTATATCGTATTGTGCAGGAGGCCTGTGAGAATGCTGTGAAATATGCACATGCCAGGGCAATTCGTATCAGCGGTGAATTGGCTCCTGGCAGAATTCGTGTTCAAGTTATGGATGATGGAGTTGGTTTCAAGGATGACGTCAGCCTGTTACTGGATGACATGGTCGCCAACAAACACTATGGTTTGGCGGGTATGCATGAGCGCGCAGAACTGACCGGTGCCGTGATTCGGATCGAGTCACGGCCAAGCCAGGGAGCTAAAGTCCAGGTTTTGTGGGAAATGAAAGAGACTATTTGATTGTTAAGGTTCAGAGCATGTAAAACAGATAAGATCGAACCTGTTTCTTTTGCTGATTTAGGTTATAAATATGATCAGGTTTAGAGTCCATCGGGAATTGCTTGAATCGTCTTAAGGGTTGCTTGAATCTAAAACAAGGTGTGGTATGAAAAAATTTGGGGAAGAATTACGTCGGTTTCGACAACTTTCTAATGATCCTGACAATGTACAGAAGCCTCTCACACAACAGAGGTTGGGGGAACTCATACAAACTGAACTGGGAGTGGGGTTCAGTGGCGCGGCGGTCAGCGACTGGGAGCGTGGGGTCAGCAAAATTCACGCAGATCAGAGGCGCGTCTTGGTAAGTCTGGTTAAGGTATTACATCAACAGGGCGGAATCAAAAGCCTCGTACAAGCCAATCAATTTCTGGAGGCAGGAAATTATCGCTCGTTGAATACCGAAGAAATGCAACAGATTTTTCCACAAAATAACATTAAGGATGTTTCCCCTGGTTATGTCGATCAGTTGATTGGCTTTCTGGCAAAAAGTGCTTTCTTCCTCACTAATGATGAAATGGATGCATTGTATAAACAAGCGAAAGATGGACCTTTTCCCTCTTGGCCACGCGAACTTGCCGCCTTCCTGCGATTGGCTGTCGATCGTTGGTCGATCTCCAAGATCACCGTGATCTGGATCTGGGTTTGGTTGCTTGCCTGGTGGATGATTGCTCCATCTTTGCGCTGGCCATTTGTGGATCGTGAAGCTGCTTTTCGTGCAATTGTCATGTATGTTGGGGGAACATTGGTTATCCCTTTATTGATTGGTGTTCTCATCAACACAAAGGGTAATGAATACTGGAATCAACAAATTTCCGCAGGTACCTCTTTGCTGCGTCTTTACACCTATCAAGGTGCGGGGATTGGTTTCAATTTGGGATATTTTTTTATATTTCCGTTAAGTCTTATCCGACATTATCTGCAACTTGAATCCACAATTTGGATTGAATTTATTGCAGTGACAATGGCCTTAGTTCTCGGCAATATGGCTGCACGAGTTGTCCCTTACAATTTATGGCGTGCGTATGGCCGTCTGACGTGGAAAGATGGTGGAATATTCTTTGTCGTTGCCCTGATAGGTCCCATATGGGGGTACTTCTTTATGGAGTTCTATTCCATCCTGCTTGCCCCTGTTCTCGGACCAGTTGTGATCCTGCTCGCAATTACAATGGTTGTTGTGATCGCCGCACGGCAGTCTAAAAAATAATTTTAACGAATGAAGGTGGGATATTTTAAGCCAATCGCCGACTTCATACCCGAACAGGCGTGCTATAATCTCTTTCAATCCCACTCGACATCACTCATAGGAAACAGGTCAACCGAATGTCTTTTGCGCATCTTCATGTCCATACGGAATATTCCATGCTCGATGGCTTTTCCAACATCAAGAAGTTGGTCAAGCGCGTGAAGGAACTGGAGATGCCTGCCGTTGCCATCACGGACCACGGCACGATGTTTGGCGTCATGGATTTTTACAAAGCTGCCACCAGTGAAGGTGTCAAACCGATCATTGGTGTGGAAGCCTACATGGCTGCACGTGGGATGAAGGACCGCGACCCGAAACTGGATCGTTCCTCTTATCACCTGCTTTTGCTCGCTGAAAATGAGACCGGGTACAAGAACCTGCTCAAGATCTCATCCGCAGCGCAATTGGACGGTTTCTACTACTACCCCCGCATCGACCGGGACTTTTTGGCGGCCCACTCCGAGGGAATTATCTGCACCTCTGGTTGTATGTCCGCTGAAATTCCGCGGGCATTGTTGAACGACCAGCCCGAAGAGGCCGTCAAACGGATGAACTGGTACTATGATGTCTTCGGTCCCGACCGCTTCTTCGTTGAACTCCAGCAGCACAACATCAAGGAAATTACCGACCTGAACCGCAAACTGGTGGAGATGGGCGCTCGATATTCGGCGAAATACATCGCCACGAACGATGTTCATTACATCAACCAGGATGACGCGCGCTATCAGGATATCCTGTTGGCGATCCAGACTCAGTCGTTGCTCTCTGAAAAAGACCGCATGCGCATGACGGATGATTCGTACTACCTGCGCACACCTGTGGAAATGAACCAGCTCTTCGCCGAAGTTCCGGAAGCGTTGAGCAATACGCTCCTCATCGCCGAGCGCTGCAACGTGGACCTGAGTTTCAAAGGTTACCACCTGCCTGATTTTCCCGTGCCGGAAGGATTTACAGCTGAAACGTTCCTTCGTCACTTGTGTGAAGAGGGGGCGAGGAGTCGCTATCAGGAACAGGCGAACAGTTCCAAGGTCCGTGAGCGACTCGATTATGAGTTGGGCATCATCCACAAAATGGGATTCGATGCCTATTTCTTGATCGTATGGGATCTGTGTCGTCACGCCAAGGAGAATGGCATCTGGTACAACGCACGCGGTTCGGCGGCAGGCTCGATCGTTGCCTACGTGCTGGAGATCGCGTTGGTTGACCCGCTTCATCACAATCTGTTGTTCGAACGCTTCCTGAACCCCGGGCGTATCTCGATGCCCGATATTGACCTCGATTTCCGCGATGATCGCCGGGCCGAGATGCTTGAGTATTGCACGCACAAATATGGCAATGACAAAGTCGCCCAGATTATCACGTTCGGTACGATGGGCACAAAAGCCGCTTTGCGTGATGTGGCACGTGTGATGGAGATTCCACTTCCCGAAGTGGACCGCGTGGCGAAATTGGTGCCATTCGTCTCTGGTCGCAACACTACCATGGAAGATGCGATGGCTGTGCCGGAGTTCAAGGATATTTACAAGAGCCAGCCGCATCTCAAGGAGCTGATCGATACCGCTGCGAAGATGGAGGGCACGGTGCGCAACGCAGGGACGCACGCTGCCGGTGTGGTGATCTCGGACAAACCCATCCTTGAATATCTGCCGCTGCATCGCCCAACATCGAACTCGGATGAAACACCCATCAAGACGGTGACACAGTTCGAAATGGGTATTCTCGATTCGCTTGGCATGTTGAAGGTGGATTTCCTTGGGCTTATCACGTTAAGCGTGATGGCAAAGGCCTGCGACATGATCGAGAAGCGGCATGGCATCAAATTCGACCTGAACAACATCCCGCTCGACGATCCAAAATCGTTTGAGATCATGGGCAGTGGGCAGACCGCCGGCATCTTCCAGGT
This sequence comes from uncultured Anaerolinea sp., assembly GCA_964555335.1. Taxonomy (GTDB): domain Bacteria; phylum Chloroflexota; class Anaerolineae; order Anaerolineales; family Villigracilaceae; genus Defluviilinea. The sequence goes on from CAZKSG010000084.1 coordinate 7,482, forward strand.
GGAAGGTGGCGGTATGACGCGTTATCTTGTGCAGATGAAGCCCAAGACGCTCGATAACATCATTGCCATGGTCGCCCTTTATCGTCCTGGACCGATGGCGTTCATCCCCGATTACATCGCCCGCATGCACGGCGAAGCAGAAGTGGAATATCGTCACCCGAAGATGGAACCGATCTTCAGCGATACGTATGGTATTCCTGTATATCAAGAACAACTCATGCGCGCCGCCGTGGAACTTGCCGGTTACACTCCTTCTGAGTCGGATGAATTGCGTAAGGCGATCTCGAAGAAGAAAAAGGAAGAGATCGAGAAGCATCGCAAGAAATTTGTGGATGGTGCGGTCAGACAGGGGATGGATAAAGAGACCGCCGAAGCCATTTATAGCGATTGGGAGGAATTTGCCCGCTATGGTTTCAACAAGAGTCACGCTGCCGATTACGGCGTGATCGCGGTCGAGACGGCCTATCTCAAAGTCCATTACACCGCCGAATATATGACTGCATTGCTTTCGGCGAACGCAGGCAAGACCGAACAGGTGGCGTTGTATGTGGCCGATGCGCGCAGTATGGGCGTGCCCGTTCTGCCGCCGGAGATCAACTCTTCCTATTGGGATTTCTCCATTGAAGATATCGAGGGCAAGCCCAATATTCGCTTTGGCCTTGGGGCGATCAAAAATGTTGGTGAAGCCGCGGTGAAGTTGATCATCGACGAACGCGAAGCCAACGGCAAGTTTGCAGATCTCAACGAGTTCGCCCGTCGTGTTGATCTGCGCGCGGTCGGAAAGCGTGCGCTGGAATGTTTGATCAAAGTCGGCGCGATGGATAACTTTGGCAATCGAGCCGCGTTACTCGCGTCATTGGATCGTATCGTTGCGATCAGCAGTAACCACTTTCGCGCTGCCGAAGCGGGACAGATGAGTCTCTTTGGCGGCACAACCGGTGTGACCGAAAGCATCACGCTGCCCGAAGTCAACAATGTAGATCGCCGCGAAATGCTCAACTGGGAACGCGAGTTGATCGGTCTGTACGTGTCTGACCATCCGCTCACACCGTATCAACAGACGTTCACACAGATTGTCAGTTACTTCTCGGGACAATTGCATGAAGCACAGCACGAAGAGAAGGTGCGTGTTGCCGGTTTGGTCACGGGTGTCCGCCCGTACACGACCAAGACCAACAAGCCGATGGGATTCGTCTCCATAGAGGATGTGCAGGGTAATATCGAACTGGTTCTCTTCCCTCGAACGTGGGCGCAGTACAAAGAGCAAATGACGGTCGGTCAGATCATCATCGTGGAAGGAAAGGCAGATACAGGTTCGATGCCACCGAAGATCTTGGTGGATTCCATCCGCACTGAGATCAAGATTCTGGAACCATTGGAATCGTCTTCGCCTCTGATGCAGTCACCGGCAAGTATCTTCGATGAAGAAGAGCCACCTCTGCCGGATGATTCGCAGGTGAAGGACCTGAATTACAAGTCTACGCAGTCGAAGGTGGTGACACCGCAGGGCAAAACCATCCCTGTGAAGCCAACGATCCCGCCGCCGGTGCGTCAGATGGCAGAGAAGCCTGCTCCCACCTACGCAGTCAAACCTCCTGTAAATGATTCATGGGATGACGACAGCGTTCCGCCTCCGCCGGATAACTTCCCCGAGAATTGGGAGACACAATGGCAGCCGTCGTTCGAAGATGCGACGATTGCAGCACGCCCCGAACCCAAAGCGGATACCAAGCCTGTCAGCACGCCGCGTTTGCAGACGGAAGCGGTTCAGGCGCAGATCGAGCATGAGCAACGGGAGCAAAAAGAGGCTGCGCGAGAAGCGGTGTCCGTCCAGGTCGTGCCTGCTGTGGAGACGCCGCAGGTCCCGCCATCCATCTACATCCCGCTGGCAAAAGAGGAAAAGGATAAGGACCACCCGCCCAAACAGATCACGGTGACGCTGCGCACGACCGGCGACAAGGATCATGACCGCCGCCGCATCAAGACGATTTACGGCACGCTGATCTCCTTCCATGGCAAGGACCGTTTCAGTTTTCAAATCTTCGAAAATGGGTCAGGGCATTTGATCGATTTCCCCAATGACACGACGCGTGTCTGCCCGGAGATGCTGGAGCGCTTGAAGAAATTGATGGGGGAGGAGAGCTGGCGTGTGGAAGAGATTACGTTCCAGTAGTTCTCACCGCATTACATCGTTCACAATCGGTCCGGTGGCAGAGCAATGCCATCGGATCGTTTCTTAGTAGTTCCTGCACAGTTTCGCACACACGCTGCAAAGGCACAACTTGGATGAAAGCTTCGCCTACATCTACGTGGCGAGTGTAGGGTTCAAGATACGATGTGATCGCGTTAAAGCCAGACGAATCGCCGGGGAAGCCGGGACATTCTACGATGCGATCTTCCATCATGGCCCAGCGAAGGAATTGTCTGCGCCCGGCGAGTTTCTCTTCGTAATGGATGCTCGTATTCACCGAATGGTCTACATTAATGAGGACGACCCAGCCGCCCTTCTCTGCTAATGCACCAATGGGGGCGAGGGGTTCGAACAAGGTTTGAGTATTGAGAGCGAAGTCGGCATTGATGCCTGCAAAGGAAAGAATGGGATGATTTGTCCGTTTGGCGGCCGGATGTTTGCGCAGAGATTCAGGCAGCATGCCCATCATGGGGTCAGCGGGCATGTCAGGCTTGAAAGGCCGCGCCATTTTGTTGAGATCTTTTTCTGCGCCATAGGTGATGCCATTATTCGGCGGCCCCACCTCGGGCGTGACCATGGTCTTGTACGTGAATGTTGGCATGACCAGGCTGTGGACCGAATCCAACAGTGCGAGCAGAACTGTTTCGGCACCGTTCTCGATGTGCCCGAACGGTTTTAGCGAAGCATGGGCAATGACGGGGGTATCTGCCAGCCCGAGTCTCTGAAATGCCGCTTTCAGTTCATCATACCCCGGCACGTTATTTGCCCTTCCACTCCGGTTTGCGTTTTTCGATGAATGCCTTCATCCCTTCCTTTTGATCTTCACTGGCAAACAGATTGTAGAAAGTTTGCTTCTCTTCGGCGAGCCCTTCGGCAAGGCTTAATTCATAAGATTGGTTAATCATCTTTTTCGCGGCACGCAAGGCCAGCGGCGCGCGTGAGGCGATCTCGTTCGCCAGGATGAGCGTTTCGTCGAGGTAACCGTCTACTGGGACAACACGGTTCACCAATCCAAATTGATAAGCTTCGTGGGCGGTCAGGGTGCGGTTATTGAGGATCATTTCCATAGCCAGGACTTTGCCGACAGCGCGGGTAAGCCGCTGCGTCCCGCCGGCGCCGGGGATGACGCCGATGGTAATCTCTGGCTGACCGAACTTGGCGGATTCAGACGCGACGATCATGTCACAGGATAAAGCGACTTCGCATCCGCCTCCCAACGCCCAGCCGGATACTGCGGCGATAACTGGTTTCTGGATCGTACGGATGCGGCCAAACACTGCGACGTGATCGGTATCCATGATCTCGATGACGGATTTATCCGCCATTTCCTTGATGTCTGCCCCGGCGGCGAAAGCTTTCTCGTTGCCGGTAATGACCATCGCACCGATTGACTCATCGCGGTCGAATGAGTCGAGCGTGTCCATCACTTCACGCAGGAGTTGGTTATTCAAGGCGTTCAAGGCTTGCGGACGGTTCAGGGTGATCAACCCAACCCGATTGCGTATCTCGGTAAGGATCATTTGATAGGTCATGAGACTCCATCCTCTGGTAAATGGTTTGTTTTGTTGCTGAAGGTATATCACTACATTGTGGATTTTCCCATATGATTCATTGTCCTACAAGATTGTCGCGGACTTCTGCAAACTATGCTACCATTGCGACACTATTTCACCAAGGAGAGAGTCTCATCATGAATATTTTGCTCATGGCCCATTCAGGGCTTCGCTGGCTGATCTTGTTGATCGCGGTGATCGCAATTGTCAAATTTGCCCTAGGCTGGTTACGCGGTGGACAGTTCAAAGGAATGGACCGAGGATTGATGTCTGGGTTCAGCGGGTTGATGGATTTACAAGCCACATTGGGTATTATCTTTCTAATATGGGATGGTTTGACAGGCGTTGGCTTTCCGGGCTTTCGACTTTTGCATGGATTGATCATGATCCTGGCTGCGGGTGCTGCACATATGTCTTCGCGTTGGAAAACTACCAATGATACAACCCGCTTCCGCAATAACCTGTTTCTGATCGTCGGTTCGCTGGTTCTGGTCTTGATCGGAATCTCCGTGCTTCCCGGTGGTTTGAGCAGATAATCATGACAACATCTGAACAATCTGCAGAGAAGCTCGATTTCAAGCGAGTCCTTCCCATCATTGTCATCGTACTTGTGGATTTGATCGGGCTTTCCATCATTATCCCCATTTTGCCCTACTTTGCGGCGCGTTTCAGCGCCACACCCCTTATGATCGGGATTCTTCAGGCGACGTATCCACTAATGCAATTCGTTGGCGCGCCCATCCTGGGACGTCTTTCTGATCGATTCGGGCGCAAGCCGATCCTCATCGCGAGCCAGATCGGGACGTTGGCTGGTTTTATTCTGCTGGGGTTTGCCAACACGTTGACGCTGCTTTTCATCTCGCGCATCATTGACGGACTCTCCGGCGCGAACATGTCCACGGCGCAGGCGGCGATGGCTGATAGTACCAGCGAACGAAATCGCACGCAGGGATTGGGACTTCTTGGCGCGGCTTTTGGTGTGGGGTTCGTACTGGGTCCCATGATCGCCTATGCAGTGCTTGCCCTCTCGCACGACAGTTATCAGGCAGTGGCTTTTGCAGCGGCGCTCTTTTCTTTTGCGTCCATCCTGTTGACGGTATTCTGGTTCCATGAAACGCATCGCAGCGACTCGCCATCGGCTGCATCGCTCAAGTCACCGTTCACGTTCCAGTCCATGCTCGACGCACTGCGTCATCCGGCCGTTGGCTTTCTCCTTTTGATCATGTTCTTCTATCAAGTTGCGTTCGGTGGGTATGAGCAGCTGTTTGCCCTCTTCACCCTCTCGCAGCTTGGGATGAGCGCCACCGACACAGCGGGACTGTTCGCTTTGGCGGGTGTTTTCATCATCATCGTTCAGGGCGGGCTGATCGGACGTTGGGCACGGAAACGAGGCGAGCGCTGGTTGGTCATCCTGGGAGTCTCCACGCTGGCAATTGGTCTGATCGGTACAGCATCCACACCACGTGTTGCTGTCCCCTGGTACGACCGCGAAAAGGTCTTGCAAGGGTTGGCGGGACAAAATGATATGACCGCCATTCAGAGTATCAAGGTCAATCCGCCTGAAGAGGCGAACAAAGGCTGGCTGGGTATTGTATGGCTGCTGGTGGCCAGCTTCCCGGCTGCGTTGGGAGGCGGTGTACTGCATCCTGCCGTCAATAGTCTCATCACCAAATCGTCCGATAAAAGTGAAGTCGGGGGGATGCTGGGTATTTCTTCGGGCATGTACAGTGCCGCGAATGCGATCGCGCCGCTGTTCTATGGATCGTTGTTTCAATGGTTGGGTGCGCCAGTGCCGTTCTTTGTGGGCGGAGTGATCTTATTGATTCTGTGGCTGGTTGCGCCCCGATATATTCCGAAGTAGTCAGGAACATCAAGGAGTTAATATGATACTGGTTGCAAATATTCTTGTCCTGCTTGTCGCTCTTCTTCATATCGGATTTCTCGTGCTCGAAATGTTCTACTGGGATCACCCCATTGGGCGTAAACGATTCGGGTTAACCCCCGAATTCTCAAAAGCATCTGCCACGCTTGCCGCGAACCAGGGATTGTACAATGGCTTCCTCGCTGCCGGTCTCATTTGGGGACTCGTCATAGCAGATACGCCGGTCAAGATTTTCTTCCTCGTTTGTGTGTTGATCGCTGGTGTTTACGGTGGTTTTACAGCCAAACGTACCATCCTCTACATTCAGGCCTTACCCGCACTACTTGCACTGATCGTTGTCTACCTCGCACGATGAACGAGCGTACACATATAAGGCTTGCCGCATGGGCAGGCATCCTCGGACCTCTCCTGCTGGGGAGCGTCATCACTTTGTTAACCGTTATTGAATATGATTTCATGACCTCCATCGGGTGGACACTCAACAATCCGCTCGATTGGCCGAGCGGACTTGCCCTCGGTCCATTTGGATGGCTCATGACATTGGCCTTTTTTCTCAGCGGAGCCTTCATCCTCCTCTTCGCCTCGGGACTCCGCCTGCGCCTGCCACGCGTCCGGTTGGCTGCGATCTCCGCCTGGTTGTTGACCGCTGCCGGCTTCGGCATGATTGGTCTCACCTCCGCAACCGATAAAACGCTCCGCACCACGCCCGCCACCTGGCATGGACGTTTGCACGATGCATCTTTTGTTGTTATCGGACTTACGCTCATGCCTGCCATGATCCTGCTGGGGCTGGTCTTTCTTAAAGATGAACGTTGGAAGAACCTGGCCGTTTATACGTGGTTCACGGTGGCACTTGCCATCCCCACGTTTTGGATGAAGGGATTTGCATTTTATTTCTTCCTGGCAGCAATACTGGTTTGGTGTGAGATCATTGCTTTTCGATTGAAATCCCTCGACATAAATTGACTTTTGTCTTTGATTTTTGTATAGTATTCACAAATCGAAAGGAGACTCCATGGCGGATATACGAGAGCCAACGCGGACCAAAAAAGAAAGTGTTGAGATCACCCTCGCCCGGGACTACTTTAAAGCCAAGGAGAATTTGCTCAACCCGCCGATCACCCGCGCGGCTTATTCAGACCGCATGGCCTGGATCCTGGCTTCGATGGCGCATCTGGCGTACGACCGTTTCGAAGATAAGCAGGACCTGAAAAAGCTCCGCAAGGTATTCACAACCAAGCTTGCCAGCGGTGGTTTCGAGCTGATCAAAACCTTTTATTCCCCCGATACCGATACACAAGCCTTCCTGGCCAAAAGTGAAGAGTTTGCCGTGCTCGCCTTTCGCGGAACAGAAGTGACAAAAAGGACCGATATTCGGATCGACCTTCAGGCGACGAAAGTCTCCGTGTTGGATGGACGAGTCCATAATGGGTTTCGGGCCGCGTATGACAGCATCGCAAAGGATGTGGAAAAAGGCGTTCTCGGCTTGAAAGGGTTGCCGCTTTATGTAACGGGTCATTCATTGGGTGCGGCACTTGCCACTGTAGCCACCCAACGCATGGAACACAATCCTCGCATCCGCGAGATGATCGCGGCCTGCTACACATTTGGCAGCCCGCGTGTGGGGAACAGTCATTACGATATGGAGTTCAAATCCCCGATCTATCGCGTGGTAAATACGACCGATATTGTCACCGTCATCCCGCTTCTTGCCATGGGATACATTCACATTGGCGATGTCCGCTTTTTGGGCCCACACGATGGGGAATTCCAGCGTGGCATCCCGGTCTTCAGACGGCTGTCTCTCTTCTTATTTACGATGTTCAAATTTTTTAGCCCGGTGGTGGGAGACCACGCCATTGTGGAATATCGCAGGAAACTTGAAGCGATCGCGGATAAGCGGAATCCCAGGTTTGGGCATTGAGATTACTTTTCCCTGTCATATAAAAAACTGGAGCTACGGCTCCAGTTTTCTGTTAATCAGTACATCTGTCAGTTCAGAAGTGCTTTGCAAGATTAACTTTGCGCCAAAGTCGTGCAATTCCTTTTCTTCGCCAAAGCCGCATAGCACTCCCACCGTTTGGGCGCCTGCAGATGTACCGGCTCGCATATCTACGGTGGTGTCGCCGATCATCAAACATTCTTCAGGCGTCACGTTCATCTTCTGCGCCGCAAAGCGGATCGGATCAGGGTACGGCTTGGTGTGTTCCACCGATTGCCCGGTCACGATCACATCGAAATATTTGACCAGGTCGAATTGTTTGAGAAAACGCAGAGTCCCTTTCTCATCGCGCGCGCTCACCACAGCCATCGGATATTTCCCTTTGAGACGCGACAGCATTCCATCCACGCCGGGGATGAGCAGGAACTTTTTATCAGACATCCTGCGATGACGGCTCATCCAATCGATGACTGCAACCATTTCATCATCCATACCGATGGTGTCTGCAAAGCCGAGCAGGGCGTTGCCAGGTGCCTCCACCCACATCACAAAGCGGCGCGCAGCATGGTCGGGGTCGCGGAACAGGAATCGCGGGAAGAAGCGCTTCACTTTTTGGATGTACAGGTCGTCGGTGTCGCTGAGTGTACCATCCACATCGAAACATAGGGCTTTGATACGGGAAATATCGAGTGACATGGCGCCTATTGTACCGCTATAATCATCGCATGGATGAAAACATACTCTGGGATGTGCGTGCCTTCGTTTACAAACATTTTGCCGAGACGGCCCATCCGCCTCATGTGGAGGAGACCGCCTCACGCTTCGCTCTGTCTCACGAGCAGGCGGAATCTGCGTACGACGAGCTTCATCAACGCCATGCCATTTTCCTCCAGCCAGAGACACACCGCATCCTGATGGCAAATCCGTTCTCAGGCGTGGAGACTCCGTTCAAGGTTCATGCGAACGCTAGAACCTATTTCGCCAACTGTGCCTGGGACTCGCTCGGAATCCCCGCCGCGTTGCACATGGACGCTGAGATCGACGCGCAATGCTCTCAAAGTGGAGAGGAAATCCATATAACGGTCCGTGGGAAAATGGTCCGGAGTGAAGCGGGGATTGTGCATTTTTTGGTCCCTTTCACGAATTGGTATGACGACCTTCCCTTTACCTGAACGAACATGCTCTTCTTCCAGTCGGAGGATCTGTTAAGTGAGTGGCTTGCATCTCATCATACCGAACGCGGCGCGGTACTTTCCATTTCACAGGTATGGGAACTGTCGCAGCATTGGTATCACAACCGTATGTCAACTGAGTATCACGGCCGGACCGTGGAACAGGTGCAGGAAATTTTCAGGGAATTGGGGCTGGTTTCAGAATTCTGGCGGCCGGGTTGATTCAATGCACTGTGGTTTTTGAGAACACATTGATCAGAACGATGCCTGCCAGAATGAGAAGTATGCCAACCACGCGGGCCCAATCGAGAGTTTCTCGCCAGAGGAATATACCTGCGATCACGGTGAGCACCAATCCTACACCTGACCAGATGGCGTAGGCGATGCCAATGGGGAAGACCTTCAGGCTGAGCGAAAGCAGATAGAACGATAATCCATACCCGATCACAACGATAATGCTAGGGACGAGTTTGGTGAATCCCTCCGAGAACTTGAGGGACGTGGTCGCGATTACTTCACTGAGAATGGCAAAGAATAAAATGGCAAAGTTTTTCATGGCGGGTTCCTTTGGCAGGAAATTTTACTTGAATCCATGAAGCCACTACAAAAAACGACCCGGCATGAGGTTTGCCGGGCCTAGAATTGCCATTTATTATTCCTTCAGAAATTTCACGACTTGTTCATGAATCTCTTTTGATTGCAACGCTCCGCGATGTCCCAACCCCTGGGTTTCTGTGTACTGCACCTGTTTCCAGACTCGAGCGATGGCACGGCTGTCTTCCACCGGTGTGACGTTGTCCGTGGCGTCGTGGAACATCAGAGCGGGGATGTGAATCTGTGGCGTGAGCCGTTCATTGGTGATTGCCTCCAATACATCACGGTTGAATTTTTCATATAGCATGGACCGGAATCCATCCATGATCTCATCTGACAAGCCAGCCATTACTTGAAAGCGCGGCAGCGATTCCAAAAGCTGGTTAAACGCGCCAAAGTACACAAGTCGGGAAGGAGACGGGAAATTCCGCTCCACAAGAGCATAGGATGTGATCAAGGTCCCGAAGGAGTGAGCAATGATCGCATCGAACGGACCCTCTCGTTGAGTGACCAGATCCATTGTCGGCGCGATCTCCAGCAGGTTGGTGATCCGGCCATCTGATTCGCCGTGAGCCGGCTGGTCATACGCAACAACGCGGAAGCCGGAGGATAAAAGCGGTTCAACAAAACCGGTCATCTGGGCACGTGCTCCTCCCCAACCGTGCATCAGCAACACGGCTGGCCCGCTATTTCCCCAGGTGGTAACGGCAAGTTCACCACCCTCAAACGGGAGGCGGTAATTCCTGCCTCGTTCGATGATCTCGCGATCGATGGTCTTCTCCTCATACCGCGATGGACTGAAAAACGCCTGATAGGTCTTTCTCACAATGGCTTGAAATTGGGTCGTATCTAACGTGGTCATGGGTTCTCCTTAATAAAAATACTTACTACCTGGTAAGTTTTGCCAATAAAAAAATTAAGCGAGCAGATCCTCCTTATGCTGTTGTACAACCGCATGGAATTTTGACGACCCCAGCGCGCGAGCCATCTGCAGTCCGCCCTGCATGCTGGAGAGGATCAGCGCGGCTTTATCTGCGGGTGTACCGCCAAAGTGGAAGATGCCTGCCTCTCGTCCCTCCTGGAGGGTTGTCTGCAGCCATGCCAGAAGCTCACGCGTCAATGCCTGGGTCTGTTCCTGCACTGAATCGGGCAGGGAGTTGAATTCGGTTTCCAGCGAGCCCGCCAGGCAGACCTTTCCATTATCAGCGCGGGTGTTGGTGTAGATGCTGAAGAACCAGTCCAACTTTTGCTCGGACGGAAGATCTTTGACACGGGCGTTATTGATCCAAAGTTTGAAACGGTCTCGATACCGCTGGATCACTGTGGCTACCAATTCCTCTTTGGAGGGGAAGTGGTAATGGATGGCCGCATTCTTCACATCCAGTTCTTTGGCGATGTGGGCATAGCTAAAGCCATTGAAGCCCTTCTCTTGGAGAAAGGATTCGGCCAGATCCATGATCGCCCGTTTGGTATTTGCATTTCTGACCATAATGGTCTAATTTTACTTACTAGTTAGTAAGTTTGTCAAGA
>CAZKSG010000085.1:0-17765 GCA_964555335.1 uncultured Anaerolinea sp.
GGGTCGAGCCGTCGATCGCTGCGATCACGAGCACATCCGCGCCCTTGGTGACCATATTTTCGATCTGGGCGATCTGGTTCGGGATGTCATTGTCAGCGAACTGCAAATCCGTAGCATAGCCAAGGGCTTCAAAGGACTTGACCATGCTCTCACCGTCGGAGATCCAGCGGGTAGAGGTCTTGGTCGGCATGGAGATACCAACCATCTTCTTATCGTCAGCAGGGGCACCAGCGCCACCACAAGCTGTCAGGACGATACTGGCAAGCATCACGATCGCCAGCAATTTATAAAGCAACTTCTTAGACATTTACTTCTCCTTGATGAACTAATCGAATGGTTTGTTAGCGTGCTGTCTTGGTAAAAGCAGACCGTGGTGCTGCAACGTTCCATCTGCCTTACCGGGAAGTACACATGGATATCGATCCGAATGTGCTTCCATCTTACGAAAAGCTTCCCTGTAACTCACCTCCTTCCGTAATATTATGCATGGAACTCTGTCGCACAACCAGTGTTGGCGGTAGAATAATGGACCTGGGTTCCACAGGGTCAAGCCCCTGCCATCCCGACTCAATGATCTTGATCACTTCTGCGACTGCTACTTTTGCCACGTTGTTTTGATCCTGCTGAATGGTCGTAAGGGCCGGAGAAAAAAAGGCCGATTCGGCTATATTATCAAACCCAACCACGCCAACATCTTCAGGAATACGAATTCCTTTTTCTGCACAATATTGAAGTACGCTAAGCGCCATTTGGTCATTTGCGACAAAAATCGCATCCATCTCGGGAAATTGATCGAACAGCTTTTCAATGGCCAAAGCACCGCTGGCAGAGGACCAATTCCCCTCCACCCATTGATGATCCTCAGATGCAAGTCCATTTTCCGTCAAAACATTCCTCCAGGCGGCCATTCGTTGACGGGCCTCCCACCATTCCAATGGGCCGGAAATATGAGCAATCTTCTGATATCCCTGCCCAAGCAAATGAGCCATTGCCATTTGCCCGCCAAGATAATTGTCGACGGTAACAATAGAAAGATTGTCTCTCGGTTCCATCGTAATAAAGACCAGTGGAACCTCGATATCGGCGGCAGGGCTGTTCAACCATTTTCGGTTTTCGCCAACTTCTGAAACGGCCCAAATAATCCCATCGACGTGGCGGGACAAAAATGCCTGAAAAATGGGCTGAACATCTTCCGTATCGTAACTGGGAAGCTCGGTAAGGAGAATGGAATATCCCGCTTCCTCTGCGGCTGAGGTGATTCCACTGAGCGTACGAGAAGGCCCAATATGCCGAAGTCCGGCCGTGGCAACACCCAAGGTGTAGCTTCGCTGGCTGATCAAGCTGCGAGCCAGGGCACTTGGCTGGTAACTCAATGCCTTGATCACTTCCTGTACTTTTCTTCGAGTTTCGGGGGAAACATCCGGTCTTTCATTAACAACGCGTGAAACAGTCTGTGTGGATACCCCTGCCACAGAAGCGACTTCCTTAATGGTAGCACGCATATTCTTTGGACGCATAAGGTAATGTTATCGTTCCCGTTATCGATAACGGGAACGATAACATTCTACATAGAACCTATAATAAAGTCAAGGATTTTCTTTCCAAATGTATGTGACTTTGAGCACATGCAGTAAAAATCTCACTATCACCTGTATGGAATGCTTTTCAATACAAGAAAAAGTTGACCTCACCCACCAAATACCTATCTCGAATCCATATCATCTGGATGGTGTACAATGTTCAAGGTAATAGAGAATAGATATGCCATACAAAGTTTTCTTTGTGGAAGATGAGATCATTACTCGCGAGGGAATTCGCGAAAATGTAGACTGGCTATCCAGTGGTTTTGAATTTTGCGGTGAAGCTGCTGATGGAGAAATGGCTCTACCCCTTCTACGTACGTCCCAGCCTGATGTGCTCATTACTGATATTAAGATGCCATTCATGGATGGATTGCAATTGAGCAAGATCGTGCGGGAGCGCATGCCCTGGATAAAGATCGTCATTCTCAGCGGTCATGATGAATTCGAATACGCCCAAAAGGCCATCAGTCTGGGGGTCACAGAATATTTATTAAAACCTGTGACAGTTCAGAAATTACAGACCGTTTTACAGAAACTTGCCGGTCAGCTCGATCAGGAGCGAAAAGAACAAGCCAATCTAAAAAAACTTCAGGAACAACTGGAGGAGAACCGGACCATGCTTCGTGAGCGGCTCCTTTCCAAACTGGTGATTGGAGCCGTTTCACCGGCAGAGGCTGTGGAGCAGGGGCAGACGCTGGGACTCGATCTTGTAGCCCGACATTATCTGGTTATGATCCTGAAATTGGAACTGGGGGACCGCACAGAACAGTACGATCACGACGAATACCAACGCATCCAGGAGGCGATCACAGAACGGGTGGAAAAAGACCCGGACGTCTTCCTCTTGAAACGGGATTGGGGAGATATAACCCTGATCATGAAAGGGAGTACACCAGAATATCTTGAAGAAGAACGCGATGTGCTTCTGGAAGGGATCTATCAAATTGTCGCCGATAGCCGATACAAACTCGCTGTTGGCATAGGTCCATCCAAAGACCGAATTGCGGATATTTCCCTGTCGTTTGTCGATGCGTTGCTTCGTATCCAAAGCCGTGATAATAATCTTGAATTGAACCAAACAATCGAACAAAAAGAGCTGCTTAAATTGGATAAAGTCGCCATCGAGAACTATTTACATAGTGGAAAAAAGGATGAATTCAACGAGTACTTCAACAAATACATTGGCGGACTCGGTGAAACAGCGCTGAGGTCAACGTTGATCAAAAACTATATTTTTGTCGATGTGATTCTGGCAACAGCGAAGATTGTGAACGAGCTGGGATTTGAGATTGACAAGGTCATCCCTGAGTTGAATTCGATCGAGATGATCCTGTCGAATGTCAAATCGGTCGAGGAATTGCAGGAACAGGCCTATAAGATCCTGTCCATTGGATTGTCATATCGTGATAGCCGGCCCAATGGACAGCACGTACACTTGATCCATCAGGCAAAAGAATATATCGAACAGCATTATGCCGATCCCAATCTTTCATTGAACGAGGTAGCGGCCTGCGCAAACCTGAGCGCCAGCCATTTCAGCGTTGTCTTCAGCCAAGAGACCCATCAGACCTTCAAAGAGTATCTGACAGAGATCCGCATGACCAGGGCAAAGGAATTGTTGCGCATGACCACCTTGAGATCGGCTGATATTGCCTACAAGGTCGGCTACAACGATCCGCATTATTTTAGTTCTGTCTTCAAGAAACATACCGGGTTATCCCCCATCGAGTTTCGGTCGCAGGTGTGATCCCACAGCAGGAGAGCAACGTGACACAAAAAGCTGTAACCACTGTTTTCAGGCAATTTCTACACCAGATCAGTGCACAGACAAGTCTTACACGCAAATTTCCGCTTAACGTCTTGAGGCGGCTGGCTGATCTTATAGCCGGTGTGAACCTATCCATTCGCACCAAGATCCTGGCTTCTCTCTGCATTGTGATCTTCCTGATGGGGACAGCAAATGTCTTCTCCATGCTGCAGGTACTAAGTTACAGCCGTCAATATGACGCCATTATCACCAATATCACCACCGCCAATAGCATCAGTGGCAGTATTAAACCAGATATCGACAATGAAATATGGAAAGTCGTTGCAGGAAAGGTCAAATTCTCTGAAGGGAAACAGTACGAGATCCTGAATAACGTAAATACAAAAGTACGCTGGATGATGGAAAACACCGATTCGCCGCACGCCAAGGTCAAACTGGATCTGATCCTGCGGACAGTCCAGTCGTTAAAGCAAGATATCGACCTGATGGGTGAAAAGATCGCTCATAACAGTACATCTGCTGAAAATGAAGCCGTACTCGAAAACATCCGTTTTGCAACATCAGTAATAGAGGAGGTTGTTCAGAATTACGTGCTGTATGAGGTAAATCGTACCGAAGGCCAGTATCAAGTGATGCGCGAAAGTTATGTGCGTTGGCAAATTCTCTCTGTCATTTTGGTATTCAGCGCTGTTGCATTCTCTGTGGTGGCCGCCTGGAGTCTATCCAAAAGCATCTACACTCCGATCAAGAAACTCCACGACGTGACCACCACCATTACCAAGAACGATCTGCAGGCCTTAATGACCAGTGACAACGTGGATGAGATCACCGAATTGGGGATGAGTTTCAACATCATGATCGGCAAGATCAAGGAATTGCTTGATTCGAAAATAAAGGAGCAGGAAAGTCTCAAAAAGGCCGAACTGCGTGCCTTGCAGGCACAGATCAATCCCCACTTTCTCTACAACACACTCGATACGATCATCTGGATGGCGGAATCCAAGCAGACCGACCAGGTCGTTCAGATCGTCACCGCGCTTTCAAGTTTCTTCCGCATTAGTTTAAGCAAAGGCATGGATTGGATCACCATCGGTGAAGAACTGGAACGCATTCGAAGTTACCTCACCATCCAACAGATGCGGTACCGTGACATCCTGAATTTCCGCATCGAAGCAGACGAACTTGTAATAGAGAACACTATTCTAAAACTGGTCCTCCAACCTCTGGTGGAAAACGCTCTCTATCATGGTATTAAAAACAAGCGGCAGGGCGGCACGATCATTGTGCGTGCAAAACCCAGGGGCAACAATGAAGTTCAACTCGAAGTGGAGGATGACGGTATCGGGTTCACGCCCGAAAAACTGGCAAAACTTCGCGCTGAACTGGAGGATGATACAGGTGATATTAAACTGGAGAGCGGTTTTGGCATTGGCAATGTCAACAAACGCATACGGCTGTATTATGGAAAGCCCTACGGACTCACCGTGGAAAGCGAATATACCACCGGTACTCGCGTGACACTGGTGATCCCTGCCAAATTGGAGACGGTTCCACAAGAGCAGAATCCGGCCAACGGTCCGGAAAAAGAAGTGCTTTCCATACTTTGAGGATGGACCTGATGAAGACTTCACGCGCCTTGATCTTTTTTGCGACATTTGCCTCCGTCCTCGGACTTTTTGCGTGCACCGCCCAACCCACATCTTCTCCTACTCAGGAAGTCAAACACAAGAAAACATACCAGGACATCGTTGTGGGTTTTGCACAGTTGGGGGCAGAGAGTGAGTGGCGTGTGGCAAATACTGATTCCATCAAGGAAACAGCCGAGAAACTGGGAGTGGAATTGCGTTTCTACGATGCGCAGCAAAAACAGGACAACCAAATTCTGGCAGTACGCAAGCTGATCATTCAGAAAGTGGATGTCATCGGGATCGCACCTATTGTCGAAACGGGCTGGGACGAGGTGTTTCAAGAGGCAAAAGAGGCTGGTATTCCCATCATTATTGTAGACCGGCGTGCCGATGTTCCTGAGGACCTTTATGTGTCGTATCTCGGCTCGAATTTCCTCGAAGAAGGTCGTAATGCAGCACGCATCATGACAAATTTGATGAATGGAAAGGCAAATATTGTTGAGTTGGTGGGAACAATCGATTCAGCTCCTGCAAATGACCGGTATCGAGGCTTTCGAGAAATATTGAAGGATTACCCGGATATGCATATCATCGATTCGGAATCCGGGGATTTTACCCAGGCACGTGGCAAGGAAGTGATGGAGGATTTCCTGCAAAAGTATGGAAATACAATCACCGCGGTCTTTGCTCACAATGACGATATGGCTGTGGGGGCCATACAGGCAATCGAAGAGTATGGGCTCAAGCCTGGAATAGATATCAAGATCGTTTCAGTGGATGCTGCCCGGGGTGCGTTTGAAGCGATGATTGCCGGCAAGTTGAATGCAACAGTGGAGTGTAATCCGCTCCTGGGGCCGCAGTTTTTCGAGCTGGCGCTGAAGGTTGTCAATGGTGAGCCAGTCCCCAAATGGGTCCCTTCCATTGAAACGATGTTCTTCCCCGAGGATGCCGCTGAGATCCTGCCAACCCGCAAATACTAAGCGCTTGCCAATATCGAAAAAAATTTAACTCATTTCGAAAAAGATTTGTCACCCAAATGGGTGACAAATCTTTTTATTTCTGTACACAATGAAAAAACAAACATCCTCCCAAAGAGAAATCATGGATTTTCAAATCACGGCAATGTAATCTATAAATGCTACATATGTCGATGAACGTGTACTAGTTATCTGACCTTGAACTCTTATTCTTCTCCTTGAGAATGAGGTTTGAAAGGAGGTGTGAAGGCAGGAAATATTATGAAAGCAGACAAAAAGAGAGAAGTGCCCGCTTCTTGACTGGCGTCTCCGAGCAGGCACTTCCCAGCGAAAGTAGTCCTCTCAAAGAAAGGCACCTTCGCGTGCCCTGATTATAGCGCATCCACCATATCAAATAATAATTCGCTCTAACAGGAGAGAAGAACATGTCCAAGAAATTGCTTTACCAACTTTTGACAGTTGTGATGCTTGCCAGCCTCGTACTCACAGCTTGTGGTTCCCCAGCGGCAACAGAAAAAGCCCCTGCTGAACCGGCTGCCACTCAAGCCCCTGCTCAACCCGCCAGCGCCGCGAAAACCTATGCCGATATGACTTTATGCTATCCCCAACTTGGCGCTGAGAGTGACTGGCGCACTGCCAACACCGCTTCATTCAAGGAAACTGCTGAACAATTAGGTGTCAAATTGATCTTCTCAGATGCCCAGCAGAAACAGGAAAATCAGATCTCTGCCGTACGTGCTTGTATCCAACAGGGTGTGGATGTGATCGCTCTGCCGCCAGTCGTGGAAGATGGCTGGGACGCTGTTTTGACGGAAGCCAAGAATGCCGGTATTCCTGTCATCATCGTAGACCGCAGTGTCAGCGCTGATAAGTCCCTGTATGCCGCTCATATCGGCTCCGATATGAAGTTGGAAGGCGAGCGGGCTGCTGAGGAATTTAATAAGAAATTCCCGAATGGTGCAAAGATCCTTGAGCTCTCCGGAACGACAGGTTCTGGTGCGGCAGTTGGGCGTGCGGAGGGATTCCGAAACAAACTCAATTCCAACATCGAGATCATCGATTCTCAAACTGGCAACTTCGCCCGCGCAGAAGCTCTTCCTGTAATGCAGGCTTTCCTGCAGAAATACAAAGCCGGTACGGATTTCCAGGGCATCTTCATTCACAATGATGACATGGGAATCGGTGCCATTGAAGCCTTGAAGGCAGCAGGTGTGAAACCGGGCGATCTCTTCATTGTGTCTGTGGATGGTACCCGCGGTGGCTTCCAGGCAATGATCGATGGCTGGTTCCAGGCTGATGTGGAATGCAATCCTCTGCTCGGACCGCAGGTCTTTGAGATGGCTCTGAAACTCATGAACGGTGAAGCGGTTGATCCGGAAACACTCACCAACGAGACCGTCTATTATCCCGACAACGCTGCCGAATTACTCCCATCTCGTAAATATTAAACCTGACCCAGCAAAGTCTCGGCTTAGGCACGAAGACTGATCTGTTCGATGGAGAAGCGGCATTAACGGAACGTCGCTTCTCCATCCTAGTCATAAGGACCATAGACAGGTAATTCCATGACAGAAGCGAAAAATATTGTAAAGATGCTGGGAATTGCGAAATCCTTTCCGGGAGTGGTCGCCCTTGAAGATGTCGACTTTTCCTTAAGGGCAGGGGAAATCCATGCGCTGATGGGGGAAAATGGAGCCGGAAAATCGACTCTCATCAAAGTCTTAACCGGTGTGGAACAGCCTGATAATGGCAGCATCGAACTGGATGGAAAATTCGTACAGGTGCGGTCGCCCCAACATTCCCAGGAACTTGGCATTAGTACGGTGTATCAGGAAGTTAACCTCTGTACCAATATTTCTGTTGCTGAGAATATCATGCTGGGGCATGAGCCATATCGTTTCGGAAGTATTGATTGGCGAAAAGTAAATGAACTGGCTCGAAGGGCAACCCAGCGATTGAATATCGATATTGATGTTACTCAGCCGTTGGAAAATTATTCTGTTGCCATCCAACAAATGGTTGCCATTACACGAGCGCTGGAAGTGCTGTCTGCCAAGGTTCTGATTTTGGATGAACCCACATCCAGCCTGGATATGCACGAAACAAACCTGCTTTTCGATGTTGTGCGCAAGCTTAAGAACGAAGGAATTGGTATCATTTTCATCACTCATTTTTTGGACCAGGTTTATCAGATCGCGGATCGGATCACGGTCTTACGAAATGGAAAGCTGGTGGGCACCTACGACACATTATCCTTACCGCGCGTCGAACTGGTTGCCAAAATGCTCGGACGCAGTTTGACCGAATTGGACGCACTCTCAAAAGTAAAATCCCAGGTGGAAGAGAAGAGGGGTGAACAACATCTGGTCGAGGCAAAAGGTTTGGGACGAACAGGCTCGCTGGAGCCGGTGGATATTGAACTAAGTGCCAATGAAGTTTTGGGGATTGCAGGCTTGTTGGGCTCCGGACGAACAGAATTGGCGGGTTTAATCTTTGGGATCGATGTTCCGAATAATGGTTCCCTCATTGTTGACGGCGAAAAGGTGGATAGCTTTTCTCCCCTTGAATCGCTGAAGCGCGGAGTTGCCTTGTGCCCCGAAGATCGCAAGGCAGAGGGAGTCGTTGGGGAGTTAACGATCCGTGAAAATATCATCCTGGCCTTGCAGGCCCGTTATGGGTGGTTCAAATTTCTCTCCCTGCAGAAGCAAAATGAAATCACCGAAAAGTATATTCAGTTGCTGGGAATCGTTACGCCCTCACCGGAGCAATTGGTCAAGAATTTGAGCGGTGGCAATCAACAGAAGGTTATCCTTGCCCGCTGGCTTGCGACGAATCCCAAGGTTCTCATTTTGGATGAGCCGACCCGAGGAATAGATGTTGGCGCAAAAACAGAAATTCAAAAGCTGGTGATGCAATTGGCAGAGGAAGGTAAATCATGCGTTTTCATCTCCTCTGAGTTGGAAGAAGTGCTGCGTGTCAGTGACCGTATTGCAGTGCTGCGCGATCGCAAGAAGGTTGCTGAATATTCCAGTAGCGTCGACGATCAGACTCTTATCCATACCATGGCAGGCGAACTATGAAACAACAGATACCAATGCTGAAACGAATTCGTGAAAGCCGCTTACTATGGCCGCTCGTTGCATGGATTATTATTTTGCTTTTCGACGCCATTGTTGAGCCTGGCTTCTTCAAGCTTGGCATCATAGATGACCCAGTGTACGGAAAGCATCTATATGGCAACATGGTTGATATTTTCAACAATGGTGCTCCTCTCATGCTTGTGGCAATTGGGATGACCCTGGTGATTGCAACCGGGGGCGTCGACCTTTCCGTGGGTGCCGTGATCGCAATCTCAGCAGCCATGGGGGCCGTGTTGATCAACCCGGCACTGGGAAATCAACTGATCACGAATGATATTTTGACCAAAAATGCGACGAATACCCCCTTGCCGCTCATTATTCTGGCTGATCTCGCGGCTGGTACACTCTGCGGTCTGTGGAATGGGATTCTGGTTTCCAGAGCAAGAATCCAGCCGATGGTCGCCACCCTGATCCTGATGGTGGCGGGTCGTGGAATTGCCCAACTCATTACCAATGGCCAGATCATGACCATTTATTACACACCCTATTTCTGGTTTGGGAACGGCTACATCTTAGGTTTACCGGTTTCCATCTATATTGTGGCACTTGTATTTCTTCTGGCATGGGTATTGATACGCAAGACTGCCATTGGCTTGTTCATTGAGTCGGTCGGGATCAATGCCAAATCAACGTATTATAGTGGCATCAACGAAAAGAACATCAAACTCCTGGCTTATACCTTCTGCGGATTTTGTGGAGCGATTGCCGGTTTGATCCTCAGTTCCTACGTTCATAGCGCGGATGGAAATAACAATGGGCTGAACTATGAGCTGGATGCGATCCTGGCAGTTGTAATGGGCGGGACCTTAATGACTGGTGGTCGGTTCTCCATGTTTGCCAGCGTGATCGGTGCGGTTGTTATATGGACTTTTACGGTTACGGTCTACAGCCTGGGCGTTCCGGCGAATGCCTTGTTAGCGGCCAAAGCGGTGCTGGTCATGGTAGTGATTTTGCTTTATTCGGATTACACCCGTCGTTTCATAAATCGATTAGTCGAGCGAAAAGGTTCTCAACATGGCACAACGAATTAAATCCTTCCTTTTGCGTTACGGCTCACTACTAACAACCATTGCGATCTTCCTCCTGGTTTTCTTTATAGGCGGTCGGCTGTATCCTGCCATGCAGAAGCCTCAGGTGTTTTTCAATCTGTTTATCAATGATAGCAGCCTTCTCCTTGTTGCAATTGGGATGACGATGGTGATCCTTAGCGGAGGAGGCGGGATCGATCTTTCTGTGGGAGGGGTGATTGCACTGACCAGCACAGCTTCTGCTGCATTGCTTCGGAGCGGGGTAAGTCCGTACATCGTGATCCCGCTGATGGTAGTGATGGGAATCGCATTTGGATCACTTATGGGATGGATTATTCAGACTCTCAAAGTACAGCCTTTTATCGCGACCTTGATGGGTCTGTACTTCACACGTGGACTGGCTTACATCATCAGCCTGACCTCTGTGACCATTAAAGATCCTATCTATAAAACCATAGCGCTGACACCGATCTATATTCCATTCCTGCCAAAAACATATATCTACCCCACAACCTTGGTCGGTCCCATTATGCTGCTCGTGGCGATTTATTTGACATTCTTTACACGTTTCGGGCGGACGGTCTATGCCATGGGAAATAACGAACAATCGGCGCTCCTGATGGGGTTGTCAGTGACACGTACGAAAATTGCGGTCTATGCCTTTAGTGGCTTTTGTTCAGCTTTAGCAGGGATTGTTTTTAGTATGTCATTACTAGCAGGCTATGGACAATTTGCCACGGGCATGGAATTGGATGCCATCGCTTCCGTGGTGATGGGAGGGACTGCATTGACCGGCGGCGTTGGAAACGTGATCGGCACTCTGTTTGGCGTCTTGATCCACGGTACGATTGTATCCATCCTCCAGTTTAACGGCACACTGAGTTCCTGGTGGACACGTATCGGAGTAGGTGCGCTGACGCTTATCTTTATCGGAATTCAAAGCCTGTTCTATATGAGAAAGAAGCATTCATAATCTAAATCATGAAGTGCGAATCTTCTGAAGTTGCGGCTGCTCCGGTACCTTCTCCACCGGAGCAGCCGCTATTGTTAATATTGTGTGGCAAGCATTTGCTCTTCGACATTGCAATATGGTTTTGCAGTTTCAGACCATAATCACATTTTACGTATCTATCCCGATTTCCAAACAGTTATAATCAATTCGATGATCGGTAGAACTCAAGGTGTAGTATCCCACTTCTGGCAATATGCTCTGGCGCTGGCGTTTCTCGCGCTCATCACGGGTATTCTGTTCGTCCTACGTGGCATTTTGGATACCACGCTCATAGCGTTGCTCTACTTAATTCCACTGGGTATCATCACGGCACGCTGGGGGCTGGCGCCTGGTATCGCAAGTGCGCTCATAACATTCTTCACGTTCAATTATTTTTTCATTCAACCGTATTATTCGCTGGCGGTTCACCGCCCAACCGATGTGGTAATCCTGATCATTTTTCTCATTGTCGCCATTGTCATCAGCCAATTGATGGGATGGGCACAAGCCGGGCTGGCAGCCGCAACTGCACGCGAACGCGAAGCAACACAGCTCTATGAGCTTAGCGTCGCGTTGACAGGGTTGCAGAGTGACCATGCCATCGCACAGATCCTTGCCAAACAAGTGAAGGCCGTGATAGACAGCGAGTCCGTGGAACTTCAGATAGAAGGGACACACCCCTTTACCTACACATTACCCGAAATCGGGCAATCGTCCCGCCAACCCGAACTATCCATTCCCATCGAAGCAGTGCGCGGGAAGTTGGGGGAAATTCGGCTCTGGAGGATCTCTCCAGAGATCTCGTCCACTGAAAAGCGACTGTTGCAAACATTTGCCAGTCAGGGTGCGCTGGCATTCGAACGAGCTTGGCTGGCACAGGCAGAGTCCCGCGCCCAGGTTCTTGAAGAAAGCGACCAGCTCAAATCGGCCATTCTTTCTTCCGTCTCTCACGAATTACGCACGCCACTTTCCACGATCAAAGCCGCAGCATCCAGTCTGCGCAGCGGAGAGGTCGGATGGGATTCGCCCGCCCGCGCAGATTTGATCACAGCGATCGATGATGAGGCAGATCATTTAAACATGCTCGTTGGCAATTTACTGGATATGTCACGTATCGAATCGGGCGCACTAAAGCCAAAACGCGAGTGGAATATCCTGCCTGAAATTGTAGGCAGTGTTCTCGCACGGATGAAAAATCTGTCCGCGGAGCACGCCATCGAGACCCATATACCCGACACCCTCCCGCTAATCCCAGTGGATTATGTGCAGATGGAACAGGTGTTTACGAACCTGATCAGCAATAGCTTGAAATACGCTCCCGCCCATACGGTCGTGGGTATCCGCGCCGAACTTCAGGAGGATACCCTTCGCATACAAGTGCGCAATCAAGGTCCGCATGTACCGTCCCAGGATCTGGAACGCATCTTCGACAAGTTCTATCGCATCACAGACGCAGACCGCGTCACTGGCACAGGCTTGGGGCTTTCCATCTGCAAAGGAATTATCGAAGCACATGGTGGACGAATCTGGGCAGAAAACGTCCCGGATGGACTGGCATTCAATTTCACCCTTCCCCTCATATTGGATGGCGCAAGACCTCCTGAATTTCCCATGGATATGGAATCCGGATGAGCAATACACCTCACATTCTAATCATCGATGACGAAGCACAGATCCAGCGCGCGCTTCGCACCATCCTGACCGAGAAACAGTTCCAGGTCACAACCGCCAGTCGCGGCGAGGAGGGACTTGCCCTGGCGGCCGCCAACGAACCTGATCTCATTATCCTCGACCTTGGCTTGCCGGATATGGATGGCGTGGAGGTCTGCACACGCCTTCGGGAATGGACACAAATCCCGGTCATTATTCTCTCTGTTCGAGACAGTGAACGCCAAAAGGTGGCCGCCCTCGATCACGGTGCAGATGATTACCTGACCAAACCATTCAGCATTGAAGAGTTGCTGGCACGTGTACGCGTGGCGCTTCGCCATTCGGCACGGATCCATGGCGCACAGAGCAAGGTGGTCAAGGCAGGCCCGGTCACCATCGATCTGGCCTGGCATCTTGTCAAGCGTGATGAAGAGGAGATCAAACTGACAGGTACAGAATACAAATTGCTTGCATACCTGGCATCCAACCACGGCCGCGTTCTCACCCACCAGAGCATCCTTACCCACGTATGGGGACCTGCAGATGCCGATCACACGGAGTATCTGCGGGTGTATATGCGACAATTGCGAAAAAAATTGGAACTTGACCCGGAGCGCCCACAATACATCCTTACCGAACCGGGGATCGGATACCGGTTCATCGCGGACGATTGATCCATTTCTAAAAATCCTGCCAATACCTTACAGCGCCCTTGCAAAAGGGCGTTTTTATTTGTTCTTTATACGATTGCCCGCTTTCTTTGTCACTGCTTTATACGGGCTTGATAGGATAAACGTATCTGTGAGGTGACATGATCAGACTTAATAACACAAAACAAAAAACGGTGATCGCCTATAACGTCTCCCGATCGGACCTTGAACCAGGCCGCCGTTTAATCGTCCCTGTGCCCAGCCCAGAAACGGATCTTACATCTGTTGCAAAAAGGGTCTGGGAGTTGGCCAATACTACAGGAAGCCAGGTTCGATTCATCGGTCTATGCAATGATGCTGTGCAGGAACCGGGTTTCCGACGCGCGCTGGCTACCCTGACAGCCATGGTGAATTCCGGTAGTGTATCCGCTGAATCCGAGATCGTATATGGAAAGAATTGGGTGGTTGCCATAAGGTCACGCCTGCAACCAGGCGATACGCTGGTCTGCTGGCGTGAACAACGCACTGAACTGCTGCACGCTGAACTGGATGTTCCCATCTATTTTCTCTTCCAACTGGATCACAGAAATGAAACCCGCTCAACCTGGCTTACGCAGGCATTGCTATGGGGCGGTTTCCTTGCCATCATTGTCGGCTTCTTCATCCTGCAAGTCGAGATCAATCGTTCAGCTCAAGACTGGGCAACCATCTTACAGTTGCTTTCCATCGCAGGTGAGTTTGCGTCCGTCTGGCTGTGGAACAGCCTTCTCGGATAACACATTGAAAATCACAACAAAACTGGACGTTCTATGATCAGACAAGAAGATAATTTACCTACATCGATTATTGAAAGGGATTCGGATTACAAGCCACCAAAAACGTTGCGTTCCTGGTTGATCGGCCACCCACTATCTACTGCAGATGCGCCTCACCAAACGATCGGCAAGGTCGTGGGGCTGGCCGTGTTTGCATCTGATGCGCTTTCATCCACTGCCTATGCCACCCAGGAAATCCTTGGGGTCATCGCCGCGGCAGGGACAGTGGCTTACGGATATTTATTTCCCATCTCCATTGCCATTATTACATTACTGGCGATCGTCACCATCTCCTACGAGCAAACGATCCACGCCTATCCGGGCGGCGGTGGCGCCTATATTGTGGCACGCGACAATCTTGGCGAGCTCCCTGCCCAGACGGCCGGTGCTGCCCTGTTGACAGACTACATCCTGACCGTATCTGTATCTGTTTCCTCTGGCGTTGCTCAAATCGTATCTGCCTATCCTGATCTGTTCCCCTACCGGGTGGTGATCGCAGTGTTTGCTGTATTTTTTATCATGCTGATCAACCTGAGAGGCGTGAAAGAGTCTGGTACAGCATTCGCCGTTCCAACCTATTTCTTTGTGTTGATGATGACGTGTACGGTTGGCTTTGGCATGTTCCGTTACTTTACCGGGTCGTTGGGCATGGTTATGAACCCACCTCATTTCGAGGCACACAACCTTATTACAGTAATCACTCCTTTCATTCTGCTGCATGCCTTTGCCAACGGAACGACTGCTCTCACCGGCGTGGAGGCGATCTCGAACGGCATTACTGCGTTCAAGGAACCCCGCAGCCGAAATGCAGGGATCACCCTGATCTGGATGTCCCTGATCCTGGGTACTTTATTCCTTGGGCTTTCATTCCTTACTGGGCACATTCATGCCGTATTCTCTGAACAGGAGACTGTCATTTCGCAATTGGCACGCACAGTCTACGGGGGCAGAGGCAGCCTATATCTGTTACTGATCTCCGGCACAACCGTGATCCTCATTATGGCAGCGAATACCGCTTTCGCAGATTTCCCCCGTCTCGGCGCCCTTCATGCTGGAGATGGATTCCTACCTCGTCAATTGACCTATCGAGGCAGCCGCCTCGTATATTCCCGCGGAATCGTGACACTGGCGATCATCGCATCCCTTCTCATCATTATTTTCCAGGCGAGTGTGACGCGGCTCATCCCACTGTATGCGATCGGCGTATTCCTTTCCTTTACCCTGTCGCAGGCAGGCATGGCACGTCGGTGGTGGAAGATCGGGCATTTGAAGGAAGGCGAGGAAATCGTCGAGCCGGGATCCATCCTGCGATATGAAAAGGGATGGCAGTACCGAATGGTGATCAACGGGTTTGGAGCCGTTTGTACAGCTGTTGTCATGGTGGTCTTTGCAACCACAAAATTCATGGAAGGCGCCTGGGTCGTTCTAATCCTAACCCCCGTGCTGGTCACCATCTTCTTCGCCATTCACCATCACTACAAGAATGTGGCGAAAAAACTCTCCCTGGATAATTTCGGCGCTGTTCCAGCACATACTCTGCGACATCGCGTCATTATGCCGGTGAGCGGCGTCCATCGAGGCACCCTGGCAGCACTACGCTATGCGCGCAGGTTGTCCGATGACATTACCGCCGTCCATGTTTCAATCGAGCCGGCTGAATCGGAAAAGATACGAAAGAAATGGGAGACCTGGGGTGAAGGCGTGCGCATGGTGGTTCTAAATTCGCCCTACCGCCTTTTGCTTGAACCGTTGCTGGAATACATCACTGACCTTGCGAAGCAACGCCAGCCAGGCGAGACCATGACGATCGTTGTGCCTGAATTTGTTTCGAACAACCGGGTAACGGCGGCTTTGCACATGAACACAGCAGACTTTTTGCGCACTCAGTTGAAACGGTACCCTGGGATCGTAATCATTGACGTGCCATATCATATACAAAATTAGAATTGCAACGAGCTGTAAAACGGGATGCTCTGAACACGATGGAGCATCCCGTTTGATTTAACAACTTCTATATGCAGAACTATATCTTAAGTCGATATCCAACTCCAGGCTCAGTATGGATGTATGTTGGGCGCGATGGGTCAGGTTCGAGTTTTCCCCGCAAATTGCTGATATTGACCCGCAAAATATGCATATCGCTATAGCCTTCCCCCCAAACCTGGCGAAGCAATTGATGATGTGTAATAACCTTCCCTGCATGGGCGACCAGGGTTTTCAGAAGATCATACTCTGTGGGAGTGAGTTGGACTTCCTCATTATTCACAGTCACCAACCGACGGGAAAAGTCAACGGTCAAGCCACCCGATTGAAAAACAGGCTCGGCGATATTGGATGCCTGCTTTCTCAAAGCAACACGCATTCGTGCCAGTAATTCGCCGGTACCAAAAGGTTTGGTAAGGTAATCATCTGCACCTGCATCGAGAGCGGCAATCTTATCCTGTTCGGCTTCGCGGACAGAGAGAATGATGATCGGTGTTTGACTCCATTCTCGAAGGCGGCGTGTGACTTCGATACCGTCGATATCTGGCAGACCGAGATCGAGAATGATGATATCCGGGCGATGACTCAAAACAGCCTGGATCGCATCCAACCCGGTGGCAGTCTCGTAGACGGTGAGTCCCTGGGCACCCAGGGCAGCACGCAAGTAACGCCGAATGGGCGCTTCATCATCTACGACCAGAATGCGTTGATTGGCAAGTGTCATTTCTCCAATGGTAATTCAACTTCGAGAATTGTGCCGCCCCCTTCGCGATTCAGTGCATGGATCGTACCGCCGTGCGCTTCAACGATGCCCTTGCTGATGGAGAGCCCCAACCCGGTGCCGCTGACACTCTCTGGGCGTTGGACCCGATAGAATTTGTCGAAGATGCGGGAAAGGTCATCAGGTGGAATGCCCTCTCCACGGTCGAGAATTCGGAGGCGGGCTTTATCGTCCACCAGTTGGACACTGATCTCTATCCCACAATATTCGGGCGAATATTTGACTGCATTTTCCAATATATTGACCAGCACCTGTACCATCAATGTGAAATCCATGGGGACGAGAGGAAATTTCAACGGAACATTCACACTCACATTGCGACTCGCAATCCGTTTACCAAGTTGTTCGATGGCAGTACCAATCAGGTCCTGAATATCCCCTGGTTCTAGATGAAGTTTGATCGTACCGCTTTCGATGCGCGTCATGTTGAGCAAATTTCCAACAAGGCGGTTGAGACGGTCTGCTTCACCACGTGCGTTTTCGATGAGGGCGTTGCGAGCAGGCTCATCCATCTCCATATAATGTTCATCGAGCGCCGAAAGTGCGCCCGTGATTGCGACCAATGGCGTGCGAAGGTCATGTGAGATCGAATTGAGTAGTGCATTCTGTAATTTTTCAGCAGATTGCAGTAATGCGATCTGGCGGTTTTGTTTTTCCAATTGAGCGCGCTCGATGGCTTGTGCGCCCTGGTTGGCAAATGCCTCCATTAATCGCCGCTGCGCCGGGGTGAGATCCGAATCGGTTGTATTGGGTTTTCCCACACCGAGCACA
>CAZKSG010000086.1:0-17741 GCA_964555335.1 uncultured Anaerolinea sp.
GAAGTCCTCCCCGCCATCCTATATGATGCACCTGGAGTGCTCAGGCTGCCACAAGGAATACTCGCACAATGAAATACACACGTTCTGCCCATTCTGTCAGTCTCCTTTACTCACGATCTACAACCTAAAACAAGTCCATCACTCTGTTGACCGGGATGAATTTCAGCACCGCAGCAGAGGGATGTGGCGCTGGGCAGAACTATTACCCGTTCAACAACCTGAGAACCGAATCTTTCTGGGCGAGGGCGATACAGCGCTCCTGCGCCTTTTCCATTTTGAAAATGTACTTGGGTTAACCAACCTTTTCCTGAAGGATGAAAGCAGCAACCCTACCGGCTCCTTCAAAGCCCGGGGGCTTTCTGCAGCGATCTCAAAAGCGAAGGAACTCGGTGTGGAAAGGGTCATCATTCCCACAGCTGGCAATGCAGGCGGGGCCATGGCAGCCTATGCTGCACGGGCCGGGCTGAAAGCCCATATCTTCATGCCAAAAGATACACCCTATGCAAACATTGAAGAGAGCCGCATGGCAGGCGCTGAGGTCATCCTCGTGGATGGACTGATCAGCGATGCAGCAGGGTTGGCAGGCGAAAAAGCCCGCGCCGAGGGGTGGTTCGACGTGTCCACATTCAAGGAGCCGTACCGCGTGGAAGGTAAGAAGGTGATGGGCTATGAACTGGCTGAATCATTCAGTTGGGAACTGCCGGATGTCATCATCTACCCCACCGGCGGTGGCACCGGACTTGTTGGGATGTGGAAGGCGTTCGCCGAGTTGGAGGAATTAGGCTGGTTGGATAAAACCAAACGTCCACGTATGGTTTCTGTGCAGGCAGATGGATGTGCGCCGGTGGTGCGGGCCGTTGAAAAAGGCGCTTCGTTCTGCGATTTCTGGATCAATGCCCAGACCATTGCATCAGGACTGCGTGTGCCCAAAAGCTTTGCGGACCACCTTATCCTTCAGGATATTTATGAGAGCAAAGGGACTGCCATCGCCGTCAGCGACGAGGCGATTCTGGATGCCCAGAAGAGACTTGCCCATCTCGAAGGCATCTTCGCTGCCCCGGAAGGCGCTGCCACTCTCGCCGCTTTACAGCAACTCATTAAGCAGAAATGGATCCAACCTGACGAGAAGATCGTCCTGTTCAATACAGGCTCAGGGTTGAAATATCTCGATTACAAGTCTCATTCGTAAATCCCCTGTGCTATTTCCTCATGGGCATACCGTGAATATACAAAGAAAAGACCTTCCCTATCGAGGAAGGTCTTTTCTTTGTAGTTATAGATCACTTATTTGGAATGTCAAACGTTGGTATTGCGCCATTATTGAAGATCAAGTTGGGGAACACACCTTCTGGCGTGAAGATCAACTTATCAGTATCCTTGATCGCCTGGGCATTGGCAAGAGCGATCTGCAAAGCCACATAGATCGGATTCTCAGCATACAACTGCGCGAGAGCAATCTCTTTTGCCAGATCCACCTGTGCCTGTTCATCGGCAATTTTCTGCTGTGCCTGGGTCAATGCAAGCTGTGACTCAGCGTTGATCTTTTCCTGCTCGATCACGTCCAATTCCGCTTCGAGCTGCTGCTTCTTCAATTCCTGCAGTGTCACCTGCTGACGAGCCTCTTCCTGCAACTTGGATTGCTCTACGCGGATCCGGCCTTCTTCCACGGCTTGTTGAGCGAGCGATTCCTGTTTGGCCTTCTCCACATCCTGTTTGGCTTTTTCCGTTGCCAATCGACTCTGCACGATCGCATCGAGTGCAGACTGTACCTCCGGCGAGATCGTCACCTGCGGCACGGCCACGTTTCGCACTTCCAGACCCAGCGGCTCGGCAAGGGCACTCATTTCATCGTCGATACAGGAACGAAGAGCATCGCGTCCTGAACCGATCACAGCCTCATCGAACTTCTTATCGCCCACACATACTTTCATCGCCTGAAGGGTGAATGCGGTCATACGTTGCTGAAGGGCAGCATCATCTGTGTAGATGCCGCGATACCGGGCGTAGTTGGATGTCACAATATCCGCTTCGCGCGGACGGAAGACGTCTGCTGTCACTTCCAGACCAATGCGTTGTTTGTCTGATGTGATCAACTCAGGGTCGTCAACGGTGATCGCAACTGCACTCGTCCTCACCTTCACGAGCTCCACGAACAAGCCGAAATCATAGGCGATGCCCGGCTGCTTGATTCCCGCAATCTGCCCTGCTTCGATCGCGATACCTACTTCATCATTATTAATGACTTCAAAATACCAAAACGATCTGACCACCGAACCCAGAATCGCCAGCCCAATGATCGCCAAAACCGTCCAAATCAACCAACGTGGGAATTGAAATGAGCGCATGGTGTCTTTTTCTCCTGTGGAATTATTTTGGGGTTGTGATTTTTTCATAACGCGTCCCGCTCGAGATAGGATGCCGCAAATTTTATCATGCGAATCCCACGTCAACTTCGAACAACAGTAGTATAAATGACCCATTCTTTTTCAAAGGGAACCACCATGCGACGAATATCTTTTTTCCTGTTCATCCTTGCATTCGTTCTTTCTGCCTGTGGAGTGAAAGCTGCGCCTCCCGCCACGCCGACGTTGGGTACACCAACCGCAACCCTTCCTCCCACTGCCACGCCCTTCCCCTCATCCACACCGATACCAACTCCACTTCCCGG
The DNA here is from genome assembly GCA_964555335.1 of uncultured Anaerolinea sp. Classification (GTDB taxonomy): domain Bacteria; phylum Chloroflexota; class Anaerolineae; order Anaerolineales; family Villigracilaceae; genus Defluviilinea. The sequence continues at coordinate 2,669 of CAZKSG010000086.1, forward strand.
GATGTTATACGTGGACCCGTCCACTTCACTCGGCCCGATCAGTCCCCTGATCTACGGCTCAAACTATGGACCGTGGCTGGTCGTTTCACTCGATATGACCCCTGCCGTTCAAGACCTGGGGCTCACGATCCTGCGCTTCCCGGCTGGTGAGTGGGGCGATAAAAATGATGTCAAAGGGTATCTCCTCGACGCGTTCATGGACTTTGCGAACAAGGCCGGCGCCACGCTTATGTTCTCCGTGCGTATGTTGGACGGCAACCCCGCACAGGCGGCTGCGTTCGTACAGTATGCGAAAGATATGAAGTACAACATCCATTATTGGAGCATCGGTAATGAACCGACTCTCTATAACGCAGTCATGGAAACACGCGGTGAAACGTATGATATCGAACGTTTCAACAAGGAGTGGCGTACATTCGCAGAAGCCATGAAAGCCGTGGACCCAACGATCAAGCTTGTCGGCCCGGAGATCAATCAATTCAGCTATAGCACCGAACCGGGTGCCACCACCAATTTCGGCCCGCGTGATGAAGAGTGGCTTGTTGAATTCCTCAAAGCCAACGGGGACATGGTGGATGTGGTCTCCTTCCATCGCTACCCATTTCCCAAAACATCCATCGCCGGCGCGCCAACATTTGACGAACTGCGTGCAAATACACAGGAATGGGACAAGATCATTGCTCACGCCCGCGAGTTAATTCATCAATATACAGGTCGTGATATTCCCATTGCAATCACGGAATTCAATTCCATGTACGGTACACCGGTTGGCGGCGAGACAACTCCCGATTCGCACTTCAACGCGATATGGATGGCCGATGTTCTGGGAAGAATGATCAAGAATGGTGTGTTCATGGCAAACGAATGGGCATTGGCAACCAAGGGTGGCTCAGGTGGTTCAGGACTCGTAGGGCAATATGAGGTATTGCCCGCGTATTACACGTATCAGATGTATAAAAAATTTGGAAATGAGTTGATGTATTCGTCATCGGATGATCCCAATGTTACCGTCTATGCGGCCAGGCGAACTGACGGTGCATTGACCGTGATGGTCATCAATTTATCACTTGAAGAGCAGACAAAAGCCATTCGCATCGGCGACCAGAGCTCGGTCCAGGCGGAAGCGTGGCTATTTGATCCCGAACATAAAGCCGAAAATAAGGGGAGGGTGGAAATATCCGGCAAGATAACGTTACCTCCACAGTCCATCAGCCTATTCATCATTAACTAACTGTTAACAGATTTTTTAAGAAAAGCGTTGGTTGACATCAGCCAACGAATAGGTAAAATGTAAACGGTTACTGTAACCGATTACAGTAACCGTTTACACACCTATGACTCGTCGTTCTTCTTCTGTCACAATTCGAGACGTTGCCCGGGAAGCGGATGTATCGGTGGCAACGGTAAGCCGGTATATCAACCGGAATGCCCCCGTCTCGAAGGAAGTCGCCGAACGACTGGACAACGTGATGGGCAAGCTGAGGTATGTTCCCCACGCCGCAGCACGCCATTTGGCGAGTCGCAAGACCCGGGTCATCGGTTTGCTTTTGAACAATCTTCATAATGATTTTTTCGTCCCACTCTTGAATGGTGTTGAGGCTGTCGTACGCAAAAAAGGGTACAACTTGATCGTAGCAACCTACCACGCAAACAGTCGGGATCACTCCCTGGCCCCCATCGGTCCACATAATACGGATGGATTGTTGGTGTTTTCGGATGGGCTGATGGATGAGGATCTCGTCAGCCTGAACGAGAGCGGTTTTCCGATGGTGCTTGTACACCGTACCCCGCCCACATCGGCTCCCATTCCCAGCGTAACAGTTGAAAACATCGAGATCACGCAAAAGCTGATCGAGCACCTGATCAAAGATCATGGCAAGCAGAGAATCCTGTTTCTGCGAGGACCTGTCCACCAGGAGGATTCGATCCGGCGCGAGGCTGGATATAAGGCTGCTCTGCAAGCCAATGGAATTCCTTTTGACGAAGACCTTGTATTGAACGGCGATTTCGAACGCGATATTGCATACGAAGCCATGAACAAGTTTCTTGGCAACGGAAAGCGTATCGCGTTCGATGCTGTATTTACCGGTGATGACGATGCTGCCATCGGCGTCTTGAAATCCCTGCAGGAACACTCGATCCACGTGCCGGAGGATGTAGCCGTGATCGGCTTCGATGATCTCGGATTTGCACCATTTCTTAACCCGCCTCTGACCACCGTGCGAGCTCCAACAGAAAAAGTCGGGGAGATCGCAACCGAGCGCCTGTTCGATGTTCTGGAGGACAACCAGTCCGATGAAGTGCTGATCCTCCCCACCGAGATTATTTACCGCCGCTCATGTGGATGTGAATAGTGAGCAAAATAAACTGCAAAGGAGGTGAAATCCTTTTCAAATAGCGTCTGTCAACTTTCGACTATCGTTCATCTCAAATCCTAGTATGAGGAGAAATTCACCATGAAGAAACTGTTGTCCCTGTTGTCCCTGTTGGTTGTAGCTTCCATGCTGCTGACCGCATGCGGTGGCGGCGCTGCCACCCAGGCCCCGGCTGAAGCGACGGAAGCCCCTGCTGAAGCCACCGAAGCTCCGGCTGAAGCCACCGAAGCCCCTGCTGCCGGTGAACCGACCGCGGTTCCCCCCACCCCCACCCTTACCCCTTACCCCGTCGCCAGTTGCGAACGCGAAGTTTGTATTCGTTGGTTCCTCGCGCTCGGTACAGGTGATGCCCCAAATCAGATAAAAGTTGAAGAAGAAGTTGTGAACGATTTCAACGCTTCCCAGGACAAGATCCAGTTGATCCTCGAAGTGGTACCTTACAACCGTGCCCGCGATGCTCTCTCCACTCAAATCGCCTCTGGCGCTGGCCCTGATCTCGTTGGACCTGTAGGTTGGTCTGGTTCCAATGACTTCTATGGTCAATGGCTCGATATCGGACCCTATATCGAATCCACCGGTTTCGATACATCCATCTTCGATCCCGCTTTGGTCAAATTCTATCAGGTTGAGGGCCAGGGTCAGGTGGGCCTGCCCTTCGCCGTGTACCCCGGCGCGCTCTACTTCCAGCCCTCTTTGTTTGATGAAGCCGGACTCAACTATCCTCCGCAGAAGTATGGTGAAAAGTATGTCATGCCCGATGGTTCCGAAGTTGATTGGAACTGGGACACCGTCACCGAGATCGCCAAGATTCTGACTGTCGATGTGAACGGTAATGATGCAACTTCTCCCGATTTCGACCCAACCAAGATCGTTCAGGTTGGTTACACTGGACAGTGGCAGTCTGCACAGTCTATTGCGACCTTCTACGGCGGCGCCGCTCAGATTTACTCTGGCGATGCCAAGGGTAACTACAAATCCACTCTTCCTGATAGCTGGAAGGAAAGCTTCAAGTGGTACTATGATGGCATTTGGGGCGACCAGCCCTTCATGGCATCTGGCCCCTTGGCCGGTTCACCCGAATTCCTCGCTGGCAACGTCTTCAACTCCGGCAAGGCTGCCATGGGTCTGACCCAGACCTGGTACACCTGCTGTTTAGGTGAATTCGCCAAGGCCGGCAATGAATTCCAACTTGGCATCCAGCCGATGGGCTCCGATGGCAAGGTTCACGGTCGTGTGGACGCCGATACCTTCCGTGTCTGGAAAGGCACCAAGAATCCTGAAGCTGCGTTTACCGTCCTGGCGTACCTGCTAACCACCGGCGCTGACAAACTCCTGCCCGTTTACGGCGCCATGCCTGCAGTTGCGTCAAAGACCCAAGCATTCTTCGACCAGAAGGCTAAGGATTATCCGTTCGTGACTAAGGAAAGTTGGGATGTCTTCACCCAAGGACTCGCTTATCCTGACACCCCCAGTTCCGAACAATACCAGCCGAATTCCATCAAGGCCAACGCCCGCTTTGCAACCTTCCTGGATTTGATGAACAACACACCTGGTCTCGACTTCGATGCCGAATACCAGAAGTTGGTTGACGACCTCAACAGCATCTATAACGAGTAATATCGTCTGGATATAATTGAACGGGTCGGTCTTTCGGGGCTGACCCGTTCACCTTAATCCAAAAGGAGTACAAGATGCTAGAAGAACTGAACAAAACAGTCAAGCTACCTACATGGGCAACATTTCGCAGCTTATCGACGTTGGGTCGGCGCGAGATGAAGCTGGGGTTATTATTTCTATCACCCTGGATTCTCGGTTTTCTGGCATTCACGCTGATACCGATGCTAGCCACATTCGTCTTCAGTTTTTTAAATCTGAAGATTACAGACGGCATCAGGAGCAACCTGGACTTTGCTGGTCTCGACAATTACAGACATTTGTTTAGTGATCAGGCTGTCTGGAGTACAACTACAACTCCCGGTGCTCTTTGGGTCACGATCAAATTTGGATTGTTCGCTCTACCCGTTGGCATTTTCCTGCCGTTGGGTATTGCTGTTTTGATGAACAACAAGCACCTCAAAGCGCCGATGTTCTTCCGCAGCATGTTCTACATGCCGTATATTGTTCCATTCGTCGCTGCGGTCTTCCTCTGGGGCGGCATGCTCAACCCCGAAAGCGGATGGATCAACCGTTCGCTGATGGCCATGGGAATGGCAAAGGAAAGTGTTCCCACCTGGGCCAACGATGTGACCTGGGTTTACCCAGCCTACGTCATTATGGGTATCTGGGGAATCGGAAACGCCATGCTGATTATGCTGTCCGGTCTGCAGGGTGTTCCCACCGAATTATATGATGCCGCCAAAGTAGACGGCGCCAACGGATGGCAAACGTTCTGGAAAGTCACGTTCCCGATGATCTCACCGGTCATCTTTTACAATCTCGTTCTCAGCATTGTAGGGTTGTTCCAATACTTCCTCGTTCCACTGGTGGTTAACTCAGGGACGGGCCGTCCCGGTGGTGCAACGTATTTTTATAACCTTTATCTCTATAAAACGTTCTTCACATATCAGGATATGGCTTATGGATCGACATTAGCCTGGTTCCTGTTTGTGGTTATTCTTGCGGTAACACTGCTTCTGTTCAGCACAGCAAAATACTGGGTCTACTACGCCGGCGAAGCCAGGTCATAGAAGGAGTATCCAATGAAAAAATCACTTTCTCCCAAATTAGTGAGTGGGGTGAACTCCTTCTTCGTTACGGTACTGGCGGTTGCCTTATTGGTGATCTTCCTGGCACCCTTCCTGTTCATGGTATTTACGTCGCTCAAAACACAGGGGCAGATCTCCCAATTGGGCGCACCCATTTGGCCCGCCAAACCAACCACGTATAGCTACAATGGCAAAGATGTGGAAGTCTTCAAGGTTCCGATGTCCACCTGTGAAGGTGCGGATCCTAACGACAAATCGATCAAGGAATTGGCGGCCATAAAGAAGGGACGTCAGACAACCACTTTCCTCGATCCTGCCAATCCCAATGCAGGCGAGTTTGCCTGTAAAGTCTCATGGCGTGCGCTCGAACGCCCGTGGAAGTTCTCTCCCAGTTGGGATAACTATAAGGAAGCCTGGGAAACCATTCCGGGTACATTCCCGAAATTGATGTGGAACACCACCTTCTATGCGATCATGACCGAGATCGGTGTTTTGATCTCATGCACGCTGGTAGCCTTTGGTTTTGCACGCTTCCGATTCCCCGGACGTGACTTCCTCTTTATCGTCTTGATCGCCACGATCTTCCTGCCAGGCGCGGTGACGATCGTCCCCACATACACCTTCTTCCAAAAGATCGGATGGCTCGGAACCTGGCTGCCGCTCATCGTTCCAGCGTTCTTTGCCAACGCCTATGACGTGTTCCTGCTCCGACAGTACTTTATGACGCTGCCGCGTGAACTCGATGAAGCCGCCATGATCGATGGAGCGGGTCCATTGACCGTCCTATGGAAAGTGATCATCCCGCAGTCCTACCCCGCGTTGATGGCAGTCACCGTGTTCCACATCGTCTACGCGTGGAATGACTATTTCGGCCCATTGATTTATCTCTCCACAGCACGCGATAAATGGCCGATCTCGGTGGCGCTCTCCACCTTCAACGGCATTTATGGACAACAACCGCAACTCATTCAAGCGGCGTCTCTTATGACATTGCTTGCTCCGCTGCTTCTGTTCGTTATTGCGCAGCGCTTCTTCGTTCAGGGTATCGTGGTCACAGGTGTGGAAAAATAATATGCTCAAAGTTGCAGTCATTGGCGGAGGCTCGACCTATAGTCCTGAATTGGTCAACGGATTTCTCGCACGTATCGATCAATTTCCGGTCAATGAACTCTGGTTGATGGATATTGATAAAGAACGCCTGGATATCGTTGGCGGATTCGCTCAGCGTATGGTGGAGGCAAAAGGATCACCGTTCAAGGTGTTTCTGACCACCGATCAGCGTGAAGCAGTTAAAGGCGCATCCTATGTAACTACGCAATTGCGCGTCGGACAAATGGAAGCCCGGCGCCGCGACGAATATCTTGGTCTGAGGCACGGACTCATCGGTCAGGAAACGACCGGCGTGGGAGGCATGGCCAAAGCCATGCGGACCATTCCCGTCATCCTGAAAATCGCTTCCGATATGCGCGAACTATCGGCTCCGGGTGCGATGCTGGTCAACTTTACCAATCCAGCCGGGTTGGTGACCCAGGCCTTGAGCAAGTATGCGGCAGATGTCCCTGCTGTAGGTGTATGCAATGTGCCGATCACGGCCAAGATGCACATCCTGGAAGGGCTCGAAAAAGCGACCGGCAAAACGATCGACCCGAGCCATGCCGAATTGAAGACACTAGGTTTGAACCATCTCACTTGGCATCGCGGTTTCACCGTGGAAGGGGAGGATGTCTGGCCGCAGGTGATCGAGGGGTTTATTGCCAATCTCAAAAAAGAAGAGCACCCCGAATGGGAGCCGCGCACCATCGAAGTGCTGCGCATGATCCCCAATTATTACCTGCAATACTTTTATCATACCGACAAGAAGTTGAAGGCACAGGAAGCATGGCCACCTTCACGCGCCGATGAAGTGATCGAAGTGGAAAAGGACCTGCTGCGCGAATACGCCGACCCAAATCTCAAGGAACCGCCTGCCGATCTAATGAAACGCGGTGGCGCGTACTACTCGACCGTTGCAACACAGTTGTTGAATGCCCATTACAACGATCTGGGCGAAACACATGTGGTAAACATCAGGAACGGCGGCGCGGTGAAGGAATGGCCGGCGGAGTGGGTGCTCGAGATCCCATCGACAGTGAAGAAGAGCGGCATCACCCCCATCCCCACTGAACCGCTGCCTTTGTCACAATTCGGTTTGATCTCGGCAGTGAAAGCCTACGAAATGTTGACGGTGGAAGCCGCCGTCCACGGAGATCGGGAAGCGGCCTACCAGGCGCTGCTCGTCCATCCGATCGGACCCAAAGCAGACAAAGTACAGGCAGTGCTCGACGACCTGCTGGAAACACACAAAGAGCACCTGCCACAATTCTGGAAATGACGACCCAAAAGGGGTGACCCAACAGGTCACCCCTTTGTTGACTATAGCCTATGCGTTATTACCTTGGCGCCGACCTGGGCGCAACCAAAACACATACTCTCATCGTTGATGAAACGGGTCGCGCTGTAGGGTTCGGTGAAAGCGGACCCGGCAATCACGAGTCGGTTGGCTATGATGGCATGTTCAACGCCATGCATGAAGGATTGGAATTTGCACTGCGCGCTGCCAACTTGACCAAGGCCGATATTGCGGGAGCCGGATTCGGCGTGGCCGGATACGATTGGTCATCTGAACACGATGTCACTGCATCTGTCATCGACAAGCTGGGATTGGATGCCCCCTATAAATTTGTCAACGATGCAGTGCCAGGGCTGGTCGCTGGCGCAGAGGAAGGCTGGGGCGTTGTCGTTGTCTCAGGCACCGGCACGAACTGCCGCGGATGGGATCGCGAACACAAACGGGAAGGTCGCGTCACCGGGCACGGCGTACTCATGGGCGAAGGCGCCGGCGGTACGGAACTGCTACACCATACAATGAAGCATGTCGGCTATGCATGGACCAAACGCGGTCCCATGACCGCACTCGCAGATGCGTTTGTTGAATTGGTCGGTGCAAAGGATCTAGAAGATCTGCTTCGTGGCTACACGACAGACGAATACCAGATCGGTGCCGAGGCTGCACCGATTGTATTTCGGGTGGCACAGGAAGGGGATATTGTCGCGCAGGCAATGATCCAGTGGGCAGGCCGTGAGTTGGGCGAAATGGCGAATGCAGTGATCCGTCAATTGGAATTCGAGAATCTCACCTTCGATGTTGTGATGACAGGAAGCATGTTCGAAGGTGGCCCCATGCTAATTGAGCCAATGCGAGATACAATACAGTCGCTTGCACCCAAAGCGCGCATCGTTCGCTTGAATGCACCACCGGTCATTGGAGCCGTGATCCTTGGCTTCGAGGCGGGCAATGCAAATGTAACACCTGAAATGCGCAAGACCATGTTGGAGACAATCTTCACGGTTAGAAACATCTCGATAAGGCAAACATGACAACCATTGAATTCTCCCTGATCCCCGATGCCGATACCGACTACGAAACCGTTTCATATTTGATGGAAACTTTCAAACAAGAAACAGGGATCGAAGTCCATCTCAAACGGATGGAGTGGGGTAATGCCTGGCCGCAATTGATCGGCATTGCTACACAAGGACAGGGAGTGGATATTTCACATGTTGGTTCCACATGGGTCAGCAGCCTGATGACCATGAACGCACTGCGGCCGATTCCCACACACATCATCAACAAACTCGGCGGAGAACAGGCCTTCGTCCATTCCACATGGACCAATGTGATCGCAGAAGATGACAGGCATACCTATGGAATTCCGCTAAGCTCGTATGTGTACATCGTGGCTTATCGGAAAGACCTGCTGCACCAGGCAGGGCTGAAAGAAACCACGGCATTCGCCACGCCGCACGCGCTTACAGAAAGCGTAAACCGCCTGGATGCACTTCACGCCACCGAACATGCCTGGCTTATGCCGGTCGTCCCCCATCCCTTCAATGACTTTGTCCATATGGCTGCATCATGGGTATGGAGTTCCGGCGGCAGTTTCATGGACAATCGCGGCAAGCAGGTAATGTTCAATTCACCTGCTGCCTTGTCTGGGCTGAGTTCCTTCCTCAAACTTTTGCAGCGGGTTCCCAACGTCGAATATCTCGGTGCAGATGAATGTATGACCGCCCTCCTCGATGGCAAGGCGGCGGCAATCATCACCGATGCGCGGGCTCTCAATATGGCCATCAACAACAAGGTCCCCAATATCGAGAATATCGGTGCAGCCAGCCTCATGAGTATCCCGTGGTCTGGCGGTGGAAGCCTGGTGGTCTGGCGCCATACGCACGGGTACCCAGATCGTCTGGAGGCGGTTTATAAACTCATCGAGTTCATGACTCGCAAACAGACCATGATGGAGCTTGCCAATAATTGCTACATGCTTCCCTCGCGCACAGATGCTCTCGACGAACTCTTTCCCCCTGATCATGCCTTGCGTCCTGTCATGCTCCAGCTTATTTCCACCGGGCGGTCTTATCGTGCCATTGCCCTCTGGCACCGTATCGAATATCAATTCGGCGCCGAGCTTGGAATGGCAGCAAAGAAGATCATGCAAGACCATACATTGGATGTAGACTCGACGATCCATGAAGCCATGGACTCGCTTGCATATCGTCTCAATTTGACCCTTGGATAAAATGCACCGTCTCTTTCCAAGCCTTGCCCTGTTCGCCGTTCTATTGACATCCTGCGCCGCCCCAGCGACTCCTCTTCCCCTTCCCACCGAGACGGCGACTCCCATTCCCACCATGACCCCTGCTCCTCCCCCTTTTCGAATCATCGCCTATGCCACTGACGCGGTCATTGAGAGCATCATCCCCTACGACAAGTTAACACATATCAATTACTCGTTTCTGACCCCCAACGACGACGGAACGTTCAACCCCATCAACAATGCATGGAAGTTGCAGCAGATCGTGGCAACGGGGCATTCGCGAAATGTGAAGGTCCTGATATCGGTCGGCGGCTGGGGGTGGGATCAGCAATTCGAAACGATGGCAGCCAAGGCTGAGTTCCGAAGCGTTTTTATCCAAAACCTGAAGACTTTCGTGGATCAGTACCAGCTTGACGGTGCCGATATCGACTGGGAATATCCCGATCCAGGCGAGTCGTCACAAAACTTCCTGACACTTATCACTGAATTACGAATGGCAATGCCAGATAAACTGCTCACTGCTGCCGTTGTCGCGTATGGTGATGAATATGGGTTGGGCATTCCAACCGAGACCTTTGAATTATTTGACTTCATCAATATCATGACCTATGCCGGTGAGGACCACGGCACCATGGAGCAATTTGACAGCGGGTTGGAATACTGGATCTCACGTGGACTGCCGAAGGAAAAGATCGTCATCGGCGTTCCGTTCTACAGTGTGCCTGGCGAAATCGCATATTCCAAGCTCGTAAAGGATGACCCCGCGGCCGCGCAAGTAGATAGTTTTGACTACCTTGGTGCGATGCAAACGTATAACGGCATTCCTACCATTCAGGTAAAAACAAAGATCGCTCTGAAAAAAAGCAGCGGCGTTATGTTTTGGGCACTCGACCATGACGCCCAGGGAGATCTTTCGCTGGTCAACACAATTTATCAGACAGTCCACAACCCATAGCAGAACGAATTACATCTCACAAATTTAAACCTGGAGATTTCTATGACAGATTTTACGCTCGGCGTCAACTACTGGCCACGCCGCAAAGCCATGTACTGGTGGAGAAACTTCGATGAGGGTGAAGTACGCGAAGAGTTCGCAGTGATCAAAGAGATTGGCATGAATGTTGTCCGCTTGTTCCTGCTCTGGGATGATTTTCAACCCGACCCCACCACCGTCTCACAGAAGGCAGTGGACAGTCTTGTCAAAGTAGCCGATATCGCTGCTGACCACGGACTCGGACTTGACATCACGTTCTTCACAGGCCATATGAGCGGCCCGAATTGGTGCCCACGCTGGTTGCTGGGCGGAGACCTTCCACCTGCCGCGCATAAGGACTGGCTGCGCGATGTAGTCAGTGGCGGAAAGAAAACAGATCAGGGCTATCGCAACATGTTCCATGATGAACAGGCGTTGAATGCAGAGCGTCTGCTTCTTAAAACAGTCGTCGGTGCGCTCAAAAATCATCCCGGCGTGTGGATGTGGAATCTGGGCAACGAGCCCGATCTCTTCGCCTGGCCCAACTCGTCAGAGGACGGCGCTGATTGGGTCAGGGAAATGGTCGGCTTGATCAAATCAATCGACCCGAAACGACCGGTGACTATTGGATTGCATGGCGATGGCATTCACCGCGACAACGGACTCCGTATCGACAAGGTGTATGCCCAAACCGATGTAGCCGTGATGCATTCCTACCCCATGTACACGCCGTGGGCGCGTCATCCGCTCGACCCGGATTTTGTCCCATTTACCTGCGCGTTGACCGCAGCCCTGGGCGGCAAACCGGTTCTGATGGAGGAATTTGGCGGTTGCACGGCCCAACCCGGCGAAGCATCCTACACCATGAAATGGACCGAAACCAACGGGCGCGAACGCGACCAGTTCATGGCTGGCGAGGAGGAATTCGCCGAGTATATTGGTTTGGTGCTCCCGAAATTGCAGCACAGTGGTGCAACCGGTGCCATGCTTTGGTGCTATGCCGATTATGTCCCTGAGCTATGGAACATGCCCCCCTGCCAAAACGCGGTACACGAACGCTTCTTTGGCCTTGTTCGTCCGGATGGTTCTTTGAAGCCGCACGCAAAGGTCATTCAGGAATTTGCAAAAACAAAACCACAGGTGAAGCCGATCCCTGAGTACGCAAGACTTAATGTCAATGCAGATGAGTTTTACGACAATCCGCTTGGATATCTCGTTGACCTTTACAAGTATTATTTAGACGGACTAGAAAAGAAATAGCATGCACTCCGGTGCGCCTTGTTTGGAGCAATCACATGAAAAAACTGATCATCAATTCTGACGACTACGGACGCACGCCCGAGATCTCGCGCGGCATCCGAGAAGCGCATCTGCGGGGCGTGGTGACATCCACCACGTGCATGATGAACATCCCCACTACTGCCGACGATATCAAAACGGCGTTACTGGAAGCACCGACACTGGCCATGGGCGTTCATCTCGTGTTAACGATGGGCAGGCCCATCCTACCGCGTGAGAAGGTACCATCGATCGTGGATGAAAATGGAAACAATCGCAAATACACTCCATTTCTGGAAAATGTCTACAATCTCAAGATGGATGAAGTCAAGTCCGAATGGAAAACGCAGATCGAAGCCTATATCAAGGCGTCTGGGAAGCAACCAACGCATCTGGACTCGCATCATCATTCCTCCTACTTTTCCCCTGCACTCTTCCGCACCATGTTGGAACTCGCAAAGGAATATAACTGCCCAATCCGCTATCCGTTGCTGCCGACAAATAATGATTCGCAGGAATTTGCAGAGACAACAAGGCAGGCTCCCGTGTTATTGAAGGAATTCAATCCACGCCGACCGGATGTGTTCTACGTCAACTTCTATGATGAGACAGCCACCAAGGAGAATCTACTAGGCATCATCAACAACGTCGGTGGCGGCACGAGTGAACTCATGTGTCACCCCGGTTACGTGGATGCCGATTTCGCAAAAGAATCCGTTTACAACCTGCAGCGCGAAAAAGAGCTCAAGATTCTGACGGACCCTGAGATCAAAGCGGCGATCGAAGCCCAGGGAATCAAACTTATCACCTTCGCTGATCTTTAGAATTTGCAGCACTTTCATAGCTGTTCTTCCTCACGGAGCTACCCATGTCTCGAATAGACGACCTTCTCAAACAAATGACCCTCGAAGAAAAAATTGCCATGCTCGCAGGCGCGGACCTGTGGCACAGCGTCCCCAACCAACGGCTTAATATCCCGCAGTTCAAAGTCACCGACGGACCCAATGGCGCGCGCGGCGCATGGGGCGGCATGGCATCGCCCTCGGTCTGCACGCCGGTCGGCATTGCCCTCGGCGCCACGTGGAATCCAGAAGTTGTCGAGAAAGTTGGCAATGTGCTGGCAGATGAACTGGATGCCAAAGGCGCGCACATCCTGCTTGCTCCCACCGTCAACATTCACCGCACGCCCATCGCCGGGCGCAACTTCGAATGCTATTCCGAAGACCCGTTCCTGAGCGGCATGATCGCCTCGGCGTACATCAAAGGCATTCAGGATAAAGGCAAGGGCGCCTGCATTAAACACCTCGTCGCCAACGATCAGGAGTTCGAACGCTTCTCGATCAGTTCCGAAGTGGATGAACGTACCCTGCGCGAGATTTATCTCGAACCGTTCCGCATCGCCATCCGCAAATCGGATCCGTGGGCGGTCATGTCGGCGTACAACCGCATCAACGGCACGTATGCCTGCGAGAACGATCACACACTCAACGATATTCTCAAAGGCGAGTGGGGCTATAAGGGCATCGTCATGTCCGATTGGTTCGGCACCTACGACAAGGACGTTCCCAGCGGTGGACTCGACATCGAAATGCCCGGACAAGCCCGCTGGATGTCTGAAGAACTGGTCAAGCGCGCGCTGGATGATGGTCCATTGACCGAGGAGATCCTGGATAACAAAGTCCGGCGGTTGCTTGGGGTGTTGGAAAAAGCCGGTTTGTTCGATCAGCCTGAACTGAGTCCCGAACGAGGGGAAGATAAGCCGCAGCATCGCAAGATCATGCGCGAAGCGGCGCGCGAAGCGATCGTCCTGCTGAAGAACGATGGAACGCTCCCGCTGAAGAAGGTCAAATCCATCGCGGTGATCGGTCCGTATGCGACGCAGGCACAGATTCTCGGCGGCGGAAGTTCATCCGTCACCCCGCATTACGCGGTTTCACCCTTCGAAGGGATCAAGAACCGCGCAGGCAAGAAGATCAAAGTGGATACCGCCCCCGGCTGCCACATCTACAAGTCGCTTCCGGCTCCCGCACCCGAAACGCTGACCAACGAAGATGGGTTACCCGGTCTCACGCTGACCTTGTTCAACGGCACCGAATTCGGCGGCGCTCCGATGTACACCGAAGTGACCACACGTATTCAGCAGGGCTGGTTCGATAAATCCGTGCCGGGCGTCAACCAAGAATCGTTCTCCATGCGCATGGAAGGATTCTTCACCCCGAAGGAATCCGGCGTGCATACGCTCTCGCTTTCTGCGGTAGGTTGGTGCAAACTGTTCATCAATGATGAAGCCGTCGTGGATCATTCCTCGGATGCGGATATGGGCAAGGAAGTACTCGCCGAAGTGGAACTGATCGGCGGACAGTCCTACCCCATCAAAGTGGAATATTACTGGCAGGGCAGCCCGCGCTGGCGCTCGGTTGGCATCGGACATCAGCCTCCGCAGCCGCTCGATCTGATGAGCGAAGCCGTCAAGCTCGCCAAGAAAGCGGATGTTGCCATCGTCATCGCCAGCTTGAACGGTGACTGGGAATCAGAAGGCTTCGACCGCGTGGATATGAAATTGCCCGGCAAACAGGATGAACTCATCCGCCGCGTGGCGAAAGCCAACAAGAACACCATCGTGGTCGTGAATGTCGGTTCCGCCGTCGAAATGCCGTGGCTCGATAAAGTGCCTGCCGTGTTGCAGCTTTGGTACGACGGTCAGGAGCAGGGCAACGCGCTGGCAGATATCCTGTTCGGCGATGAAAACCCGTCGGGCAAGCTGCCAACCACCTTCCCCGTTCGACTCGAAGATAATCCCGCATACATCAACTATCCGGGCGAGAACGGCAAAGTCCGCTACGGCGAAGGCATCTTCGTCGGCTATCGCTACTACGACAAGAAGAAGGTCAATCCGCTCTTCCCGTTCGGTCATGGACTTTCCTACACCGATTTCAAATATAGCAACTTGAAACTGAGCGCCAAGTCCATCACGCCGAAGGACACACTCAAGGTCAAAGTGGATGTGACCAACACCGGCAAGGTCGCGGGCAAGGAAGTCGTGCAGTTGTACGTGCGCGATGTCAAATCCACGTTCGCCCGCCCCGAGAAGGAACTCAAAGCCTT
>CAZKSG010000087.1:0-5769 GCA_964555335.1 uncultured Anaerolinea sp.
GGCATTGCCCAGCAAGCCGCACTCGCCATCCAAAATGACATGCTGCAAAAAGAGATGGTCGTGCGCGAACGCCTTGAGACCGAAGTACAACTGGCGCGCCAGATCCAACAGACGTTCATCCCCGAATCTTTGCCTCAATTTGAAAACTGGGAATTGGCCGCACGCTGGAAGACTGCCCGACAGGTGGGCGGCGATTTTTACGATGTCTTCGAACTCCCGGATGGACAGCTTGGACTTTTCATCGCCGACGTCGCCGACAAGGGTGTGCCCGCTGCGCTCTTCATGGCGCTCACACGGACCCTCGTCCGCGCGGCCGTGATCGAATCGCAAAGCCCCGCCGAGGCGATGAGACGTGTCAACGACCTGCTCATCCCCGACACGCGCCAGGGGATGTTCGTCACCGCGGTCTACGCTGTGCTCGATATGGACAAAAGTGAACTGACCTACGTCAATGCCGGACATAACCCGCCCCTGTGGGTGAAGAACAGCGGGGAAGTCGAAAGACTGACCCGTACTGCCATCGCGTTGGGCGTGGTGACCGGCGAACCTGTGAATCAACGCACGTTTCAATTCGAGAGCGGTGACAACCTGTTCCTCTACACCGACGGACTGACCGAATCCTTCAATGCCGAAGGTGTGTTCTATGGCGAAGACCGCCTGCTTGATGCGATCCACACAAATTCCTGTACCTCCGCCTCCGACCTGCTGGACGTGGTCGAAGCAGCCCTGCTCAATTTCGTGCAGGATATGCCGCCTGCTGATGATCTGACGATGCTGGTGTTGAGAAGAGTATAAGTAAACTCATCTTCCAGTTGAGTGAGAACACACTAAAGGCAGTAAGTGTTCGCCTTATCTTAACCAGACATTTTACAAGAATTTTACAACCCCACCGTATCCCCATAACATCCACAATCTAGAATCATCATCGTAATCCCAAATAAAGGAGGCTTACGATGAAACTGTTCTTCAAGAAATCCATGCTGCTTGCTCTCATGATGGCGCTTGCGGTGGCTGTCATGCCGTTCGTCAGCGCATCTGCGATGGGGGAGAAGGACCCGACTCCGCCGCCGACGGGACAGATCCCCAATGAGAAGTTGGAGCAGGCTTGGGCGCGTCAACTCCGGGCGTATGAGCGGATCGGCAAAGGTTATGACCACCTCGATTCGTTCACTGCCCGGGCTCAGAACCTGATCGACAAGGCAGCAGCGAACGGAAAGGATGTCTCTGCCCTTCAGTCTGCACTGAATGCGTTCGAAGCGGCTGCCAAAGAGGCGCATCCCATGTATGAAAGCACCAACGGACTGGTCAATTCGCATCAGGGCTTTGATGAGAACGGCAAGGTGACCGACCCTGAAAAAGCCAAAGAGACTGTGCAGGCTATGCATGAGAAACTGCAAGAGATCAAAACTGCCATGGATGGGACCGGTAAGGCGCTAAAATTAGCTATCAAAGCTTTCCGCGAAGCCAACCCGCGTCCGTGGACAACCGCTACACCATAATTTCATCCTGGTGGTGGCACAGAGTCACAGAGAAAAATTGTATCTCCGTGACTCTGTGTTGCGGCGGCTGGTCGCTTCCTATAATCAGATGTACAATCATCTTACACAACCTATCAAACACACCTTGTGAGGCAACATGTATACATCTGAAGGAAAGAAGATCGTCTCCACCGAAAAAGCGCCCAAGGCCTTGGGTCCGTATTCGCAGGCCATCCGCATCGAAGGGCTGGTCTATACCGCGGGGCAAGTGGCGCTTGACCCCGCCACGATGGAATTGGTCGAGGGTGGTATTGAAGCACAAACCCGCCAGGTGCTCACCAACCTCAAGCATGTATTGGAGGCCGCCAGCTCCGCGCTGAATTTTGTCGTCAAGACTACTGTCTTTTTGCAGGACATGCGTGACTTTGCCAGCATGAATTCTGTCTATGCAGAGTTCTTTCCCGAGAATGCACCAGCACGCAGCACCGTCCAGGTGGCAGCGTTACCCAAGAACGCGCTAGTCGAGATCGAATGTATTGCCCTCATTAATCCTGCCCGCGGCGACTAAACACAAAGAATGCGAAGGATACAAAAAACACTCGTTTCCCCTGTGTGCATTGTGCTCTTCATGTTTGAACAACCTTGAACGAACTCATCCTCCTCGTCGACGACGAACCATCCATCATCCAGCTTTCGCGCATGTACCTCGAACGCGAAGGATTTCGCATTGTCTCGGTCGGTGATGGGCAATCTGCTCTTACCGCGGTGGTGCGCGAACATCCCGCTCTTGTGGTGTTGGATGTGATGCTTCCAAAGCTCGATGGTTTTGAAGTCTGCCGCCGCTTGCGAGCGACAAACGACCCGACCGCCATTCTCATGCTCACTGCCCGCGACGAGGATATCGATAAGATCCTTGGTCTTGAACTTGGCGCCGATGACTACCTGACCAAACCGTTCAACCCGCGCGAACTGGTTGCACGCGTCAAAGCTATTCTGCGACGGTCCGAACGAAAGGTGGACGACTCGGCCCCCATCCGTCTCGGCGATCTGACGATTGACCCCGCCAGACGGGAGGTCTGCGTCGATTCGCAAAGCCTTGACCTGCGTACCCAGGAATTCGACCTTCTCCTCGCCCTGGCCGAACACCGTGGACTCGTCCTCAGCCGCGAGCAGATTTTGCGAAAGGCATGGGGCTTCGATTTTTATGGTCAGACCCGCACCGTGGATGTCCATGTGGCACACCTGCGCAGGAAACTGGAGCCAAGCAATGTCAAGATCGAAACCGTGACGGGAGTTGGATACAAGTTGGTGGTACCTCCGCTTTGAGCGGAACGTAACGCAGTCGAAGAGCGACACCTTGATGCAACTCGAATCCCTTACCAAATTCTGGCCCCTTATCCACTCCATCGTTCAGGAATTCTGGATGATCACCGAGCCGCACATCGAAGATGCAGCGATCCGGTCCAACATTCCAATCGAGTTGTATTATTACAGCGAACTGGGACTGGAGATTTTTTCCACACCTAATTTTCAAAAGCGGGACCCTTTCTCGAACCCGCACCTTTTTGATAAAGCATTTGCGACCCTTAACTTCAAAGGTTGGATCGAACCGGTCCCCGAAGACGAGTATCGCGTCACTGAGCGGGCACGTCAGGCAGCCGCCAGGATCATTCAGGCAGGAGATGAGCACCTGCTGCCTTTTGAATCGTTTACAGATATTAATTTGGAGCGGCTGGAAGATTTGTTGAAACAGATCGTCATTGCCAACTCCACAGCCTCACAGCCGCCAGAAAAATGGGCGGTTCTGAAGCGGTTTCATGTCAGCGATACGAATAGCCCTGTCATCATTCAAGTCAGGGAATCCATCATGGATCTGTTCGCCTATCGTGACGATTCGCATCTCTCGGCGGCCTATCCGCATTTTGGGCAGGCGGGGATCGTCTGGAGCGTATTAGGCTCCTTGTGGAAAAGTACAACTGTCACCGCAGAGCAATTAGCGGAGGCGATGTCGTTCCGTGGGTACGAGGTCGATGAGTACGCAGTTGCACTCCAGGCGGCGGTGCAAATCGGTTGGGCAGAACAAGCGGATGCCAGTGATATTTTCCGTATCACACCAAAAGGACGCGAACTGCACGAGCAGGTTGAAAAACTGACCAACGAATATTTTTATGCTCCCTGGTCTGTCTTGACGGAAATTGAGTTGGATGAGCTGTACGATCTGTTGTTGAAGCTGAGAGAGCAATTGAATTCCTTTATAAAGACTCAATAGGTCATGCTTGTGGCATGACAATGCTATGTTCACTTCCCTCCGTTCACGTTTGTGGTTAAGTTATGCAATCATTATCACAATTGCCTTGTGCATTGTGACGTTGGTGTTGCTTGCTTTTTTGATCCGTAATCCGCTGTTGTCCCGGCAGACACAGGAACGGTTGAAGAATGCACAAGGCACGGTTGTCGCCAACCCAACGCAGTACATTGGGGACCTGAACCAACTGAGTCAGATCACACAGACTTATGATGTGCGCGTGATCCTGTTCGACTCAAATCACAGCCTAGTCTTTGATTCCAACCCTAACGAACCCGGGCTTCCGTTTCCCCGCAAAAATATCTTGAACCGGGCCGCGCAAACAGCTCGCGATGATAAGGGCGCCTTGTGGTTATACACGTACAAGCGACTGTCGGCAGACCGCATTCTCGTGGTGGCCGCACCACGTCCGCGTGTGGCGATGTTAAGCGTGTTTGCCGATGAATTTCTGTTTCCCATTGTCGAAGGGGGATTGATCGCCCTGTTCCTGTCGCTCATCTTCGCGTATGTCGTTTCACGTTGGGTGGCGGACCCGTTGCAGAAGGTTGTCCATGCGGCACAGGCGTATCCCTCTGAAGAAATGAGAGTGATTAAACCGAGCGGTCCCCATGAAGTGCAGGATCTGGCGCGCGCCTTCAATTCGATGATCGCCAGGGTGGAGAGCAGCCAGCGCTCCCAGCGTGATTTTGTTGCCAATGTTTCGCACGAGTTGAAGACTCCGCTTACATCCATTCAAGGATTTGCGCAGGCGATCCTCGACGACACGGCGGATACCCCCGAAACGCGGAAACAGGCTGCGCAGATCATCTACGATGAAGCGGGACGCATGCATCGAATGGCGCTTGCCTTGCTCGACCTTGCCAAACTTGAAGCAGGCACGGCTGACCTGAAAATGTCTGCTGTGGATGTAAAGGTTCTGCTGCAAAATATCCTTGATAAATTTTTGCCACAGGCGCAAAAGGCAAATATCATGTTGCGATTGAATGCCCTTGAGCAGTTGCCAACCCTGATCGGAGATGGTGACAGGCTGGCACAAGTCTTCATGAACCTGGTGGATAATGCCCTGAAATTCACACCCGCAAATGGACAGGTGACGCTTGCCGCTGCGAAAACCGGGGCGGAGATGGAAATTTCCATAACGGATACAGGCGTCGGCGTCTCAAAGGAGGCGTTGCCGCGTCTGTTTGACCGGTTCTATCAGGTTGACGAATCCCGGGCCGGTGGCGAAGGTCATGGTGCAGGTCTGGGACTGGCAATCGTCAAGGAGATCGTGGAGGCGCATGGTGGTAGAATTAGCGTCCGCAGTGAGGTGGGGCATGGGACGACGTTCTTGATCCATTTGCCGCTTGCGATAACCTAATTCGAAAATGCGATTTACGATTATCATTGTAGATCGTACAGAAAAATGTCGCCAAAAGTTTCCATCATTGTTCCCTGTTATAACGAGCAATCCACCATTCGCCTGCTCCTTGAGGCGCTATATGCACAGACTTTTTCGCACGCTGAAATGGAAGTGATCGTGTCGGATGGCATGTCCACCGATCGTACGCGCGAAGAGATTGCTGCATTTCAAAGGGATTTTCCCAACCTGGAAGTTCGTGTGGTGGATAATGCGCTTCGTAACATTCCTTCAGGCGTGAATCGTGCCATTGAAGCGGCACGCGGCGAGATCATCCTCCGCTCGGATGCTCATTCCAAGCCGTATCCAGATTACGTGGAGAATTCTGTCAAAGCTCTTGAAGCGGGCCGCGGAGATAATGTAGGTGGCGTGTGGGAAATTCGCCCCGGCGCACAGACCTGGACGGCCGAGTCGATCGCAGCTGCAGCAGCTCACAAGCTGGGAGTGGGAGATGCGATGTATCGCCTTGCAGCCCAAGCATCAGAAGTGGATACGGTACCGTTCGGTTCGTTTCGCCGCTCGCTGATCGAGAAGATCGGACCTTACAACGAATCGCTCCTGACAAATGAAGATTATGAGTTCAATGC
>CAZKSG010000087.1:5869-17653 GCA_964555335.1 uncultured Anaerolinea sp.
AGATCGGACCTTACAACGAATCGCTCCTGACAAATGAAGATTATGAGTTCAATGCACGCATCCGCAAATCGGGCGGACGCGTATGGCTCGATCCATCGATCCGTTCCATTTATTTTGCACGTTCCACGTTTATGGAACTGATGCGCCAATACTGGCGTTACGGATATTGGAAATGGCGCATGCTGCGGCGTTTTCCTGATACACTGCGCTGGCGGCAGGCTTTGCCTCCCTTGTTCGTCTTGAGCTTGGTCGGGCTTGCGCTTATTTCAGTTTTTGTTCCGATTGTCTCGTGGTTATTGGTTGCGGAGATCGCACTTTATTTTCTTGTCCTTTTGATTGCAGGCATTCACGCCTCATTGAAACAACGTAAACTTTATCTGCTGTTCGGCTTCCCGCTGGCGATCTCCGTCATGCATACCAGCTGGGGCAGCGGATTTCTGTGGAGTATGCTCACATCGAGTAAGAATTAAGAATGGCTGATAACATCCGTACTACACCGCTGCGCCTGCGACCCAATGAGCATCGTGCGATCCTGTTCATCGGCGATCTGTTCATGGCTGTTGGGTCTCTGTTCCTGGCGCTCTATACCTGGCGACAGTACAACCTGTCTGTGCGTCTGGCAGAATTACTGGATCGAGGTGTGCCCATGGGCAGGGCCGTCACGCAGATCCAGCAAATGAACATCGAAGTCCCGTTTTGGTTCTATCTTCTACCCATTGCATGGATGCTGTTGCTGGTGGAATTGTATGAACCACACATTGCTGCCAGTGGGCGCAAAACCACCCGCGGCATTGCATTGGCTGCTTTTCTGGGCTTGGTTGCGTACTCGCTGGTCTTTATCATCAAGCAGGACCCCACTTTGCTCCCTCGTATCGGTGTTGGAGCATTTCTGTTGTTTGCATCTGCGCTCACGCTCTCCTGGCGCATGATCTTTATCCGTATCTACAAATCCACCGGTCAGCGGCGGCGCATCATGGTGATAGGCGCGGGCAAGGCCGGGCAAACCCTTGCACAACTCTATCAAACTTCTGGTACCCGTTCCTTCAATATCATTGGCTTTATCGATGACGATAGACAGAAGGCTGGCAAGGTCTTTCACGGTGTTCCGGTATTAGGGACGACCGCGCATCTTTTGAATCTCATCGACGTCTATCGCATTTCGGATATTGTAGTAGCCATTAACGGCGCGATCAAAGGCGTGGCGTTTCAGACCATCCTCGATGCCCAGGAGCGCGGTGTGGATGTGACGCGTATGCCGCTTCTGTATGAAGAAATGACCAGCCGCGTACCGGTCCATCACCTGGAGTCGGATTGGATCATCCGTTCGTTTGTGGATGAGTTGCATGTCAGCGGTTTTTATCTTCTCATTAAACGTGTGTTGGATATCATCGGTGGGTTGGTGGGATGCATCATTTTTGTGATCCTGCTCCCGTTTCTTGCATTTGCAGTCTGGGTTGACTCGGGCTCTCCGATCTTTTATTCACAAGACCGCCTTGGCAAAGGTGGACAGCGTTTCAAGATATACAAGTTCCGTTCCATGCGCAACGAAAGCGGAATGGATGGAATTGCCAGTATCACGACAGAGAACGATCCGCGGGTTACCCGCGTGGGCAATTTCCTGCGCCGCACACGTCTCGATGAACTACCGCAGTTCTTTTCTGTACTGCGCGGCGAGATGAGTCTGGTCGGTCCGCGCGCCGAGCGGCCGGGATTGGTGAACGAATATCAGAAACAAATTCCGTTCTATCGGGCGCGTTTGCTTGTCAAGCCAGGGCTCACGGGTTGGGCACAGATCAATTATGGATACGTGGCCAGTGTCACCGAAACGGTCATTAAACTCGAATATGATCTGTATTACATCAAACATCGCACGCTGACGATGGACATTGCCATCATCCTGCGGACGATCGGAACTGTACTTCGACGAACCGGGAGATAATATGAAATACCTTGTAACGGGTGGCGCTGGTTTTATTGGGTCGCATATTGCTGAGTCCCTGCTTGAGCAGGGACATCATGTCCGTGTGCTGGATAATTTCAGCACAGGGAAACGGGAAAATATTGAAGACTTAGCGCGTCGATTTGATGGGACACGGTTTGAGGTTTTGGAAGGAGACGTGAGGGACGCCTCTCGCGTTGGTGAAGCTGTTCACGGCGTCGATATCCTATTCCACGAAGCGGCTTTTGTCTCTGTCCCGCAGTCCATGGAAGAACCTCAGGATTGTTTTGACATCAACATCTCAGGCACATCTTTACTGTTCGATGCGGCGCGCAAAGCTGGCGTTAGACGTGCAGTTGTGGCTTCGAGCGCAGCCGTATATGGCGATTCGGATGCACTGCCTCTCATTGAAGAAACCACTCTTCAGCCCAAGTCGCCGTATGCGGTATCGAAACGGGTAAAGGAAATGTATGCGGAGCTGTTCACTGGCGCCTTTGGATTTGAAGTTGTTGCACTTCGTTATTTCAATGTATACGGTCCACGCCAGCGACCTGATTCAATGTATGCTGCCGCAGTGCCGATCTTTGCCCGGCGATTACTCGATAACAAGCCGGTGATCATCTATGGGGATGGTGGGCAGACGCGTGACTTGATCAACGTGCGTGATGTTGTGAGTGCCAATTTAATTGCGTCGGAGCATCCGAACGTGGCAGGGAAAATATTCAATGTTTGCACTGGCGTCGAGACGCGTTTACTTGACTTGCTCGATGTAATGTATGAACTTCTTCCCAATGCACCCACACATGAATTTGCCGCGCCACGGGCCGGAGATATTTATCGTTCCGTTGGCAGCCCGCAAAAAGCCGTGGATTTGATGGGATTCCGTGCGCAGGTTTCTCTGGCAGATGGCTTGCAAGAAGTGATCGATTGGATGCGGTGACACGTTCATGCCTGTTGTCTCTCTCGTTGAATGGAATCAATATCTACAGAATTATCCCAATGCCCATTTATTACAGACAGGCGAGTGGGGTGAGTTAAAGTCCGCTTTTGGGTGGAGACCTGTTCGCATTGTGAACGGGGCTGCAGGAGTTCAGGTTTTGTTTCGCAAACTGCCGCTGGGATTTACGATAGGATATGTTCCCAAAGCAAATCCTGGTGAGTCTCTGCAGAAGGAAATTGATACTGTCTGTAAACAGAATCGAGCGATGTTCCTCAAACTGGAGCCAGACCTTTGGGATGACCAAAAATCTAACACCTGGTATCTGACACTTCGTACCTCTCCTCATAATATCCAGCCTCCACGCACGATCATCGTTGGTATTTCAGGCGGCGAGGATGATATTCTCGCGCGGATGAAACAGAAGACGCGCTATAACATCCGCCTGGCTGAAAAAAAAGGAGTCAGTGTTCGCGCATGGGACAATCTCGCGGCCTTTCACCAGATGATGCTGGTTACCGGCGGGCGTGATGGGTTTGGTGTTCATTCTTTTGAGTACTATAAACGTGCTTATGAACTGATGCACTCTAAGGGAATGGGGGAGATCCTTCTCGCTGAATATGAAGGCAAAGCATTGGCGGCCCTGTTCGTCGCTCGTAACGGAAATCGTGCCTATTATTTGTATGGCGCATCCACCGATGAAGAACGCAATCGCATGCCAACCTACCTGCTCCAATGGGAAGCGATGAAGTGGGCAAAAGCACACGGTTGCGATGAATATGATCTCTGGGGTGTCCCGGACGAAGATGAAATTACGCTCGAAGCGAACTTTGAGTCCCGGCACGATGGTTTATGGGGTGTCTATCGCTTTAAACGTGGATTCGGTGGTCAGCTTAGGCGCGCTGTGCAGGCAGTGGATCGAGTCTACAATCCGTTATTGTATTGGGCTTATCTGAAGTTTATTGGGAATAGGGAATAATGGCACACCATTGTTATCAATGTGGAAGTATTGTCGAAACACGTATGGCTGACCATCGGGAACGGGAAGTATGTCCCAAATGTGGATGGGTGTATTACGTACAACCCAAGGTTGGCGCAGCGGTGATCATTGAACAGAACAATAAACTATTGTTGATCCAAAGAGCCCACGAACCCTGGGTGGGGAGTTGGATGACCCCGGCTGGATATGTCGAAGCGGATGAAGATCCACGAGATGCGGCCCGGCGGGAGGTGTTTGAAGAAACTGGGTTGGATGTGGAAATTGGAGATTTCGTCAAAACGTATTATTTTTCCGATGATCCACGCGGTAGTGGTATCGTTTTTGTTTATAAAGCGATAAAGGTTTCGGGAGATTTGCGAATCAACCATGAAGCGCTTGACGGTAAATATTTTGCCTATCATGAAATCCCGGCTTACATCACCAAGGCAGGTCAGGATAAAATAATCGCTGAGTGGTGTACTCAGGCCAAACAAAGAGAATCTGCATTATGACAACAGACCTTTGGAATTCTCTTATTTCCCAACTTCCCAATCCGCACTTCCTCCAAACCTACGAATGGGGGCAGGTGAAGGCGAAGTATGGATGGGAACCGATCTATCTTGTTTGGGACCGTGAAGGAAAAATGAAGGAAGCAAAGGACATCAGCAACCTTTCTTCTTTCGCGTTTTATCCCTCTGCCGCTGCTTTGGTTCTCAAACGTCAAGTCATTCGCAATGGTTTCGCCGCGCGGCTGTCAATTCTGTATTCTCCAAAAGGTCCGCTCTTGGATTGGAAAAACGAGCCTTTACGAAGCCGTGTGCTTGATG
Source organism: uncultured Anaerolinea sp. (assembly GCA_964555335.1). Classification (GTDB taxonomy): domain Bacteria; phylum Chloroflexota; class Anaerolineae; order Anaerolineales; family Villigracilaceae; genus Defluviilinea. The sequence continues at coordinate 10,552 of CAZKSG010000087.1, forward strand.
ACCTTCAATCCTTCGCGAAGAAGCAGGGTGCGATCTTCCTGAAGATGGACCCTGATGTAACATTGGGCACAGGAATCCCCAAGAGTGAAGAAGATGTTATCAACTATCATGGACGGGCAGTATCATTATTGGTGAGGCGCAAGGGGTGGAAATATTCTGCGGATCAGATCCAGTTCAAGAATACTGTCCTGATCGATTTGAATCCATCCGAAGAAGAGATGCTGGCGCGCATGAAGCAGAAGACACGTTACAACGTCCGTTTGGCAGAGAAGAAGGGTGTTATGCTGCGCGTAGGCACGAAAGACGATCTGTCCATGCTATACAAGATGTATGCCGAAACATCTGTGCGTGACGGGTTTGTGATCCGTGATGAAAAGTATTACAAGACGGTTTGGAATCTATTCATGGATTCCAGTGAGCCATCCTGTGAGCCATTGATCGCCGAAGTGGATGGTGGACCTGTCGCCGCGATCTTTGTTTTTTATTTTGCCGGACGCGCATATTACGTCTACGGAATGTCACGTGACGCACACCGCGAAAAGATGCCAACCTATTTGCTCCAATGGGAAGCGATGAAACGGGCGAAAGCCAAGGGGTGTACAGTGTATGATCTTTGGGGAGCCCCCGATGTCTTCGATGAAAGCGACTCCATGTGGGGAGTCTATCGTTTCAAAGAAGGGCTGGGTGGACAGGTCGTACGCACTCTCGGCGCGTGGGATTTTGCGCCCAGCCCGCTTTGGTATAAGATGTATTCAGAGATCATTCCGCGTATACTGGATGTGATGCGTTCACGCGGGAAGGCAAAAACGAAACAATCGTTGGGAGGCGTGTGATGAATATTTCGAGACTCCGCTTTGCTCATCTTCCGACCCCGATCGAGGAACTACCGCGTCTTTCTGAAGCCCTGGGCGGACCTCGTTTATTGATCAAACGCGACGACCAAACGGGACTCGCCTTCGGCGGCAACAAGACCCGTAAGCTCGAATTTCTGGTGGCGGAAGCTCTCGACCAGGGTGCACGGACCTTGATCTCCGGTGGTGCGATGCAATCGAACCATTGCCGCCAAACGGCTGCCGCTGCAGCGAGATTTGGGCTGGAATGCACACTGGTATTGACGGGCGAGATGCCTGAGAAGCCAACGGCAAATCTGTTGCTTGATGAGTTGTTTGGGGCAAAGGTGATCGCTGTCCCTGATCGAAAAGATCGTGACCGTATCCTGCAAGAGGCATTTGACCATGCGGCGGCAGAAGGAAAGAAGCCTTACCTTGTCCCATACGGCGGATCGAGTCCCACTGGCGCGTTGGGGTACGCTTTCGCCATGGAAGAGTTCATGGTGCAGAATGTCCATGCAGACTGGATCGTGTTTGGGACATCCTCCGGCGGCACGCATGCTGGACTCGTCCTGGGACAGCGCGTAAGCGGATTCAAAGGCAAAGTGTTGGGAATCAGCATCGATGAGTCAGAAGGATGGTTGAAGGAGCACATATCCAAGCTGGCATCGGATGCAAGTGAAAAAATGGGGGAGCGGATCGAGTTTGGTCCTGCTGATGTGTTGGCGAATGCCAAATACTGCAAAGCAGGCTATGGCGTGTTGACCGACGCGGAGCGGGAGGCGGTTCAATTGTTTGCGAAATGCGAGGGATTATTGCTTGATCCAGTTTACACGGGTCGCGCCGCCGCGGGGATGATCGACCTCATCCGCAACGGATTCTTCAAAAAGGAAGAGACAATCTTGTTTTGGCACACAGGTGGACAGCCTGCGTTGTTTGCGGATAAATATGCCAATCGCATATAAAACAGAACGTCCCGAAAATTTCAAACCTTCGGGACGTTTTGTTTACGAGATGATTTTATCCTACAGAAACGCCGATCAATTTTCCTATGCCATAGGTAAGGGCGGCGGCGGCGATTCCGACCAGTACCTGACGTGTCCCGGAGAACCAGACACTTTTGCCGGTCATCAGGGTGATTGCCGCACCGATGATGAAAAGCCCAATTGCACTGATGACCAGACTTAGAATGATGGCAAGCGTCCCGCTCCAGAAGAAATAGGGGAACATGGGGAACAGTGCGCCGAACGCGAACAGGAAGAACGATGTAAACGCGGCTTCATATGCCGAGCCCCCAAGTTCTTCTGGGTCGATACCCAGTTCTTCACGTGCAAGAGTGTCGAGAATGTTTGCCTTATCAGCCATCATATGCGACGCCATCTCTCTCGCACGATCTTCTGGTAAACCCTTGGATTGATAGATCAAAGCCAGTTCTTCCTGCTCTTCTTCAGGGTTTGTTGCGATCTCTTCGGCTTCGATCTTGATTTGGTGTTCATACAGTTCACGTGAACTTTGAACCGAGAGCCATTCTCCAAGCGCCATCGAACCTGCACCAGCCAGTACACCGGCAAGACCTGCGATCAAGATGTCGGGCCTTGAATTGGTCGCACCTGCAACGCCCATGGTGAGACTCAAAATGGATACAAGTCCATCGTTTGCGCCAAGCACGGCCGCACGCAAGGCATTTCCGCCGCCGGCTTTATGACGTCCTTCGAGTTGAGCGACGGTTCCGCCAGACATTCCACCTGTTGAGCTGGAAGCAACGGAAAGCAAGCGGGCATGTGATTTCTCCTCCAGCGAAAATTCGCTGGCTTCTGAATCAGGCTGGCCATCGTACGCCTGGCTGTCTGCTTTTTCGTTGCTGGTGATGGTCGGCAATACGAATTGCGGACCAAAACGCTTTGCCAGCCAGATCATGGTCGCTGCACGCCACGTCGGCTTACGCGGTGGAATGGTGACCTTGAGATCGCTGAGTTTCTTTTCCCATGCGGCGGCATGTTTCTCTTCACTTGCCGCAAGCTTTGCGTACACTTGTGACATCTGTGGTTGTTTTTCTGTTTCTGCCAGAACCCGATATAATGCCGCCCCGTCGATTTCCTTTTGTCGGTTTGCAAAGTATCGTTGAATATCCTCATTGCTGGACATACGTCCCTCCCAAAAAATTACTCCTTCGGGTGGCTGTCCCCGAAGGAGTTTGTTTACTCTATTCTTACTTCAGAGCAGCCCAGCCTGCATACTTGGCGGTATCGCCCAATTCCGCTTCGATGCGGATGAGTTGGTTATACTTCGCCACGCGGTCAGAGCGGGCGGGAGCACCGGTCTTGATTTGTCCCGTGTTCAAAGCCACAGCGAGATCAGCGATGGTGGAGTCTTCGGTTTCGCCAGAGCGGTGCGATGTGACCGCGCGCCATCCGGCACGGTGGCAGGCGTCCACGGCTTCGATGGTCTCGGTCAGGGAACCGATCTGGTTCACCTTGACCAGCAATGCGTTGGCAGCATTGTCTTTGATCGCCTTGCGGACGCGCTCGGGGTTGGTCACGAGCAGGTCATCACCGACGATCTGGAGCTTGTCACCAAGCTTGGAAACCATCAATTGCCACGATGCCCAGTCGTCCTGTGCAAGACCATCTTCGATGGAGACGATGGGATAGTCGTTTACCCACTTGGTCCAGAAATCAACCATCTGTTCGCCGGTCAGTTTCTTGCCTTCCTTGCGCAGATTGTAGAGTTTGGTCTCTTCTTCATAGAGTTCGGATGCAGCAGGGTCGAGCGCGATGGCAACATCCTTATCGCGGCCAGCCTTGAAGCCAGCCTTTTCGATGGCGGCGAGAATGACTTCGATCGCCTCGTTGTTGGCTTTGAGCGCAGGGGCATAACCACCTTCATCACCGACGAGCGTGGCGTAGCCTTTTTCTTTCAAGACAGACTTGAGCGCGTGGTAGATCTCAGCGCCCCAACGCACGCCTTCAGCGAATGTTGGCGCACCGAACGGCATGACCATGAATTCCTGCATGTCCGTGGACTGCCAGGCGGTGTGAGCGCCGCCATTGAGGATGTTGAGCATTGGGACGGGTAGCACGTGGGCATATACGCCACCGAGGTAACGGTAGAGCGGCAAACCGAAGGAATTGGCAGCAGCCTTGGCGACTGCCAGGCTCACGCCCAGGATCGCGTTCGCACCAAGCTTGGATTTGTTCGGTGTGCCGTCGAGGGCGAGCAGTTCGGCGTCGATGGCTTTTTGTTCGGCGGCGTCCCAGCCGAAAAGGTTTTCGGCGATCACACCGTTGACGTTGGCAACGGCTTGTGAAACACCCTTGCCTAGATAACGTTTCTTATCGCCATCGCGCAGTTCGAGCGCTTCATGCACGCCCGTGGAAGCGCCAGAGGGAACGGCAGCGCGTCCCCACGAACCGTCGGCCAGTGCGACTTCGACTTCCACCGTGGGGTTGCCACGTGAGTCCAGGATTTCAAGGGCTGAAATGCTTTCAATGATTGTGTCCATTTTGTTCTCCAAGTGTTATTACCAGTGGCACGAATACCCCATTCGTGAACTGATGTTATCGTTCACGCAAGTATAATCCACTTTCTCTACGACATTTGTCATGGACTCTACGCCTCACCCCCAGCCGGTCATTGATCCTCGCGATCAAAAGAAATTCTACTTTGCTGACACACCTCAGCGGCGCGCGCTCGTTCGGCTTGCCCGTTTTCTCTTTGGCTTTGTCATGGAAATGCAGGTTCATGGGCTGGAGAACTTTCCAAGTGAAGGAGCAGTGATCGTGGCGGCGAATCATGTCACTAACTTTGATGTGTTTCCAATGCAATTCGCATTGCCACGTCCGCTGTTCTTTATGGCGAAAGCGGAATTATTCAAGAATCCTCTTGTAGACTTACTCGTCCGCAATTTGAGCGCCTTCCCGTTCAATCGCGGTGAAAAAGATGTCTGGGCGATGCGTCACGCGGCGAAGGTGTTGAACCATGGTCAAGTTCTCGCCATGTTCCCCGAAGGGATGCGTTCAAAAGGGAGGGGACTGGGTGTTGCTAAAACGGGAACGGCTCGATTGGCGATCGAGGCGCAGTGTCCCATTGTGCCGATGGCGATCATAGGTTCAGACCGTTTCTTCAAACAGTTCCCACAGCGAGCAAAAGTTTATATCCAGTTGCTGCCTGTGCTACGGCCAAAGGCAAATGAAACCCCTTTGGCGTTAACAGATCGCCTGATGTTCACGCTTGCGCAAGTTTTACCGGAAGAAATGCGCGGCGTGTACGCGGAAATGCCAAAGGGTTTTGCAATGCAAAAGTAATAGTACTCTGGTATCAAGTGGGGACTTTTTCGGAACTTTTTCGTGTCCATTGACATCATACGAAGGAACACGAAATGGAGGTTTCGATGAACAAACGATTTATTCAATTATTTGTTGTTTTGGCATTGCTGGCAGGAATGTTTGCAACCACTGGCGCAGCATTTGCAGCGAGTTGCGCAAACAGCGTGGTGGTCGCCAGCGGCGATACATTGCGCAAGATTGCCGACCGTTGTGGTACCACGGTTTCTGCTTTACAGCGAGCCAACCCTGAGATCGGCAACGGCAACCTGATCTACCCCGGACAGGTCCTGCTTCTACCCGGTGCCCGTTTGTATGGAGATAACGGTTATGACACGTATATTGTCATGCGTGGCGATACGTTGAAGTCCCTGGCTCTCCAGTTTGGAACATCGGTAGATACCTTGCTTTCCCTGAATAAGAGCATTGTCAATGCCAATCTGATCTATGAAGGACAACGTCTGGTTGTGCCCTCAGGCCGTGCCGTGCCTGTTCCGCCCCCGTCATCTGGTGGACAGACCTACTACGTCCAATCTGGTGATACGATGCGTAAGATCGCTTCAAAGTTCAGTATCTCTGTGGATGCATTGATCAAGCTCAACCCGCAGATCAGTAACCCGAATGTGATTTACGTTGGGCAGGCGATCACCGTCCCTACTGATGCCGCCACCTACATTGTACAGAAGGGTGACACCCTGCGGATCATCGCCAACAAGTTTGGAACGACCGTAGACAATCTGCTCTACCTGAACCCGAACATCAAGAACGCGAACATCATCTACGTTGGACAGGTACTCAATGTCCGATAACAGTCCGTACGTGAAATAAAAATGGCGCACTCAAAAGTGCGCCATTTTTATTTCGTTAATTCTTACTTCTTCTTGGCTGTCTTCTTTGCGACTTTCTTGACAACCTTCTTGACTGCTTTTTTGGCAGCAGCCTTCTTAGGGGCGGCTGCTTTGACGGGACGGTGTTTCAATGCAGCATGCGCCGCAGCCAAACGGGCAACCGGCACGCGGAACGGCGAGCAGGATACGTAGTTATTGCCGATGATATGGCACCACTCGATCGAGCTGGGTTCGCCACCGTGTTCACCGCAGATGCCCACTTCGAGCTCGGGGCGGGTGGCACGGCCTTCGCTGATGGCCCAATCCATGAGTTTGCCCACGCCACCGCGGTCGAGCGCCTGGAAGGGATTCTTCTCAAGGATGTTTTGTTCCTGATAGGTGATCAGGAAATTGCGCTCAGCATCATCGCGGGAATAACCGTAGGTCATCTGGGTCAGGTCGTTGGTACCGAAGGAGAAGAACTCAGCGCGTTCGGCAACTTCACCGGCGGTCACTGCGGCGCGCGGGATCTCGATCATGGTACCAAATTTATAGGCGAACTTGACGTTCTTCTCTTCCATAACAGCTTTGGCAATGCGTTCGAGTCTCGGCTGGATCCATTCCAGTTCCTTGACGGTTCCGGTCAACGGGATCATCACTTCAGGCTTCACGACGATGCCGCGCAGCGTGCAGTCGGCGGCGGCTTCGAAGATGGCGCGGACTTGCATTTCCACGATCTCAGGGATCTGAATGGAGAGGCGGACACCGCGCAGACCCATCATTGGGTTGGATTCGTGCATACCTTTGATTGCGACAAGCAGGTGTTCCTTATCAGCCAAGCCTTCGGTCTGGCCCTTGACGCGCATCTCGATCACTTCTTCGAGAAGTTTTTCTTCATCGGGCATGAACTCATGCAGCGGCGGGTCGATCAAGCGGATGATCACAGGGTAGCCGTTCATCGCTTCGAACAGACCATCGAAGTCCTTGCGCTGGTAGGGGAGCAGCTCGTTGAGCTTCTGGTTGCGTTCTTCACCAGGTCCAGCCAGGATCATGCGCTGAACGATGGGGAGGCGCTCGGGTTCAAAGAACATGTGCTCGGTGCGGCAGAGACCGATACCCACGG
>CAZKSG010000088.1:0-17558 GCA_964555335.1 uncultured Anaerolinea sp.
CGAACGGATGAAAGATCTGATCGGCAACTTGTTCATAGGCATGGTCGCCTGCATAGGCAGGCAACGGCACGTTCACGATCCGTCTTCTTGCATGTGACGCATCGTCGATCCAGCCTGTGCCGGGATAAATTCCCCACTGATGTGCCGATAGGAATGCAACGCGTTCCTCGTTCATGAATGCAGCTTGTGTTCCGTTGCCGTGATGGGCATCGTAGTCAATGACCATGACTCGTTCCAGCCCGCGCTCAATGGCGTAGCGCACTCCAATAGCGACATTGTTGAAGATGCAAAAACCCATTGCCCGGTCAGGTTCGGCGTGATGTCCCGGCGGGCGGACGATGGCAAACGCGTTCCTAGCATCGCCGTCGATGACTGCTCGCGCGCAGGAAATCACTCCGCCGGCCGCAAGCAGGGCATCTTCAAAAGATGATGCTGTCACATATGTGGGGGCGTAGTCAATGATCGCAGGTGACTCTTCACGGCAGACTCTCTCGATGGCTGAGACCAATTTTGGGTCGTGAGCATATGCGACTTCTTCGCGTGTTGCAGTCCGTGTTTCGATCTGCTCTGCATTAAAAGAGTTGAGTTGTGGCTGTAAAAGCTCCAGGCGTGCGGGTCTCTCCGGGTGATCGGGATATGCATGATTCGGCGAAGAGACAAATGTATAAACGGTGCTCATGGTCAGATTATATCGTTCCTGCTCCCAAAGAGAATCGAGATCTTGTGTGAGCGTAACTTCCAATTGAACTGTGGGATGTGCGGGAATTGGCGCAAAGAACCGCCGCCTCTCCAGCATGGGGGGGGCATGCTGGACGCAGACGGCGGTCAGACACCTAAATACCAATAAAGGGGAGGGCAGGTGTCAAGTAAAATATACATTAATTCATCCGAATTGTCCATATAAATATTATAAAAAGTACCCAAAAGAAGCATCCTTCTTTCTGAGACATTCGTACTATGCAAGTCTGGAATGTGATAGATTTATTTTGGTTTCCCCTTTTGAAACAGCCTCAGCCATTCATCCACTTCGTTATCGGAGAGTTTGCGGTCATTGTTCGCTTTGGGCGCAGAATCGGGTGCCTGCTTTAGCATTGCTGTAAACGCGTCGGAGGAAAGGATTTCAGCGCGGACTGCACGTGCTTCTGCCTGCACCTGTCGATCGGAGGAAACAACAGTCCAATTTTTTGCGCTTTTGCCGAGACTTTTCAATCGATTGCGGATGGCGTTATCGGCGGTCGTTCCCAGCCGGATGAAATGCGCTGTAACGGCGCCAAAGTTCCGGGTCCCGGCATGAGGCGCAGGCGCTCCATCGAAGTAGACATCCACCTGCTTGCGGTCCCGCCTGCAAAATTCCTGCAAGATGGCGACCAACTGCATCTCATCGTCCATCGAGTCGAGGCGCAATCCGAGTTTGGGGATCAGGTTATGTCCATCGATCAGATAAGGCATGGGCGAATTGTACCGTAGCCCATCTGTCAACCTGCCGGTGATTTGCCACCGAAAAGGGTATATTTCGTATATGAATCATGGCGCCTGTTGTTGGAATTCAAATCAGGTGTCTTATAATCAGACGCATGAGAAGTGATGAACTTCTCATCGATATCCAACATGGAGAGTAGGAGACTCAGATGAGTGATAATCGAAGAAAATTGCTCGCACCACAGGGTGGCATGGTGCAGGGATTGGTAAAGCAGCTCAAACTGATCGGACGATTGATGGGTGATAAACGTGTCAGTGTGTTTCTCAAGATCCTTCCCGTTGCCTCACTTGCGTATTTGATCTCGCCGGTGGATCTGGCTCCGGGTGTTGTGTTCCCGGTGATCGGTGCTTTGGATGACGCTGCCATTTTGTGGATCGGCTCAACGCTCTTTGTCCAGCTTTGCCCGGATGACATTGTAAAAGAGCACATGGATGATCTCGAGATGCTTGCGGGCGATGGTGGCAGTGATGATGATATTGTAGACGCTGAATCAACGGATGTGACCGACTCCAAATGAAGCGTCTCATTCCTCCATTGATCGCGGTGTTCGTGGTCGCGTGCAGCGGATTGGCAACCCCGGTTCCTCCGACTCCGATCACTGCTACCGGCATACCTACTTTAGTCTCCCCGACAGCGATTCCCAATTCCCCCGTGCCGACGGAGGAGATATCCGTTACAAATACACCTTCAAGTACAACAACATTTCCCAATGCCAGCGCGTATGAATGGAAAATGATCGTATCGGGTCTAGAGCGTCCTGTTGACCTGCAGCCAGATGGCTCCGGTCGTTTATTCATCATCGAAAAGCCTGGGCGCATCCGAATCCTGCAGAATGGACAACTGCTCGACCAGCCCTTCCTCGATATTACCGACCGCGTAGGCAGCAATGGCAACGAACAGGGATTGTTAGGGCTGGCGTTCCATCCGCAGTATGCCCAAAATGGACGGTTCTTTGTCAATTACACAGATAATCGCGGCAATACGATGATCGCTCGTTATCAAGTGTCAGATGATCCAAATTTTGCCAACCCCAATAGCGAAGTGAAATTGATCGCTGTGGATCAACCGTTCCCCAATCACAATGGTGGCGTTCTCGCTTTCGGACCAGACGGCTACCTATATGCAGGGCTGGGTGATGGCGGCGCGGCGGGGGATCCGTTTGGGAACGCACAGAAGACCAAAATCTTGCTGGGCAAGATCCTGCGTATCGATGTTGATTCTGCCGAGCCGTATGCCGTGCCTGCCGATAATCCATTTGGGAATGAAGTGTGGGCGTATGGACTTCGCAATCCCTGGCGCATGTCATTCGATAAGTCAACGGGTGATCTATACATTGCCGATGTCGGACAGAATACATGGGAGGAGATCGATTACCTTCCCACAGGTTCTCCCGGCGGCGCAAATTTCGGCTGGGATCAGCGCGAAGGCATGCACGATTATGAAGGCAGCGCTTCGCCGAACTTTATTGAACCGATCGCAGAATACAGCCATCAGGAAGGCGGATGTTCCGTCACAGGTGGATACGTTTATCGCGGCTCGATGCCCGAATGGAAAGGCATCTATCTCTTTGGCGATTATTGCACCGGATTCATGTGGGGTCTGATCAAATCGAACGGTGGCTGGCAGAAGCAGCAACTCTTCGATGTGGATTTCACCATCACCTCATTCGGTCAGGATGAATCGGGAGAACTCTATGCCTTGAGTGACATGAGCGACAGCGGTTCTGTTTATCGTTTGTCACGAAGATAATTCAGTCAAGTCCTATCTTTTATAGCGTATTGTCATCTGAATTTATGACGCCTGTCACTGGCAGGCGTTTTTTAGTTGTCATACAATGACGCAGTAATTTGGAGGTGCCCTATGGCTGAGAAGAAGTGGTATGTGAGCAAGGTTTGTTACTGCGAACATGTCGGACACGAGATCTCTTTGGAGACGCAGGTGATTCTGCCTTCCGAATATCTGCCTGAGCAGGCACCACGAGTGATCGCTCATCGCTGCTCTGATGCGATGGAATGCAACAAAATCAACAAGCCAGCCTGCGCCTGGTGTGGCACGAACCCGAATTACCGTCCTTTATGAACTAGTGGACCCAAAGTCTGCTTAGTACAAACTCTCTCCTCCCTCTGAGTTGGTCTTTGGCTGCTCCGCCTATGTAGGCGGAGTAAGCCGTTAAATAGGACGTATAATACGTCCCATCCCATCTTACAGGCGGAGGCAAAATATGAAGAAGATACTATCCATCAGTGTAGGATCATCCTCGCGCGATCACACGACCCGGCATGTATTTTTAGACCAGGAGTGCGAACTGTCACGTCAAGGTACAGACGGCGATTTCAACAAAGCGGTCCAACGGTATGCTGAGCTTGATGGGAAAGTGGATGCCTTCGGTGTGGGTGGGGTTGAGTTCTTTCTGCGGGTGGGAAAGAGACGTTATTATTTCCGGGATGTAAAACGAATTCGAAAAGCGATCAAGATCAGCAAAGTGGGGGATGGCAATGGTGTAAAGGGAATTTTGGAACGACGCGCGTTCGCCGCGTTGGAAAAGCACCTCAACGAAAAAGAGAATAAGACCCTCCAGGGAATGCCTGCCCTCCTTACTACCGCGGTCGACCGTTATGGCATGGGCGAAGCCATGGTGGATGCCGGGCTCGACCTCACCATTGGTGATTTGATGTTTGCCTTGGGTTTGCCGATTCCGGTAAGAAAACTTTCCACCGTGCGATTGATCGCTGGAGTACTTCTTCCGGTAATCACACAAATGCCTTTTTCGTGGTTCTATGCACTGGGTTCAGAGCAGGATAAACCGCCTCAACAAAAATGGGATAAATACTATCAGCAGGCGCAAGTGCTTGGCGGTGACTTTATTCAGATCCGTCAGTATATGCCGAATGACCTGACCGGAAAGATTGTTGTCACGAACACAACAACTGCAAAGAATGTGGAGGAATTGCGGAAGCGCAACCTTCATATTCTTGTGACTGTCACACCGCGGCTGGAAGGCCGCAGTTTCGGCACAAATGTAATGGAGGGGACGTTGCTCGCCCTCATGGATAAGCCTCAATCAGAAGTTACCGAAGCGGACTTCCGGAACCTGATCGAGCAGATCCCGCTAGAACCGAATATCGAAGTCTTGAATTAGCGCTTCCTTCGAAGCCGGAACCTGTTTCCGTTTTTAGTCGCATCCTTCAAGCCTTGACATGGCTCCGTTTTCGCAGATAATAAAGAGTAACAGGCGACCCCAATTAAATACGTAGACAGAGGAAAGTAGACTGGCGGAAGCCGCCAGAGAGATGCGACAGGTTTGCTGCAAGCCGCATTCGACCGAAACCAGTCGAAGTTCCCTCTTGAGTTGTGAGGGTGAAGAGCGTATCCCGCTTTGTAGTCCAAACCGCAATCCCAGCGTTACAGGGGAGGCTGATGTTAGTCGGCACGAGTGTCCCGCTTATGCGCCCCTTCGGGGATGCAAGCAGGAAATTTGGGTGGTACCACGGGAATCTCCCTCCCGTCCCATTGTGGACGGGAGGTTTTTGTTTTGGACCATAGACGTTGGGCGGTAGACCATGGTTCATGGTCAATTGTCCATTGTCAAATTACGGAGGCATGAATGCTCGAACAATTGAAAGAGATCGAAAAGACCGCCCTGCAATCCTTGAGCGCGATCACCGATCAATCTGCTCTGGAAGCCTGGCGTGTTGCAAATGTTGGACGCAGCTCGCCGTTGATGCAGGTCTTTGCCGGGTTGAGAAAACTCTCAAAGGAAGAGCGACCTGCTGTCGGGGCGGAGGCGAACCGTGTAAAAGTGGCGTTGGAAGCTGCTTTGGCGGAACGTGCTGAGGCGATCAAAGCGGCCGCATTGGCGAAATCCCTCGAAGAAGAACAACTCGATGTGACCCTGCCGGGACGCAATGTCCATCGTGGGCGTTTACATCCATCCACGCAACAATTGCGGCGTGTGTTGGATATTCTGGCAGATATGGGTTTTCAGGTGTACACCTCGCGCGAAGTGGAAGAGGATGAAATCAACTTCCAATTGTTGAACTTCCCGCCAAATCATCCCGCGCGCGATATGCAGGATACGTTCTTCATCGATGCAGGCGAACGCGGTGACAACCCGATCGTATTGCGTACCCATACCTCACCAGGACAGATCCACGCGATGCGCGAATTTGCGGCCATGGACCCGGACAATCCGCCGCCGATCCGTATTGCGCTGCCGGGGATGTGCTTCCGTTATGAGCAGATCACTGCGCGATCTGAGATCCAATTCAATCAGGTGGAAGGACTGGTAGTGGGGGAGAATATCACCTTCGCTGATTTGAAGGGTACGTTGATCGACTTTGCCCGCCGTATGTTCGGGCAGAACGTGCGCACGCGCTTCCGCGCTTCGTATTTCCCGTTCACGGAACCTTCCGCCGAAATGGATGTAGAATGTTTTGTCTGCGGTGGCAAGGGCTGCCAGGTCTGTAAGAATTCAGGCTGGCTCGAAATTCTAGGATGCGGCATGGTGCATCCGGTTGTCTTGCAGAACGGCGGATATGACCCAACTCGGTATTCCGGTTTTGCCTGGGGCATGGGCCCCGAGCGCCAGTTGATGCTGCGCTACAAGATCGATGATATTCGATACTTCTGGGGCAACGACCTCAGGTTCCTTGAGCAATTCTAGAATCGATTTACTACAAAGGGTCATGAAGGGACACTAAAGGAAAAGAATTAAACCTTTGTGACACTTCGTGTCCTTTGTGGTGAAAGGATTAACTATATGAAGCTACCAATTTCCTGGCTGAAAGATTACATTGACCTTGACGGGTTATCCGTCGAGGATATTGCTCGCAAGTTGACTCTTGCCGGGCTCGAAGTGGATGAGATCAAATATGCAGGCTTGCCGGTGCCGAATCATGGCGCGTCTGGGATGCACTCAAGCGAGCGTCACGAGTTCAAGACCAGCGGCATTGGTTGGGATCGTGACAAGATCGTCGTTGCAGAGATCCGTGAGGTAAATCCGCATCCCAACGCAGACCGATTGACACTGCTCGATCTATACGATGGAGAGAAATCTCAAGTTGTTCTCACGGGTGCGCCGAACATCTTCCATTTGAAAGGCACTGGCAGACTTGCCAAGCCGATCAAGGTCGCCTATGCAAAAGAAGGGACGACCCTGTACGACGGCCACGCGGATGGGTTGGTGTTGACCACGTTGAAACGTGCCAAGATCCGCGGTGTGGATTCATATTCGATGGTTGCCTCTGAGAAGGAACTCGGCATCTCGGAAGAACACGAAGGCATTATCATTCTCGATGACGATGCTCCCGTGGGTATGCCGCTTGTCGATTACATGGGTGATGCAGTTCTCGATATCAGCATTCTACCGAACATGGCACGCAATGCGAATGTGATCGGTGTTGCGCGTGAACTCTCTGCGCTGACGGGACGTCCGCTCAAGAAGCCCGTGATCGAGTATAAGACCGAGGGTCAGCCTGTTACCGAGCTGGTATCGATTGAAATCACCGAACCGGAGCTCAATCCGCGTTTTGTACTTGGGTTAATCCGCGATGTGGAGATCAAGCCGAGCCCGTATCAGATCCAGCGCCGATTGCGTCTGGCGGGTGTACGTCCCATCAACAACATCGTGGATGCAACCAACTATGCCATGATCGATCTCGGCGAGCCGCTGCACGCGTTTGACTATGATGCGCTCAAAGAACGTGCTGGAAAGAAGAATGTAAAGATCATTACGCGTTCTGCAAAGGAAGGCGAAGAACTGACCACGCTGGATGGCAGTAAACGAAAACTCACATCATCGAATGTTTTGGTCTGTGATGAAAAAGGTTCTGTCTCTCTCGCCGGTGTGATGGGCGGGGAAGAAACAGAAGTGTATGATGCGTCGAAAGAAGTGCTCGACGCGGTCGGACCTGAAATGAAAGCGGGCGAGCCGCAAGTTGGTAAAGCCAGTGCGCGCGGTAAGAGCACAACGAACGTCTTACTTGAAGGTGCGGCATGGAACTTCATCAACATTCGTAAGACGGCCAAACAGCATAACCTGCCCTCAGAAGCGTCGTTCCGTTTCTCGCGCGGTGTTCATCCCGCGTTGGCAGAACAGGGCGTTCAGCGCGGCTTGCAATTGATGGCTGCATGGTCAGGCGGTAAAGTCGCACCGGGACTTGTGGATGAATATCCGCTTAAGCCGGTGGACCCGACCATCACTGTGACGCCGAAGGATGTCAAGAGATTGATCGGTATCGACCTCTCTGCGAAGGAGATTGCCAACCTTCTTTCGCATCTTGAATTCGAATGCAATATTGAAGGTGATTCTGTCCATGCCAAGACGCCGCCACATCGCCTGGACATTGGCGAAGGAGTCATTGGTCTTGCAGATGTCATCGAAGAAGTGGCGCGCAGCTACGGCTTTGATCGTATCCCTGAAACGCGCATGGCAGATGCGCTCCCGCCACAGATCGGCAATCCGGTTCATGAATGGGAGGAACATGTCCGCGACCTGCTTGTCAACCTTGGCGTGCAGGAGGTCGTCAGTTATCGTTTGACATCGCCTGAGCGCGAGAGCCGCCTCACATCGTATGAAGATTATGTTGCATTGGCAAATGCCATCGCTCCTGAACGTCGTGTGATGCGTAGAAGTTTGCTGGCATCTGTCCTTGAAGCAGCAGAGAGGAACGCGCGTGCCGAATCCATTTCGATGTTCGAAATTGGCTCGACCTTCGAACCTGTCAAGAACGAACTGCCAAAGGAACCCCGCAAACTCTCACTGGTGATGACCGGACTCCGCAACGCAACTGCCTGGGATGTAAAGGACTCGCCGGCACTTGATTTCTTCGACATGAAGGGACGCATCGAACTCCTGCTGGGCGGACTCCGTTACACCAACGTTTCTTATGCTGCAACTGACTCTGTCAGCTATCTGCACCCTGGCAAAGCTGCTGAGGTGAAGGTCAATGGACAGACGGTTGGCGTGTTTGGTGAACTGCATCCGTTGACGAAGGAAAAATATGAGTTCGGTAATGCCCCGGTTGTGGTTGCTGAATTCGATCTTGAAGCACTACGCAAATCAACTCCCACCTACGGCATCACACCTGTCGCCGATGTTCCTCCCGTGTTTGAAGACATTGCTGTGATCGTTGATGAGTCAGTGCCGGCCGAGCGCGTCGCCAACCTCATCAAACAGACAGGCGGAAAGACCGTAACGAACATCCGCCTGTTCGATGTCTACCGCGATGACAAGATCGGTGCCGGTAAAAAGTCGCTGGCATACAGCCTCACGTACCAATCTGACAAAACCATGACCGATGCTGAAGCGGCCGCGATCCGCACGAAAATTGTGAAACGTCTGGAGTATGAAGTTGGCGCAAAACTACGAAGTTAGGAGTTATGGGTAGACAAAAAGCCTTGCAATGAATGTTCTTGAACTGTATACTCGCCCAAATTCATTTTTCTGGAGGAGAAACTTATGAACAATAAGAACACAGGTATGATCGCCACCATTGCTGCAGTATTATTGTGTGGCTGTCCTGGTCTGTTCCTTTGCCTGTTCGGCGCCATTACTGCGACCGGCAATGGGACATTTAATAACTCGAGCTTGTCGCCCTCGGTGGGGTTTGGCTTGATCTGTCTCGCGTTGATCTTCATCCTTATCCCGGTTGGTGTTGGGTTCTTCACATTGCGCAAGAAACCAGAAGAGACCCCACAGGATGTTCCCCCTGCTTCCTGATCTTAACGAAAAAGCGGCGACCGATCGGTCGCCGCTTTTTCGTATCCTGTCTTTTATTTTACGATAATCGTAAGAGGCAACTTGCAGAATTCTTTGACCCCGGAACGCAACGTCCAGTTTGTGGTGTAAAAACCGGCTGTTTCCGGTGTCTTCATTGCCGCGACAATGCTGATTGTCTCGCCGGTTTTTACCCTTCCATTGATATTGTAGCTGTCAACTTTATGAAGCTTGGCACCATCTTTGTATAGATAATCGACATCGTCCCTTTTCCATAGCTTTTTTCCGATATTTGTAACACGCCAGATTGCATCAAACTCTTTGTTAGGTTCTAACTCTGTACCATATACTGGTTCGACACCGATCACCTGACATGCCAGATTCTGTGAACTGTCACCCTCAGCCGTGAATGTTGGAAGTGCCGTGCTGGTGAGCGTGGAGAGCCGGAAGATGAATGTGGGTGTGTACGTGGGTGATGGCGTACTTGTCCCAGGTGTTGAAGTAGGTGTCTCCGTGGGCGTGGATGTGGGCATTGCAGCAGCGGTCTGCGATGCTGCCGCGTTTGCCGTTTGTGCAATGAAGAGATTGATCTTAGCTGGATCGACTGTTGGCGCCGGAGTCCCTAGAGTTGGAATGCAAGCCAGTATCAACGCCAGGGACGAAAACCAAAGCAGAATGTTCTGTTTGCGGGGTGCCATTGTTTCTCTTCCACATCCGGAAGACAGTTATTTTTCAACCGCAATCGCCGCGTATGGGTAGCACAAACCGCCTTCGACGATATATGTCATGATGTATTTGCCTTCCTTATTGGGAGCGACAGCATCGAATACAACATCGTAGGTTGCACCGGGTTTTAATTCGGGCAATTCCACACGATCCACATTGATGAATTGCGTACCCGCACTGAATTTCAGGTCGAGTCCCTTCGCCATGGTTTTCTTGCCGGTGTTGACGATCGTCCAGCGGACATCGAACTCATCGCCGGGCTTGAAGATCTGGTAATCATATGGACGGCGTGAAATGGCATTGCAGGCGTAATCAGGTTGTACAGCCACTCCACCGCCTCCGCCACTCGGGACAGTTGTGGGTGGCACAATAACGAACGGAGTCGCTGTCGGAACAAGGGTGGGGGTATCGATAACTACTGGTGTTTCCGTGGGGATCGGGGTTTCTGTCACCTCGGGTGCTGCCTGTTGCGTTTCGAGATTCTGGGATGCGACTGTCAATGCGACAGAGGTAGCCACCTGATTGGCAATTTCAACAGGATTTGGCGTCGCTGCCGGCGCGGGTGCGCATGCAGCTAACAGAAAAATGACTGTCAGCGCGGTGAAGAATATTCGTTTTGTGGATTGTTTCATACTGTTCTCCTTGGTTTGCTACTCACTTGGTTTGGAAGAGCCCTCACCGATTCCCAAAGGTTGCCATTTCTTCTCATCCTTCAGGCGATGTTGAATGCCCTGCCGTTCATGGAGTTCATCGAAACCTTCGGGTTTAATGAACATCTGGTCGCCTTCGAGAAGTCCATGGACGCCGGTTTGACCGGGTTCCGGCCGTTTCTCGCCTTTGAACTTGGCTGCGTCACGCGGCGAGTAATCGGTTGGTTCTTCATAGGTTGTAACGTACCCCTCGTAATTTCGCAGGATAACCTTGTGGTCAGACATGCTCAGCAGATAATTGGGCATGACTGGGATCTTGCCGCCGCCGCCCGGCGCATCGACAATATATTGCGGAACGGCATAGCCAGAGGTGTGGCCACGTAGTCCTTCCATGATCTCGATGCCTTTGGCCACCGGAGTACGGAAGTGTCCTGCACCTTCGACAAGATCACACTGGTACAGATAGTATGGCCGTACGCGGATACGGACCAGATCCTGTACCAATTTGCGCTGGATGTGGACGTTATCATTCACACCCGCCAGCAGCACAGACTGGTTGCCCAGCGGAATCCCTGCTCTAGTAAGACGGTCACAGGCTTGTTCCAGTTCCAGCGAAATTTCATTCGAATGATTAACGTGAATGTTGAGCCAAAGGGGATGGAATTTGGCCAACATGTCACATAATTCCTGTGTGACACGCATAGGCATGAAGACCGGTACACGCGAACCGATGCGGATGATCTCAATATGTGGAATCTCACGCAGACGGCTTAACAATTCTTCCAGGATCTTCGGCGCCAGCACGAGCGGATCGCCGCCCGAGAGCAAAACATCGCGTACCTGCGGTGTGCGCTTCAGATATTCGATCTGCATTTCGAACTCCTGGCGGTTGAACGTTTGTCCCGGGTCGCCAACGATGCGTGAGCGTGTGCAATAACGACAATAGGACGCGCATTGAGTCGTCACCAACATCAGGACTCGGTCCGGGTAACGATGGACAAGCCCAGGTACGGGCGAGTGGCGGTCTTCTGCCAGAGAGTCTTCCATCATTGCGGTAAAGGACTGCATCTCTTCAGCAAGCGGAATGATCTGCTTACGGGTTGGATCCTCCGGGTCGTTCGGGTCGATCAATGAAATGAAATACGGCGTCACATCCACACGGAAGATGCCCTGGGTTTGCAGTGCTTTGCGTTCCGAGTCGGTCAATGGAATGACTTTTTCGATCTCTTCCACCGTGTTCAGGCGGTGACTTAACTGCCAGCGCCAATCATTCCACTTCTCGTCGGGAACATCGGCGTAAATGGGAGCACGTTTTGAAACAAAAGGTGTAGGCATGGAATTTTCCTCCGAATCAAAATTAAAGTTTAGTTTTCCGATCAGTCATGAACAACAAAGGATCGGCACGGAGGGTCGTGATCGGGTCTAAAGAAGCCTGCAGACTTTATTTTCACAATGGTATTGTAAGAGATAACAAAATACGGGTCAATGACTACTTTCGTAGGAGCAGATTTCCCACTTTTCCAGGCAGGAATGCAATTCTAATCGAAAGTGTGTACAATAAATGAGGGGAAGGGAGTATGACCATGGCAAATGTCGCTGTATTGACCGATTCGTGCGCAAGCATCCCTGAATATTTGTTGGAAAGTTTGCACATCCGCACGGTTGCATACTATATTCACCGTGGAACGGAAGTATTGCGTGACCTGGTTACGATTCAAAGGGACGAATTTCTACGTTGGCTCATCACCGCCCGTTTTCTTCCAACTACAGCCAGTCCGGGTCCCGGCGACTATTTTGAAGCATATAAGCAGCTCGCCAGTGAAGGCAAAGATGAGATCATCAGCATCCACATAACCTCCAAGGGAAGCGGTGCATATCAAGCGGCAACCGTGGCGCAGACCATGATGAAGGAAGAATGCCCCAACGTGCAGATCGAAGTCGTGGATACTATGAACGTTTCGCTATGTCAGGGATGGATGGTGATTGAAGCGGCCCGCGCTGCTCTTTCGGGTCTTTCCCTCGACACCATCACTGCATCCGTTAAAAAAATGATCCCCCTCACGCACATGCTCCAAACCGCCGACACGTTGAAGTATCTCTATTTGGGCGGGCGCATCGGTAAAGCACAGCAATTGATGGGCAGCATGCTCAATATCAAGCCGATCATTGGCATGGACAACGGCATCATCGTCCCTCTCGGGCGTGCCCACAGTCGTGGACAAGCCTACCAGCAAATGGCCGACATGGTTTCCGATGCGGTGGGGAAGGGCAAGGCCAAGATCGCCTATGTCCATGCCGGTGCACAACGCGAAGTGGAGAAGATCAAAGCCCTGGTCGAATCCAAAGTGGAAGTGGTGGAATCCCTAATTGCCGAACTTTCCCCTGCCCTGGCCGTCCACACAGGTCCGGGTACCGCAGGGCTGTGTTATTACAAATTGGAGTAATTTGCTTCTATATGCTGCTCTCTACGAATGCACAGAGAGTAACAGATACTTAATCTTTGGAACCATTTTCTGCCTGCCGGTGTATCTCTTATAAATACCTCTCCGGAGAGGCGCTATTTGGATGAAACCACATTAGTCCGTCAAGCCGCACATGGCGACGCGGCGGCCTGGGAAGCGCTGATGCACGCGCATCAGGAACCCGTTTTCAGGTTCGCCTACCTCCTCCTCGGCGACCCCGACGATGCAGAAGACATCGCCCAGGAATCCTTTTTGCGCGCCTGGAAATACCTCAAACGCTTCGATCTTACGCGCCCATTTCGGCCATGGCTGCTGAGCATCACCGCCAACCTGGCCAGCAATCGCCGCCGTTCTGCCGGGAGGTATTTTTCGACCCTCCTGCGTACGTTCCGTGAGGAGCCGACATCCATGCGCATCGAGGAGACAAGCGCAAAAAAAATCGAAGCACATGAACTATGGCGTGCGGTTCAAACATTAAACCCTGCCGACCAGCAGGTCATTTATCTACGCTATTTTCTTGATCTCCCGGTCCATGAAACGGCGCAAGTTTTGCAGGTTGCCGAAGGTACGGTCAAATCCAAACTGAGTCGCGCCCTCGAAAGACTACGCAGCATCATTCAAACAGATTTCCCAGTTCTCACCGAAGGACGCGAAGTATGAACGACATGGACTTTGAAGCCCGACTCCGATCGATCGTCAGCGGGATGGATTATCCACGCACGCCGGATATCGCCGCGACTGTGAGCACGCGTCTTCGCGCTCAAGCTGGTTCACGCTTCTCTTCCAAAGCCTTCGCCTGGTCATTGACCATCCTCCTTGTCCTTTGCTCGAGCCTGATCCTCATCCCTCCGGTCCGCGCGGCGATCATCGAGTTCATCCAGATCGGAGCCGTTCGTATCTTCCCACAATATGGGCAACCTACTGATCGACCCACCGCTCAGCCAACCCATATAACTACGCCTGAAATCCATCCAACGCCTACACCTACACTTACACCCAAACCTCCGAATCCACCTCTCATTTCGATCCTTGACCGGATGACTGGCAGCACAACGCTTGCCTCTGCCCGGGAGCAGATCGATTATCCGATCCTGTTACCCACGTATCCCGCCAACCTCGGCGAACCGGACTATGTCTTTACACAGGATGCAGAAGGAACCATGACCATTCTTGTTTGGATCGATCCAAAGCAACCAGACAAAGTGTTGATGAGTTTGCACTTCATCCCATCCGAAAGTTGGGCCATTAACAAAATGGGGCCAAAAGTTATTCAGGAGACATTGGTGAATGGCAACTATGCCATTTGGGCAGAAGGTCCCTATCCATTGCGAGTTCGGGATAACAATGAAATCTACTTTACACGCATGGTCGATGGGCATGTGCTGATTTGGGAGGTAGGCAATATTACCTATCGCCTGGAAACTGGTCTATCCATGGAAGAAACGGTCAAGATCGCTGAATCTCTTGTTCCCACGCCGTAAAAGGTGGAACCCTGCCTGCCTGGCCGGTGTATGGATAGTGAATATCCATTTGCCAAAGGAGGCATGAATGTTACCTCGTATCCGAAACGGATTGGGATTCGCGTTGCTATTAGCGCTCATATTTGTGATTCCTGCTTTTGCAGGAGGCTGGGCAGTCATCACCTTGGATCAACTACCATCGAATATCGTAGCGGGTGAGCCATTTACGGTTGGTTTCACCGTCATGCAGCATGGGAAAACACCCATGGATGGGCTTTATCCAACCATCACGGCAAAGTTGTTCAAGGACCAGGAGATCGTTTTCAATGCAGAACCGGAAGGCAAACCGGGACACTACACTGCGACCGTAACCTTGCCAAAAGAGGGTGAATGGCAATGGTCCATTCAGGCGTTCACAATGGATCAAGCTATGCCGATATTGAGCGTTGCTCCGGCAACGAATACAGCATCCAGTCCAACTGCTGGGGAAGCCGGGTCAGCGATTTCACCGATGCTGCTGGTGGGTGGATTCGCAATTGCAGTTGGACTGGTGGGTGTGGTGATCGCGTTTCGTCGTAGAACCCGCTGGGTGACGGCGTTGACGGTCATCAGTTTGTTGGCAGGAATTTCGCTTTTGATAGCGGAGGCAGACGCGGCATCTGGAACGGAGGCGCAAGCGAAGTCTATTTCTGAAACTGCGAATGATTCATCTCTCTCGCAAGTGGAGATGGGCAGGCAGTTGTTCATTGCCAAGGGATGCATCACCTGTCATTACAACAGCAAAGCTGCAAATTCATCCGAGTATTGGACAATCGAAATGGGTGCCCCGAATCTTTCGACGTTTTCGGCCAACCCGGAAGTGATCCACATGCGATTGAAGGACCCATCGTCGGTGAAGTCGGATACAAAAATGCCTACTCTTAATCTTTCGGAGTCAGAGATTAAGGCGCTGGTTGCCTTTATAAACTCAAAATAGTCAGTAATAGCGCGCGAACGGACGATCGCAGAATGTGATTGTCCGTTTTCGTTTTTAAAGGTGGATGCGATACAATATGTAAAATGACCCGGAGTAGATAAAACATGCAGGTTGATCTTGAAAAAATGCAGATCGTTCATAACCCAGACGAGAAACGTTTCGAAACATCGGTGGAAGGGTATTTTTCGAAATTGGACTACATTCAGGATGGGAAAAATTTCGTGATCACCCATGTGGGAGTTCATCCCGAACTGAGAGGGCAGGGGGTGGCCGGGAAGATCGTCGAAGCAGGTCTTGACTATGCAAGGAAGAATTCCCTGCGTGTGATCCCCATGTGCTCGTATGCCGCTTACTATATCCGCAATCACCCAGAATATATGGATTTGATGAAGCAGGACAGAAGTGAATGAGCAATCTGGTCTTTCGTCTCGCAATGCGTGACGACCTTCCGTATATCGTTCGAATGTTGGCGGACGATGAATTGGGGAGTCAGCGCGAAGCGTATCTGGAACCGCTGCCCGAATCATATTTCGCTGCATTTGAACAAATTAACAAGGATGCCAACCATCAATTGGTCGTAGCGGAATTGAATGGAAGAGTCGTTGGAACATTACACATGATGTTCCTTCCCTCGATCAGTTATCAGGGTGGACTGCGAGCTCAAGTTGAGTCAGTGCGCGTAGACAGGAAATATCAGAGCAAGGGCATTGGAAGCGAAATGATGAAATGGGCGATCGAGCGCGCCAAAGAACGTGGAGCACATCTTATGCAGCTCACAACACACAAATCCCGCGAAGACGCACATCGTTTTTATGAAAGACTTGGGTTTCAAAAATCCCATCTGGGGATGAAATTAAGTCTACAATAATTCTTTCCTCTTTCTCAATTTCCTGCTTAAAAACAAAACACGCTCATAACCTGAGCGTGTTTCATGTGGCGGGGAGGACAGGATTCGAATACCATCCTCTCAATGAGGGCCTGCAACCGAAAAACAAAAACGCGCTCCATGAGGAACGCGTTCTCGTCTGGCGGGGAGGACAGGATTCGAACCTGCGACCGAGGATTTCGCCCCGGTAACCGCTTAGCAGGCGGCCCCATTCGACCACTCTGGCACCTCCCCAATATTTGGTTTGAAAGTTACATGTTTGTCGACAGGCAACTTTTGACCGTCAACGAGTAAACTTACAACCGATGGCGGAGGGAGTGGGATTCGAACCCACGTTGGTGTGACCCAAACATGTTTTCAAGACATGCGCCTTGAGCCGCTCGGCCATCCCTCCAAAAAGTCCTGAAAATTTCAGGAAGCGGACGTCATTTTACCATAACATCCCATCATTGCGAGCAAGGCGATAGCAGATAAGACAATCTTGGTATAATTCGCAGCCTATGAAATATCACATCTGGACCGAAGGATGCCAAATGAATGTTGCCGATTCGCAACGCGTCGGCTCATCATTGGAGCATCTGGGTTACTCCTTTACCGACAAAGCCGAAGAAGCGGACGTTATCGTTTTAAACACCTGTGTGGTGCGCCAATCTGCGGAAGACAAGGCGCTCGGGCGCCTCTCAAGCCTGCTCCCGTTAAAGCGACAGAATCCCAACCTGGTCATCAACCTGATGGGATGCCTGGTCGGTGTGCGCGGCGCCGAGAAATTGCGCGAAAGACTTCCCTATGTGGATGTCTTCTCGCCTCCTTCCGACCCCGGACCGCTGGTTTCGTACCTCAGCCAGGGCGAAATCCGCTCAATGGAGGATTCCGAGACCACGCGTCGCTTCCTGATGATGGACGATGAACTCATTCTGCCGCAGCACGAGCGTGGAAGCCTGGTCAGTGCACATGTGCCGATTGTGTATGGCTGTTCACATGCCTGCACGTTCTGCATCATCCCGTTCCGGCGTGGCGTAGAGCGCAGTCGTCCCGTTGGGGATATTGTTGCCGAGATCCGTTCGCTGGCTGCGCAAGGTGTCAAAGAAATAACGTTGCTCGGTCAGATCGTGGACCGATATGGCAAAGACATCCCCGATGGACCGAATCTCGCAGGATTGTTGCGCGTCGTCCATGAAGTGGAGGGTATTGAACGCATCCG
>CAZKSG010000089.1:0-17388 GCA_964555335.1 uncultured Anaerolinea sp.
AAGAGCCAGTAATGTCTCGGTCAAGATTTGATTCACCGGCGTTGAAACATTCAACTCCTTACCGGCTTTCACCACCGCGCCATGCAAGTATTCCACTTCGCTTTTGCCACGCCCGCTATGCAGGTCGATGTGGAAGGATGGCATTTTCGCGCCACGTCCAGCACCTGCAGCGCGGGAAAGAAGCGGTTTCGAAAGCCACAACGGCAATGTGGTAGCCCATGCCAACGCACGGACCGGCGTGCCGGGCAGATCAACCACTTCGATACCCTGCGCCTTCATCACCGCGAGACATTCGCGCAGCATGTCAATTTCGAGCTTATAGAGATCCTTATTTGCAAAGACCTCGCCAGCGGTCATATCCAAAATGGCGGAGGTGGGGTTGGCGATGAGATTGGTCAACATCTTCGACCATTTCATGCTCGCCGCATTGTCAAACAATTTCGAATTGAGATATGCTTTATCGAGCGTGTTATTGAGCTTTTCAGAAAGTGGATGTCCCTTTGCAACGCCCACGCCGCGTAATTTTTCAAGAACAACATCGCCAGCGCCGCGCCGCCCGACGGCAGTGGTCACTGTGCCGTAGATGACTTTGTCTTTTCCCAATGTCTCGGCTATGGCAGGCTCATTCGAGACACCGTTTGATAAGCACAGGATCGGCGGCATTTTGTCTGCGAAGGGTTTGATACCTTCGAGGGCGGCCGGGGTGTCGAACGACTTCAGGGCAAACAGGGCCACGTCGAAGGGTCCGTACCGAAGCGCATCTTCCAGCGTGGAGACGATTCGAAACGAAGATGGATCGATGCGTGATGCATCCTTCGTCTTGCGGCGTTCATCCAATGTGAGATCGAGGCGGAGTCCCCGCTCGCGCAGATCTTCCACGACCCGCGACTGTTCGATAAAAACAAGTTGATGCCCTGCAAGTGCTAGGCTCCCACCAATATAGGTCCCGATCGCGCCCGCGCCAAAGACAAGCACGTTCAATTTTCCGTTCGGTGTATTCGACAATTCAGATAAGGCCATGCTCTACTCGTATTTCAGGGATTTGAGATGGGCGCGGTCGTTCACCGTATCGATCAGCCAGCGGTGTTGATGCGGATAATAGGCCACGCGCGCAAAGGATGTGTTTTCAAAACGAAAGCGGATACCCGAGGGATCAACATGCGGGGCAATGCCAACGACCGCATGCATCAACTGGTTGAGAAACCCGCCGTGCGAAACGATAAGATATTTTCCTGCAGGCTTGCGCAGAAATTTCTGTAATGCCTGACCCGCACGCAGAAACAAAGCCCAATCTCCCTCCCCCTCGCCGCCAATTGGGTCATACGGTGTGACGTAGGGTGGTTGTGGCCTCTGCCGTACTTGCTCGGCTGTGAGTCCTTCCATTTCGCCGATGTGACGTTCCATCAGGATCGGGTCAAACTCGATTTTCACTTCTTCAAGATAGGATGTGGCGATCTGGGCAGTCTCCTGGGCGCGGGCAAGTGTGCTGGTAATGACCAGATCGAATTTCACATCTTCACTTTTCCAGCGTTCGGCTAATGCGCGCGCCTGGGCACGTCCGCGATCTGTCAATGGGTAGTCAGATTGCCCCTGCCAGCGCGATTCGACATTTCCCACCGACTCGGCATGGCGTAAAAAAACAAAACGAAACACGGGTTTATCGGCAATCACTTGTCCCCATCCTTTTTCAAGATATAAACCGGTCTGCGT
Organism: uncultured Anaerolinea sp.; assembly: GCA_964555335.1. GTDB lineage: Bacteria > Chloroflexota > Anaerolineae > Anaerolineales > Villigracilaceae > Defluviilinea. Next base: position 1,711 of record CAZKSG010000089.1, read on the forward strand.
TTGACTTCCTGGAAAATATAACCAACATATACACCGATGAACCCAAGCAGGATCATCGTCATGCCGCCGATCACAAGAACGCCCGCCATCAGCGACGCCCAACCGGGTTCCAGTTCAGAGAGGCGGCCTGTGACCCAGAACGAAACTACGTATACGATCTGGACCGCAGCCAGACAAAGCAACACACCACCCAGCGACATTCCGATATACAGAGGCGCCAGCGAAAAGGAGAAGATCGCGTCCATCGCCAGCCGGAACATTTTGCCCAGTGAATATTTGGATCGCCCCGCGACTCGCTTCTGTTCATGATACGGCAGGACGACAGTCTTATACCCCATCCAGGCGATCATGCCGCGCAGGAAGCGGTGATATTCCGGCATGGACTTCAACGAGTTCACCACCTGGCGGCTCAGCCCGCGAAAATCTGCCGCGCCCGGCACCATTTGCGTGCCGCTGAGGCGGTTGATCAACGAATAGAAACCGGAAGATGTGAATTGTTTGAACGATACGCCCTGGTTGCCTTCGATGCGCTGTGCCTGAACAATGTCATAGCCCTGCTGGAAGAGGGCAATCATTTCGGGAATCATCTCAGGCGGATGCTGCCCATCGCCATCGAGCGTGATGACAAAGTCACCGACCGAGGCATCGAGACCGGCGGTGAGCGCGGCCTGGTGACCGAAGTTGCGGCTAAAAGTCAGGACTTTGATCCGCTTGTCTTCCCTGGCCAAGGCAGCAAGGGACTCATCCGTGGTATCGGATGATCCATCATCCACGAAAAAGACATTGAATATATGGGGCAATGGATCTATGGCTTCACGAAGCTTGGCATACGTTTGCTCGATGACCCCCGCCTCATTAAAAACTGGAATAACCAAATCAACAGAAAGCTTGGATTTTTGCGCTGACATTGAAAGGAATTCTACCACGCCCGCCAGATGACCAAATCTGATAGTACGCGAACGGGCGGGGTTTTCCGCGCCATTCGTGCACCAAACCTATGCGAAAGGGAAGTTTTGTATGGCGTCGATAACCTGCTCCTGTTCGTCGCTGGTCAGGGCGTTGTGGAACGGCAGACGTACGAGCCGGTCGCTGACGCTTTCGGTCACGGGCAGGTCACCTTCCCTGCCGCCGAAGCGTTGTCCCATATCGGAAAGATGTAAAGGCAGGTAGTGAAAGACACTATAGATCCCCAGCTCACGCAGGTAGGTGATGAACTTCTGTCTCAGGTGCAGGTCTGGAAGCAGGAGATAGAACATGTGATAAGACTGGTCGCAATGCGCAGGTACATTAGGTAGTTGAACACCATGTTCGGCGGCCCAATCTTTGAGTCCCGCTTCGTATACTTCCCAGATCTGTTTTCGATGCGCTTGGATGCGCTCACGCTGCTCGAACTGGGCATACAGAAACGCCGCCAGCATATCGGATGGCAAATACGAAGAGCCGATATCGACCCATGTGTATTTATCCACCTGACCACGGAAGAAACGTGAGCGGTTCGTCCCTTTTTCGCGGATGATCTCGGCACGTTCCACATACAACGGATCATTCACCAGCAGCGCGCCGCCCTCACCGCAAGAGAAGTTCTTCGTCTCATGGAACGATTGGGTGGCCATGATGCCGAACGTTCCCAGATTTTTCCCTTTGTACTTGCCAAAGAGACCGTGAGCGTTGTCTTCGATGACCGGGATGTTGTGACGATTGGCGATATTCATGATCGTATCCATCTCACAGCCAACCCCCGCATAATGGACAGGGACGATCGCCCGGGTGCGGGATGTGATCGCCGCCTCCAGTTGGGACTCATTCAGATTTAGGGTATCCGGCCGAACATCCAGAAAGACCGGCCTGGCTCCACGCAGAACGAACGCGTTGACAGTGGAGACAAATGTGAAATCGGGGAAGATCACTTCGTCGCCTGGCTGAATATCCAACAGGATGGCGGACATTTCCAACGCATGTGTGCAGGATGTGGTCAGGAGTGCCTTCAAAACACCAACTTCCTGTTCAAGAAACGCATGACACCTTTTCGAAAACGGTCCATCGCCGGAGAGGTGACGATTCTCGATCGCCTGGCGCATGTATTCGAACTCATTGCCAACTGGGATGGGACGGTTGAAATCAACTTTTAATTCGGTCATTATTTACGCACCAGGAGAGTGAAATCATAGATCTCGTAATCATGAAGGATAGAAATATTGCGCGAGAAATTCATTTTACAGTAATCGAACAGGAACAGAGGATCTGCATAGTACAGGTCCGGGCGCATTTTATCGGTGTCGGAATATTTGGTTAGAAAATTGGATGCAAAGCCTCGAATGGAAAGCCTGTTGAATTCGTGCAACGTGTGTACCACATGGTCTGTCCAATGCACAAACGAGGCGTCTGCCCGGTAGTTAAATACGCCACTGGCAACCACATAATCACAGATCGTCAATTGCAGTGGGTCGGAGAAGAATGTGCGCTGAGGCTTCCCAACATGAAACCGGCGTGCTTCTTCAATGGCGCTTTCCAGGATATCGAAGCCGTAGTAATCCACATCCAACCCCTGGTCTGTAAGATAATCTGCAAACGCTCCATAACTACATCCATAATCCAGCAAAGAAAAGGAACGCTCCTGGATCAACTTCAAAAATTGCTTGAAACGGAGATTTTGTGATTCTTGCGAGTTCCAATTGACTCCACGCGGTGTAGCTCCATGCTCTCGAATACATTTGTCAAAATACGATTTTACCTGATCAAGATCAGGGTCTTCAGACATGATCACCTCTAAAAAACTGGACAACCTCACTACATATATTGAAGAGCGTCGGGGCCGGTCATAAAAAGCAGATCCAAAATGCTCACATAGGTATCGAACGGCGAATGTAACTGCGGATACTCAGGATAATGATAGTCCATATATTCCAGCGTGATACCAGCCTGTTGGAATTTTTCAGGCTCAATGTAGCTGCCGGCAGAAGGCCCGCTGATGTAGTGCGTCGCGTTTACTTTCGCAAGAATACTGAGGATGCGGTCAGTCTTTTGACCTGTGACATCGGTCAACTCGGAGGAACGCATGAATCGAGTGGATGTGATCCCCAATGTGCGCGCCAGAGCGATGGTCGTCTCGATCGTAAAATCAGCCAGGAACTCATCCCGACGCGCCTCATAAAAGGACTCAAGCAGAGGCAGGTATTGTTTGAAAAATGGGGCTTTATTGTAGGCCGTGATAAACGATTTGACATGGGTCTTCGCCCAGGGCTTTGACCAGTCGATGCGCACGTCCTTGATGGGCACGCCGCTCGTAACGCCTTTGCTATGGACAGGGATGGTCAGCCATTGTTTTCCCTGAGACGTTTTGATCTGGTTGCGGTTGCGCCAGCCGTGTTTGTCATATTGGACATCATCGTAAAAGATGAAAAGGTCGGCCCGACGGATCTGATCGAAGTAACCACGCCACGGGATATAGGATGGCTGTAACAGGACGACGTTCACTTCCCCACCGTGGTCTGGACCACATACGTCGGTCGGTCCATGCTGCGGTCGAACATGCGCGCCAGGTATTCACCGAAGATCCCCAACGCAAAAAGTTGTGCCCCGCTGAATAAAGCAATGATGGATGCCAGGAAGGGGAAGCCAGGCAGGCTGCCCACCGAGAAATAAATGACCACCACATACGCGAACACAAGCAGCCCAAAGAGAGTCATGGCAAAACCGATCCAACTGGCAAAGCGCAATGGACGGGTGCTGTATCCGGTCAGGATCAACAACGCCACCCGCACCAGACTGCTGAAACTGTAATTAGATTGTTCTGCCGGGGCAATATTGACCGGGACCGATGTAAAACGGGTCGTCCCCCAGGAAAGCAACACATCGATGATTAGCGCCGGGCCTTGAAAATTGCTGGATGCATCCCGCAGGTGCGTTCGAAAGGCACGGAAGGAGGAGATGTTCTTTACCGAAGGCACACCCATTACGTTCGACAGGATTCGCTTGATCGCGGCAGTCAGCAGATTCCGAATGAACCCTTGCGGAAGTCTTTTCGGCGTGCCATAGACCACATCATGGCCTTCCTCCAATTTCGCCAGCAGGAGAGGGATATCTTCAGGCAAGTGCTGTAGATCCTGATCCATTGTCACGATCACTTCGTAGCGAGCCGCACGGATGCCGCACAACGTGGCATTGTGCTGTCCGTAATTACGCATCAAGGTAATACCTTTGATGTTTTTATATTTTCCAGCTACCTGTTGGATGATCTCCCAACTAGAATCAGGACTGCCATCGTTGACAAGGATTACCTCATATTTCCTGGTAATGGATGGCAGGACCTTACTCAATTCAGCGACCAACGGCTCGACAAATGTTTCCCCTCTATAGACTGGAATGACAACAGAGATATTCATGGTGGGCACAATTCTACCATCCGCATCATAACCGGACCTTGTGCCGCTCCACCAAGATGGATAGCGTGCGCTCAACTTCAGCCTCTCTCTGCTCTGGTTTCCAACCAAAATAGTTGCTGAATACACCTGCCAGTTCATCAACCATCGCACGTGTAACACGTCCCAACATCGCCAACATGGACCGTCGCAGCAGAAAATCGTCGATGTGAATGACCTTTTCGTGCTGCAAGATAAAAGTGATCTCACGCCGCGAGTAATCGGGCAGGGTTTGCAAGAGTTGATCGGTACCGCCGTTCATGAATGTGGCAACGGACTCGGCGCGGGAACCATAACGCTCGAACAGGATGTTTAACCGTTCGCGTGTTACGCCCGTCCAAGCCGAGAGGCTTTCGATCTGGCGATTTAATTCCTGCGCATCATGTGGGAAACCACGTCCGCCGCCGATGGGAAGTGAACGCGTGTCCCTTTGACGTTTGAGTCCGAGGTGGTCCAATACCTTGTTAGTCACCTGTTCGGCAAAAGCGCGGAAGGATGTCCATTTGCCGCCAACGAGGGAATAGACTGGAAATCGCAAGTTGGTCCAGTCACCGCTCAAGACCTCGATGCTGTGATCGCGCGAGATCTGCCCGGCAGACTTGGCATTGGATCGCGGCAACGGACGAACACCTGAGAATTGGAAAACGATATTTGCCGGAGTCAGCTTGATCTCAGGGAAGACGCGCTTCACCAGAGATAGAAAATATTCAACTTCTTCATCGGTACAACGCGCTTCATCGGGATTCTCAATGGGAATATCGGACGTCCCGATGATGACACAGTCATATAGTGGAAAGACCAACACGATACGTCCATCCTTGTTCTCAAAAAAGAACTCATTCCCGCCGATGGTCTTGCGCAATTCATCGTGACGGATGACAAGGTGGGAACCTTTTGTACCACCAATATACCTGCTCGATAAACCAAGCTTCCGATTCGTAAAATCGATCCACGGGCCGGCGGCGTTGATGACAAGTTTGGGTTTGATGTCGTAGGTCTCGTCGGTCAATTCATCCCGGATGATGATGGTATCTTCGCTGCCACCTACCATGCTGGCGTAATTCAATGCGCATGCATTCGGGTTCTCTGCTTCGGCATCGAGCAACACCTCCACACCGAGCCGTTCCGGCTGCAGGATCGCTCCGTCATAATAGATAGCCGTGTTGATCACCTCTGAATTCAAATGCTTCCACGTTGCCAGGGATTTCTTCTTCGACAGGAACTGATGCTTTGGCACCACGCGCTGACCTCCCTGCGCGCTGGTGTACGCGTCATACATCATCAATCCCAGTTTGATGACCAATGAACCACGCTCCGAGGGCTTATCCAACAGACGCAAAAACTTCAACGGCGCATTGAACAAACCGGAGAAACGTTTGAACATTGGGATGACCGTTGGCAACGGCTTTACCAGATGCGGAGCATTCTGGATCATACGGTTGCGTTCCTGTACGGCTTCACGTACAAGACGGAATTCACCGTTCTCCAAATAGCGGATACCACCATGCGCCATGTGTGACGAAGCGGCGCTCGCCCCCGAACAAAAATCGGCCCGTTCCACAAGGAGCACATCCACGCCATTGATGGCCAGGTCGCGGAATGTGCCGATTCCATTGATACCTCCGCCAACGATCAGAACGGAGATGTTGGGATTTTCTTTTAGACGCAAAAGGATTTCGTTACGATTCATAGTTGATAGCCCGTGTTCAAGAGACATCACTGGTATGTGTATAGAATGTTCTTCAAACCTGAGTATAACGTCTTTCCAGCTTCCGAGTCTACCTTCTCATACGAATACCTTAGAAGGTTGTTTTTAGGGTAACAAAAAATCCCCGCCAAAAAGCGGGGATTTGATTCGTTTCTATGATTTCTTCGTCGTCTTTCGTGCAGGAACCTTGCGAGTGGAACGCTTGGGCTGAACAGGTTCCTCCTCCAAAATCACGGCCTCAACTTCCTCTTCAATGATCTCCTCTGTGTCAGGCTCCAGTTCCAGTTCCATGTCATCTGTCACGTCCTCAGTGCTGAGAACTTTGTAAACGCCCACAGCAAATGCTGCGCCGAGGAACGGGCCGGCAAAATAGATGAGATACAACATTCCATCCTGAATCGCACCAGCCGCTGCCGCAGGACCGAATGTGCGCGCCGGGTTCACCGAAGCTCCGGTCAACGGTCCGCCTGCCAGGATCGCGATTGCCATCGTTGTACCGATCGCCCATCCCGCAAACGGACCTGCCTTGCCAGCCACCGTGGTATGCAGGACCGTATTCACCAGGAAGAAAGTAAGCAGCGCTTCCACGGCGAAAGCATAATAGGGGGAATTCGTTGTCAGCACGCCGGTCGTTTGTGCCGCGGTAAATGCCTCCGCATTGACAGTGCTCACGATCGCCTTCAAGGCAAAGGCAGCCAGGATCGCGCCTGCAAACTGGGCGATCCAATAGACAAGTGCGTCGACCCATTTCACAGTTCCGTTCAGTGCCAAACCAAACGTCACAGCCGGGTTGATATGTGTCCCCGAAATATGGCCAAAGACATAGGTAAATACAGCAAGCGTCAAACCTGCGGCAAGAGCCACCGCCAGCAGACCGGCGTTATACAGCCCCACCGCCGCCCCCACGAAAACCAAAGCAAACGTTCCAATCAATTCTGCGACGAACACTTTATAGTTGAACATACATTCTCCCTTAATTAGATAGATATGTGATTATACCCCTCCGGTTGTACTACGCTACGTTTAATGGCTTGCACACGCCCGGAGGAATTCTCAGTCATTTTCTGCACAGCAAAAAACAGGGCCGTGCATTTCGACACGGCCCTGATCGTTTCACCTCTAAAACCTTATTCCGCAACTTCTCGTGGTTAGGCGAGATCGAAACGGTCGAGGTTCATGACCTTATCCCAGGCTGCGACAAAGTCACGCACGAACTTTTCCTTGTTGTCATCCTGAGCATAGACCTCGGCCAGAGCCCGCAGTTGTGAGTTGGAGCCGAAGACCAGATCCACGCGGGTACCGGTCCACTTGACTTCGCCGGTCTTGCGATCGTGGGCATTGAAGGTATCAGCAGCTTCCGAAGCAGGATGCCATTCCACACCCATATCGGTCAGGTTGACGAAGAAATCGTTGGTCAGCTTGCCAATTTGTTTGGTGAATACGCCAAGTTGCGACCCGCCAACGTTCGCGCCAAGCACGCGCAAGCCACCAACGAGCACGGTCATTTCGGGTGCGCTCAGGGTCAGCAATTGCGCCTTGTCCACCAGCATCTCCTCGGCAGAGACGGCGAATTTCGCCTTCTGATAGTTGCGGAAGCCATCGGCATCGGGTTCAAGTACAGCGAACGAGTTTACATCGGTTTGAGCCTGCGAAGCGTCAGTACGGCCTGGGGTAAAGGGCACTTTCACTACAAAACCGGCCGCTTTGGCCGCCGCTTCCACTGCCGCGCAGCCGCCTAACACGATCAAGTCAGCCAGCGAGACCTTCTTGCCATCGGACTGGGCATTGTTGAACTCTTTGCGGATGCGATCCAGCGTTTTGAGCACCTTTGCCAGTTGCGCAGGCTGGTTGACTTCCCAATCCTTCTGTGGCGCGAGACGGATGCGTGCGCCGTTGGCACCGCCGCGCTTGTCCGATCCGCGGAAGGTGGAGGCTGAAGCCCAAGCTGTGGAAACAAGTTCGGATATGGAAAGACCCGAAGCCAGAATCTCCTTCTTCAACGCGGCAACATCCTTCGCACCGATCACCTTGTGATTGACCACAGGAAGGGGATCCTGCCAGATCAGATCTTCCTTCGGGACTTCCGGTCCGAGGTAGCGGGCCTTGGGGCCCATGTCGCGGTGGGTCAGCTTGAACCAAGCGCGGGCAAACGCGTCGGCAAATGCTTTTGGATTCTGATGGAAGCGACGAGAGATCGGTTCATAGATCGGGTCGAAGCGCAGGGACAGATCTGCCGTGGTCATCATGGGTGGGAACTTCTTCGACGGATCGTGCGCGTCGGGGATCATGTCTTCTGGCTTGCAGTCCTTGGGAATCCACTGATGAGCCCCAGCCGGGCTTTTGACCAATTGCCACTCATAGCCGAAGAGCATATCGAAGTAACCCATATCCCATGTAGTGGGGTTCGGTTTCCAGGCGCCTTCGATGCCGCTGGATGTAGTATGCACACCCTTTCCAGTTCCCAACTTGTTCTTCCAGCCCAATCCCATTTCTTCGATGGGAGCACCTTCGGGTTCGCGTCCAACCAGTTTGGGATCGCCCGCGCCGTGCGCCTTGCCAAAGGTATGTCCACCGGCAACGAGGGCAACAGTCTCTTCATCGTTCATGCCCATGCGGGCGAAAGTCTCACGCACATCGCGGCCCGAAGCAACCGGGTCGGGGTTGCCGTTGGGGCCTTCGGGGTTGACGTAGATCAAGCCCATCTGCACGGCCGCCAATGGATTCTCCAGATCACGTTCGCCGCTGTAGCGCTTGTCGCCCAGCCAGGTCTCTTCATTGCCCCAGTAGATATCTTCCTCGGGCTGCCAGATATCGGCACGGCCGCCACCGAAGCCGAAGGTCTTGAAGCCCATCGACTCCAGCGCCACATTACCCGCCAGGATCATCAGGTCGGCCCAGGAAAGCTTGTTGCCATATTTCTTTTTGATCGGCCAGAGCAGGCGGCGTGCCTTGTCCAGGTTGACGTTGTCGGGCCAACTATTGACCGGCGCAAAACGCTGATTGCCGGTCCCGCCGCCACCGCGTCCATCACCAGAGCGGTAGGTGCCGGCACTGTGCCAGGCCATGCGGATCATCAGACCGCCGTAGTGACCCCAGTCCGCAGGCCACCACTCTTGCGATTCTGTCATCAGGTCGGCCAGGTCTTTCTTGACCGCCGCCAGGTCAAGTTTCTTGAATGCTTTAGCATAATTGAAATCAGGGTCCATCGGGTTGGAAGCGGGCGCATGTTGATGCAGGATGTTCAGGTTCAGTTGATTGGGCCACCAATCCCGGTTGGATGTGCCTCGGCTGGCAGATGTCATGCCAACGTGGGCAACAGGACATTTGCTTTCTTCACTCATTTTTACTCTCCTTTTTAGATTGAAAACGTTTGACGGTTGGTAACCAGCGTTGCGAAATTATTGATTCGCTTTTGTTTGACAATCTGGACAAATTCCATAAAAATCGAGTTGGTGCTTTTGGATTTGAAAACCAAAGTTTCGTTCGACCTCTTGAACAATGGTTTCGACGGCCGTATTCAGTTCCCCATCGATAATCTTCTGACACTTCGTGCAGATCAAGTGCGGATGTGGGTATGGCTTGTTGCCATCATAATGGCTGTCGTCACGCAAGCCGATCTCGAGCACTTCGCCCAATTCTTTTAAAAGATCAAGTGTCTTGTAAACCGTCGCCAGACTCATGGTGGGAAATTGAACCTTGATCTGTTCATAAAGCTGGGCTGCACTCGGATGCCCGTCACTTGCCGCGATCAAACGAATCAACTCCACCCGCTGTGGGGTCAAGCGGTATTCGCTTTGTTTGAGTTTGGCGATTAATTGTTCAAATCGAATCTGTGAATTGGTCATGTCCACTCTTATTGATAATAATTCTCTATAAATTACGATTATTATCAACTACATTATAGCCAATTCTCTGAAGAAATACAAACTTCTCTTTCTTCCGAAAAATAAAGCAGGCTTTCACCTGCTCCAATTATCTTCTTCAAGTGAATGACAAACTCAAGATTCCCAATTTCTTGTGCCGGAGAGAAAGGATTTGCCCCTCATGGGCTTTTTCCCCGCAGGCTGCACTTCATCCAGGACAAGAAGACCGCCTCTTGCGCCGACCGCAGGTTGGTTCTGAACGATCAACCTGTTCCCCGCCTCAACATCTCCCTGCTCCACATGCCCACGATGGACTTTGAGCACCACCCCATCGAACTCCATATATGCGCCCGGCCACGGATTGAACGCACGGACGCGTCGTTCCAACTCGTTGACGTCATGAGTGAAGTCAAGCTTGCCTTCCTCTTTTTTCATCATCGGCGCATAGGTCATACCCTCTTCGGGCTGCGGCTGAGGGAGGAGTTCTCCAGATAAATAATCGGGCAGGGTCTCAATGAGCAGATCTGCTCCCAGCGTGGATACCTTGTCAAACACGGAACCGGCCGTATCCTCCCGCGAGAGGCGAATGGACCGTTGGCTCAGCATGGGGCCCGTGTCGAGTCCCACATCCATTTTCATGATGGTGACACCCGTTTCTTCATCCCCGGCAAGGATGGCAGCATGGATCGGCGCCGCCCCGCGCCAACGCGGCAACAACGAAGCATGGACGTTGATGCAGCCATAGCGCGGCAGGTCGAGCACATCTTTTTTGAGGATCTGCCCAAACGCAGCGACAACGATCAGGTCCGGCGCCCATGCACGAAGTTGCTCCATTGCTTCGGGCTGACGCAGCTTCTCCGGCTGCATCACCGGGATGCCCAATTCGAGCGCCAGAGTCTTCACCGGCGGCGCTTTGAGTTCACGACCACGCCCTGAGGCACGGTCTGGCTGAGTGACAACACCCACTACCTTGTACGCGTTGGCTAACGCGCGCAAGGTTGGCAGGGAAAAATCGGGAGAGCCCATAAAAACTACAGTGGTCATGGGGGTATTGTACCAGCAGGGGCATTGGGGGATCCGCCCCTACTAATGTACTCAAATAATTCGGTTGCGTTTTGGTATCATTGGTTGTAAAATAGCGCAAATTCAAACACAGATCAATTCGGAGGAACTTATGTCTCAAGCACCAATGTCTGATATCACCAGCGATGACAAACTGTGGGCCGCCCTGGGGTATGTGATCCCGGTCATCGCCATCGTCGTTCTCTTCATGGAAGACAAGAAAGCTCGCCCGTATATCAAGTTCAATGCCGTGCAGTCCCTGGTCGCGACCGTGGTGCTTTCCATTCTTTCCACCGTTACCTGCGGCTTCGGCGCGGTCCTCTTCCTCATCATGCTCTGGTGGGCCTACCAGGCATACATGGGACAGGATGTCAAGATTCCGTTGATCAGTGATTTCATCCGTAATCAGGGCTGGGCGTAAGTCTTCGTTCGATAAAGGACAGCTCACACAGTTGTGTGGGCTGTTTTTTTTTAATGCAACCTCCTCCATCGAAATGCGTAAAGATTAATAGCAATTCATTGAAGGAGTTTCATCATGCAAACACAAAAACCTACCTTAATCAACGTCATCGCGTGGACGACGCTTGCCAGTGGTATCGTCAACCTGGTCTGGGGACTCGCGGCTTCTGGGACCGCACTTGCCACCATTGTCGGTATTATCTGCACGCCGCTCACCATTTTGCCGACCATCCTAGGCGTGTTCGAGATCCTGTATGCCGCAAAACTGTTGAGCAACCCGCCGCAGGCGGTCCAGCCTTCGACCAACATCGCCATCTTCGAGATCGCCTGTGTTCTGACCGGAAATGTCTTTTCGATGGTGGTGGGTATCTTATCGCTGGTCTTTTACAATGACCAGATCGTCCGTGACTACTTCGCCCGCTTGAACGGAATGCCGTCACTTGTCCCGGCTGTACCCCCAACTCCGTCTGCTCCCATTGTGGAACCGGTGCCGTATCCCATCGCCGAAGAGGAGCCAACCGCTCCTGAACTGGAAGCGCCCGAACCTCCAGAAAAACCGAAGCGTCCACGCAAAGTCGCAAAAGAGTAATTTCATCAAAACTTCCGATACTACGTCGGAAGTTTTGATTCCTGCTAATCAGGACAATTTTCCTCTTGACTCTCGTTCTCCACAACCATACAATGTACATACAATAGAATAGGTACAGGGAAGAGTCTCACAAGACCTGACAGGTCTCCACGAAAGGTTGATCCATTAAAACCGAGGAACACGTGGAGCCTGTGAAAGTAAAAGTACGATTAAGATCTATCAGGTTTCTAACGAGCGCCGAAGGTGCAAATCTGGTACAGGCGAACCAGATGAATCTCTCAGGCAAAAGGACCCTGCTCCTAACAAACTCTGGAAAATCCCATTATGGGATACCGACGGTGTAAAGTCTTGGTCAGCTTGTCGACTTGTCTACGGACTGGAAGACCAGAAGACTGGGCTAATCTCTCAGGTCACATTACAGAGGCGCGCGATCTTGTTCGTGCGCCTTTTACGTTTAATCGCCAAACATTCCTAAAGGAGCAATACATCATGAATGCACCTGCCAATTTGAAATATACAAAGTCTGATGAATGGTTCAGCCCTGAGACCGGGGCGATGGGACTCAGTGACTTCGCTCAGTCCCAGCTTTCCGACATCGTCTTCGTCGAGATCCTTGTGGATGAAGGCGATACCCTCGAAGCGGGCAAGGCGATCGCTTCGGTTGAATCTGTAAAAGCCTCTGCTGAAATTTATGCAACGGCCGGCGGCAAAGTGGTTGCGGTTAACAAAGATCTTTCCAACAAACCCGAAACGCTTAATTCCGATCCCTATGGCGAAGGCTGGATGGTCAAAGTGGAAGGCGGCACGGCCGGTGATGTGATGGACGCCGCTGCGTACGAGAAGTATTGTGCAGAGCGGGAACATTAGTCTTAATATGTAATTGCGAGCGAAGCGCCTCTGTCCCGGTGGTTCGGTGCCGGGGAGCAATCTCCTGTTCGTGGAAATAGTTTGTACATCAGGAGGTTGCTTCGTTGCCCTTCGGGCTCCTCGCAATGACATGAGGATAATACAATGACCTACATCCCCATTTCCCCCAAGGAACGGGATGCGATGCTGGAGACCATTGGCGTCAAGTCACTTGATGCGCTCTTTGATGCCATCCCTGCAAAGCACCGTTTCCCAAATTTGAACCTTCCCCCTGCGCTGACCGAGATGGAAGCGATGGACGAACTCTCGGGTCTCGCACAGGTGAACGAGAATGTGCGCCAGGACCTGGTGTCTTTTCTCGGCGCGGGCATGTACAATCATTACATTCCATCGGTAGTCGATCATATTCTGCGGCGCGGCGAGTTCTATACGGCATACACGCCCTATCAGCCAGAGATTTCACAAGGCACACTGCAGGCAATCTTTGAATACCAGTCTTTGATGTCTGCACTTACCGGCATGGAAGTATCGAACGCCTCGCATTACGACGGCGCAACCGCCACCGCTGAAGCCGTCAATCTTGCCTTCGCCCAATTCCGTGGCAAGCGCAAGAAAGTAGTCATCTCCCCCACCGTTCACCCGCAGTATCGGGCGGTGGTCCGTACCTATACACAGGGCATGGAGCTCGAAGTAGCAGGCGATGACTCGAATGCCGATCTTGACTCGAACCCGAACGATCTTGTGTCGCTTGTGGATGACAACACCTGCCTGCTCATCGTGCAGTATCCCGATTTCTTCGGGCGCGTCTACGAGTACACCAGCTTGATCGACGCTGCACATGCAAAAGGAGCGCTGGTTTGTGTAGTTGCAAACCCCACCGCGCTTGCACTGTTCAAGACTCCCGGCTCAATGGGTGCAGACATTGTCGTGGGTGATGGCCAGCCGCTGGGCATCCCCATGTGGTACGGCGGACCCAGTGTCGGCTTCTTCACGACCCGCAAGAACATGGTCCATAAGATGGCAGGACGTCTTGTCGGTGAGACGGTTGACAACAAGGGACAGCGCGCCTATGTTCTCACCCTGACCGCACGCGAACAGCACATCAAACGTGAACGAGCCACATCCAATATTTGTACCAATCAAGGATTGATCGCTCTCGGAACGGCCGTGTATCTTTCTTTGCTCGGCAAGAGCGGACTGAGACAGGTGGCGAACCTTTGTTACCAAAAGGCGCACTACGCTGCATCTGAACTCAGCAAGATCAAAGGCATGGGGCTGTGTTTCACCGAGCCGTTCTTCCATGAATTCGCCTTGTGCGTGGGTCGCCCGGTCGAGGAAGTCAATGCCCATTTGCTCGAACACGGCATCATCGGCGGTTACGATCTGGGACAGGATTACCCGTCGCTGAAAGATCACATGCTGGTTGCTGTGACCGAGATGAACAGCAAGGAAGATATCGATACGTTCGTCGAAGTCATGTCGGAGGTGGCAAATGACTGACACAGTGATGGATCCCAAAGTCACGACAACGCCGAAGATCGTCGAACCAACGATCTTTGACCTGTCATCCCCCGGACGCATCGGCGTGACGATGCCCGCATCCGACGTCCCCGAGACGGCTCTACCCCCACAAGAATTGCTTCGCCCTGACTTGCCTCTGCCCGAACTCGCCGAAGTGGATGTGGTGCGCCACTACATGCATCTCAGCAAGTTCAACTACAGCGTGGATGGCGGCTACTATCCGCTTGGGTCGTGCACGATGAAGTACAACCCGAAGATCAACGAAGATACCTGCCGTTTGCCGGGCTTTTTGTACACTCACCCATTGCAGCCCATTGAAACCGTGCAAGGCAATCTTGCATTGATGTTCACCTTGCAGGAGTGGCTGAAAGAGATCGCAGGCTTTGCCGCAGTGACACTGCAGCCTGCTGCCGGCGCTCACGGAGAATTTACCGGCGTACTGATGATGCGTGCCTATCACAAGTCACGCGGCGATACAAAGCGCACAAAGATGCTCATCCCCGATGCAGCACATGGGACCAATCCTGCGTCTGTTGGCATGATGGGCATGACCGTTGTGCAAATTCCATCGGATGAGCGCGGCAACGTGGACTTGAAGGCGCTTGAAGCCGCATGCGATGATACGGTCGTCGGCATGATGCTCACCAATCCGAACACGCTCGGTCTGTTCGATGAGCACATCGAGAAGATCATCGAACTGGTGCATGGCTGCGGTGGCTTGATGTACGGTGACGGCGCCAACCTCAACGCGCTGCTCGGCATCGTGCGCCCCGGCGATCTGGGCTTCGACGTAATGCACTTCAACCTGCACAAAACCTTCTCCGTCCCGCACGGCGGCGGCGGACCAGGCGTTGGACCGGTCGGTGTCGGTCCGAAACTTGTAGACTTTCTGCCTGAACCGTTGGTCGGCGTCATCGAGGAAGGTGAAGATGACGTACCGCCGCTATATGGCTTTGTGAAGCCTCCGAAGTCCATTGGGCGCATGAAGGCCTTCAATGGACACTTCGGTGGCGGCTTTGTACGCTCATTCACATACATCGCCATGCATGGACCGGATGGTCTCAAGGACATCTCGCAATATGCGGTCTTGAACGCGAACTATCTGCTGGCGCGTTTACGCGATACCTATCACGTGCCGTTCGATCGCATCTGCATGCACGAATTTGTGGCCGAAGGACAGTTTGAAGGCTC
>CAZKSG010000090.1:0-17354 GCA_964555335.1 uncultured Anaerolinea sp.
CATGAATGTACCGGAAAAGAGCAGAATGACTCTGCTCACAATCATCGGTTTTATTTGGGCCGCACTCGGCATCATGTGCTTGGGTCTGGCGTTCTTTTTTCTCGCCTTTTACGACTCGCCGATCGACCCAAAAGCAGGCATGGGAATCCTGGATTACACGTTCATTGGGAGTGTCTTTGCCTTCCCCGTTTTCTGTCTGATCGCCAGCCTTGGTATCTGGGTCCTTAAAAATCGAAGTAAAGGACTGGCACTCTTTGTTGCCTTGCTTCCGCTTCTTCCCCTGTCCGTCATTGTGATCATGTTTACACGTCCTACATCATCCTTGATGAACGATTCGGAGAATGTGCAGGTGGTTTCTGAGTGCGAGTCACCTGTTCCAGATATCGGAGACGGACTCGAGACCACGCGTTGCAGCTCGCTGCAAGCGGGTAGTACCGTATCGGGTACGCTCAATGACACTTTGGAAGCGCATAACTGGCAGTTCACGTCTGATGGAGGTCCGATAAAAATCTCCGTGGAGAACGATGGGAATTCCTGCCCGTATCTTTTGATCCTTGATTCAAAAGGGAATGTTGTAGAAAAGTTTGAGGACGAAAACAGTCTCAGGCTTTGCCCAAGTGGACTAACTACAACGGGTTTCTTTCAGTTTGACCCAGCTGATCCTGGCACGTACTTCATCCGAGTGTTCAGCCCTGAGTCATCGGGGGATTACTGGTTGAAGATCGAATAAAAAATCAAGGTCACTTCCGCAACCCGATCACCAAGCGGGTCAGTCCCAGTGCGGTAAGCAGCAACAACCCCACCGCCACTTCAAATGCCAGCCTGTGAATGCGGACATATAAGCTGAGAAGTGCCAGCCCCACCCCTATTGCGGCAACGATTCCCACACGCTCCAGATGGCTTCGCTCCATGCTGCGTGTGTCATCCATGGGAGAGGCATAGCTTAATCGGCGGGCAAAGTCCGAGAGATCCCAACCAAGCAAACATCCCACTGCACCAAGCAGCATCCATATCGTTGGGAATTCGCGCCAGACTCCAACTGCTGCAGCAACCACCCCAATCACAAAAGCAACGGACGAGAACCAGTACCACTTACGGAAATGTGCAACAAGCCATATCGCCGCCAGTATCAAAAACCAGAGCGAATATCCGGTTGCACCTGCCTGCCTGTATCCCATGGCAAGTGAAACAGTTCCAAGCAGGATGCTGAAAACCAATGCAACAAGAGTCAAGTGAGCCTCATCCAATTACGCAAGGTATATTGCGTTCTCCCGACTATTTTATCTCCCAATCGCGCGCAGCCATACAGGTGAACGCCCCATCCGCCTCTTCACAACCTGATCAAACGGTTCCCTTACATCCCAATCAATGACATGGATGTTCGCACGCTGCAATTTTTGTAAGAGCACAAGCCGTTCCATGTGAAGGACACGCCCGGCCAGTTCCACATTTACGTTCGAAGAAGGAAGATATGATAACTCATATTGCACAGGGTTCGGACTCACCACCAGCACATCATACCCCTGCGCGCGCAATTGGATCAACGGCTTAAGGTCATCATCGGTCAATGGGGATACAAAGACGATCTGCGACTCAGGAGGGAACAAACGCGTCGGAATATGTTCCAGATCGGAAAATACCTGGCTATCACCAGTCTTTGCATTGGCCAGTGCATGTAGAATCCGTTCGCGCTGGATTCTGCCATAACCGGGAAATGTCCAGCCGAGGTAGGATGCATACAATAGCAGACCCACGCGATTTCCCTGCGTTAACAGTGCATCGGCAATGGACGCAGCCGCCTGCACTGAATGTTCGAATAATGAATGACCTCGCGAAAATTCGTTCGTCTTCGTGCGACCATCGAGCACGATGCCCACATCTGCCACACGTTCCTGCTGATATTCGTTCGCGTACAACGTATCCACATAACGCGAACTGGCACGCCAGTTGATGGAATGCGGCGGATCACCCGATTGGTACTCACGGACACCAAAGAACTCCGTGCCAGTGCCACCTGCACGTGCAGGAATGGTTCCAGCATAGACGCGCGTCCGACGCGGGCGGATGGCGATATTGCGAACGCGCAACAGTGGTGGGAGAACGAACAATCGTCCCGCCGCCTCCGTTTCTACCCGTATCCCGCCGACCGCCAAATGATCATTGACCTGTGCCTCCAACGTCTCAAACGCGTACCCGCCGCGCGGGCCGGAGACGGTATAGGCAAAGGTGTAGGTTTGGCCTTTCGCAAGCCTCACCAGATGCCGGCTTTCTCCCGAACGGACGGCCAATCCGGGAGGAACTCCATCTTCAAGCAAAACCTCCTCCAACGTGGATCCATGATTGGCAACGGTCACCCTCACATCCACATCTTGTTGAGGTGACGCACGCTCGACGCTCAACTCACGTATCACCTCCAATTTGACCTGTTCGGGCGTTTGCAGATACCCAACAAGTAAATAGGCCACCAACGGAAGCGCCAAGGTGAGGAAATCACCATGCACAGTTGCAATACCAGCAAGGAGAAGTGAGTACGTGAGGAGACCGAGAAGAAGTGAGCGGGACATGTGGCTGTCTCTCATTAAAGAGAGGAGTAGGGCAAAATTTACTTCACCACAGGCACGGCCGTCTTATCCAGCGTGTCGCGGATCACGTCATCCACAATCTGCTTCGACATCCAATATTCGGGCTGTAGAATAACGCGATGCCCCAACACCGGGATCGCATAACGCTTAATATCATCGGGAGTGATGAAATCGCGTCCTTCGATGGCGGCGTTGGAGCGAGCGATCTTGAGAAATGCCAACGACCCTCGCGGGCTTGAACCGACTGCAACACGACGATCGACACGCGTTGCATGGACAAGCGTGGCAATGTAATTTTCGAGATCCGCATTTACATGCACAGACTCCACCACATTACGCATTTCGAGAACTTTCTTCGCCGTGGCAACATCACGCAGTACAACTTCATCCTGTTTGCGTTCGCGCCGCCGCTTGAGAATAAGTTTCTCCTCTTCGATGGTGGGATACCCCACCGTCAGCTTCAACATAAAGCGATCAAGTTGCGCTTCAGGCAATGGGAATGTACCTTCGTATTCGATCGGGTTTTGGGTGGCAAGCACAAGAAACGGCTCAGGCAGGGGTAACGTTTCCCCTTCGATGGTCACCTGTCCCTCTTGCATTGCCTCCAACAACGCAGATTGTGTCTTTGGTGAGGCACGGTTGATCTCATCGGCAAGAATAATGTTGGCAAAGATCGGACCTTTACGAAGTTCAAATTTATTTTTCGTGCGGTTGAAGATATATCCACCGGTGATGTCACCGGGCAACAGGTCTGGTGTGAACTGGATGCGCTTGAAATCCAACCCCAGCACCTTGGCGAAACTGCGGGCTACCAAAGTTTTCCCTAGGCCCGGGAAGTCTTCGAGGAGGATATGCCCACCTGCCAGTACCGACGACATCATCATTTCAAGAAGCGCACGCTTGCCCACCACGGCACGCTCCACTTCGGCGATGACTTGTTTACTCAGAGATGAAACGTTGGAAATATCGGTCACGATTTGCTCCCATAAAAAGATAGTCTCAGAGACACTGAGCTTTTAGTTCTTATAGCTTCGTGGCAAATGATCATTGTCAACTTGTGATTCAAGAAATTCGATGGCATCACGGATATCATGATCCAGCGGCGTTTTCGGCAATGCTGCCAGTGGACGCTTTGGAGTTGGAAAATCGGAGAACGAACCGTGAAGCCCGGTCTCCAGATATGTTTGCAGCTCCTTGGGCGGTTGCCAATCCTGCCCGACCAACGGAGCGAATACCGAGCGCGGACGTCCGCTTTCGCGATGCAGCAAAATTTGATACGCAAGTTTGCCCAAACGATTGGCGATCAACCATTTGAAATAGATACCGCTCTTCGCGCGTCCCAGCCAGATGGCAAGGTCCTCCACTTGTCCATGCCGTGGCTTGGGTTTTTGCAAAGCTCTGCCAACAGGCTTGATCTGCGGCAACAGGCTGAAGGCCAACATGAACAAGACGATGGCGCCGATCAACCACCACCAGATCGACTGCGGCAGTGAACGATAGAACAATCCCAATTCCCAACCGATGAATGCGAGCGGTATGACCACCGTTTCATAGATCGTTTCACGCAGCGGGAAGGCGAGCAAAGCCGCGATGATCACGACTCCGATCATCAAAAGCCAGCGGGGGATGCGGTTCATACAGTCTCACCGCAATAAAGCAGGATCGTATTGAGGCAGCTCACCGCTTCGCTCACATCCTTCGGCGCAGACTTCCTGTCACCATAGCGGACCAACTCGAACAAACGCGTAAGTCGGCGCACCGCGTCTGCAGGCAACCCAGCACGTTCGAGTCGTACTGCAAACTCCTGTGGGGTCATCGCGATCTCACGCTGTAGCTTGCGTTTATCCGCGACGACATCACTCATCCGCAAATAGCAGTTGATGATCACGTCGCTGGTATCGCGTCCGGCGTTTAGGTCATTGATCGATGATCGTGCAATATTGGCGATTTCATCCAGCGGCTTTTTCGCGGTTAACGCGAGATATTTCTTCCAGCCTTGATAAAGCCCCCACATGACTGCAATCCACAGCAGGGCAAACGCAAAGCTGACAAGATACGAAAAGGTAGGCGAGATCTGAGGCGGATGAAACTCGGGCATGAGTTGAGTGTTGGCCGGGTCGCCTTGTTGGCCGCCGTTGCCACCGAACGTTTGCAACCCCAAAATGCGATCCCCATAAAACCTCAATAGATAAAATATGCCGATCGCCGTGACCGCCATGCGAATGAACAGGGTAAATAATTTTTTTCGAAGCTCCGGTGAAAGCAACAGTCCCACCAACAGCACCATCAATGATACCAATCCCCACAGGACGATCTGCTTCCAAAGCGGGACATTTGCCCAGGCGTCGGTCATTGCCCGAACTGAGACCGGAGGAAGTTCCGTCGCTTCGGTCTGACTGAAGTGCTGCGCCTCATTAAATGGAATTTCATCCAGGCTGATGGCGAGTACCGTTAAAGCTCCCAGGGCCAGCATCGCAAGGACTATAATAACCAGTCTTTTCTGAAGGAAGGTCTTCATACTACGGTAAAAATTTTACCATCACGACTATAATTGCAAACACCCTCTCTATGACTGTTTCTACCGACACTCCCTGTAATGCCCCGCTCCACCCGCAAGCTGTGGAGGGACTCCACTTGTTCAACGCGGGAAACTATTTCGAGGCACACGAAGCGCTGGAGGAAGCGTGGAAGGCCGAACAGGGAAAGGTCCGGGACCTGTATCGCGGCATTCTGCAGATCGCCGTGGTCTATTTGCACGTCAGGCGCGGCAATTATGCGGGTGCAATCAAAGTATACGGACGAAGCCTGCGATGGATGAAAGATTGGCCAGATATTTGCCGTGGCATTCAGGTTGGGGAATTACGCAGGAATGCGGAGATCGTCATCAAAGAAGTGGAGCGGCTTGGAGAAGAGAAGATCAATCGGTTCAACCCGCTGCTGCTCAAGCCAATCACATGGACTGAAAAACGAACATACTACTGTGACCGATGTGGTCATGAGATGCACGAAAAGAACTGTAAGATAACCTGTCCCAACTGTGGGAATCGCTTTGACTGCTCAGATCTGAACATTTATTTCGATTAACGCACGATCCGAAAGGTCTTTACACTTTGTTCGAATGTTGATAGAAGGTTGAAAAAATCTTTGATCTCGGCAGAATATTTCACATACCAGACTGTTCCCCCATCCTGAAAGACAAACAAAAGATCGTTCGTATCCACATTTGTATTCGTATGTCCTTCGAAGATGATGCGATAGACATCCATAGAATTGATGGATACCTTTCTGTGCTCGGCTATATTGACTTCAGTAGGAATGCCCGCCAGCTTTTGATCGACAAAATTTTCCAGCGTGGTTGTTGTCAGCGGCTCATATGAAATGGAAACTGTGGGTTTATAGGTATACGTTTTGATCGTGGACACAAGAGCCAATTCCATCACCACAGCGTTCCCAGAAACACCAGTGATTGCAGCAGGAGCAGCCTTCTTGTAGCCCTTCGGCAGCCAGAGTTCTATCAATGCTGTTTTGTATTGCGTCCAACCCTCGGGGATACGTTGTTCATACGGAACTATTGTGGAGGTTGCGGTGGGCACAAAGGTTGGCGTCATTACAATTGTAGATGTAGGCCGCACCGTGGGTATACTCTGTGTGGCGCCGACAGATGGTCTATTCAGATTCTGACGCACGATCAGTACGCTTGTAAAACTGCACAACAGACAAGCGACAGCGGCTAATCCGCCTAAAATGCCCAATTGTTGGATCGTCATTCCCAGGTGTTTGCGCTCAGATGCCATTGGACCTCATCCATAAATCGCGAAGATGCGTTTTTGAATCGTACTCTCTCCACGCCATCGAGAGCGTTTTAACATCATGACTGAAAAATGCCCCGAAGTGTGAAATCTTCGGGGCATTTTTCGTACTTATTGTTGAATTAATATTGCTCTTGCAGGCGCTCCGTCTGCGCCGGCGATCTTGAGTGGCAGGCAGTACAGGTCGTAGAACCCGCGCACCACGTTGGAGAGGTTCAATCCTTCGACCACCACAACACCAGCCTTGAGCAGTACATGATGAGTCCCTTCCGAGTCGCCGTATGGCGCCACGGACAGATAGTCCACGCCAACAAGCTGGACGCCTCGTTTCACGAGCCACTCGGCTCCGTCCTCAGTGATGGCAACGAAATCCTCATTGAACTTCGATTCACCTTTTACCCATTGATGGGAATTGCTTGTACCGAACAGGACCCGTTTCATATCGGATGTGATCTCAGTGCGTTCCAACACTTCAGCAGTGATCGCGTCCACGCCATCGGGGAGCTGCACCACATAACATTGACCGGTCAACACATCGAGCGGAAGGGATTCTACAGTACGTCCATCATTGAGAAAGTGATGTGGCGCATCCACATGTGTGCCAACATGCACACTTGAACTGATACTTGTTACATTGGCATGTGCACCCTTATCCATGGACTCGAATTGTTCGAGCACGATTCCCGGGTCACCAGGCCAGGTGGGAAGTGTGGGAGAGAGGGTCAGAGAAATATCGAAGATCTTCATGGCATGACTCCTTTTTTATCAAGACTCAAGGCATAGGGATCGGCGTCGCCGTCGATAGTGGGACCACGTTCGAGGTCCCCGCGAGAGGCGGGATGGACATGGGAGTGAGAGTAGGCGTGATGGTGGCAGTTGGCGTCGGTCCGAAGGATGTCCATCCGCTGTAGTTAAAATATTCCTGCAAAAAGCCGGAACGTTCAAAATCTGTCATCAAGCGTGGACGTGAATAATCCTCGACCATGCCAGTGATCAGTTCCACACTGATTAACTTTCCATCATAAACCACATAACGGTCGAGGAAGATGCGACGAATGCCTTCGGGCATCCAATCCTGATCGCCCATCTGGTCGAAGAACAGGTTGCCCTGTCCATAATGGATAAAGATATTCTTGTAGAACTCCATCGTTTGGGCGTAATGTGCCTGGCTTCCAAGCACAAGGGATGCGCCCGAATCTGCCAGGAAACGAAAATCTTTAACCTGCTGCGGCGCAGGTTCATACCCATAGCTCTGATTCCAATGCATGGTGGCAATGACCACATACCCTTGCGCTCGCAAGCTGCCGATCTCCTGTTCAAGATAGGGATAGTCACACGGCGCGGCACCGGGACGTATCTCGGTGGCAGTTGGCATGCCACCCGTATCGAGGCGATTGCAGCCAATGAAGGCGATCTTGTTGCCGTGGTCTTCAAATAGCGCGGGTTTGATCGAGTCCTCTTTATTCGCACCACCGCCAAAATAGACAATGTTGTGCGCCTTGTAAATCTCCAACGTTTCGAGCATTGCCTTGGAACCATAGTCGGAAAAATGGTGACCGGTCAGTTCAACAAGGTCAACACCAACGTCAGTGAAGAGATCGATGTATTTCGGGTCGCTGCAAAACACGAGCGTCGTTTGATCGGGCTTGGGGAAGGCACAGCCGGTGGAAAACGGGACATGATTGGCGACATGCGTAATATCGGCATCGCGCATCAGGTAACGGATCTGCCCGCCGGGATAGGTGATGCTTTTGAGTTCCATTGTATATGCGATGGCGCGCACCATCGCGGTGATGCCGGTCATGAGAACAGTCGTCAGCTTGCTTGGGTCGTAATTGGATGTCGCCGCGTTGACAACGAGTGGATATTTGGAAATGTTGAACTTCTTGCGAATGGGAGATTGCCCATCGATGGTCAACACTTTCCAACGCTGCTCGAGCGCTTCGAACGGAACAACCGCCCATGAGCCCAAATCAGCCCAGGCGGTGTCGAGCAATTGGTCGGCAGGGACAACCTTCACCAACCCCGGAGCGGGCGCATCCCAAAGAGATGTCAACGCATCCAGCGTAGTCTGATCCATATATAACGGGTGTCCGCTGAACGGCGCAGGAGGCGTGCCCAGTGTCCAGGCGATGTTGAGTTCAGCAGAGGTGATTCCATCTGTCACGGTTGGAAAGGGCGCGACCAAAGCATATACATATTGAGCCTGTTCCGTTGGTTGGCCGGCAGGCGTGGGCGTGAATGTACTGATCTGAATGGATGTGTTGGCAGAGGGGTCCTCCCGAACAATCGGCGGAAGTTCTGTTGCTTGAGGAGCACAAGCGGAAAACAAAAATACAAGAGTGATACCCAAAATCAATAAGCGATGGAGTCGATTTGTCATAGCGCCAGAATTATACTCTCCGCTTCTTGTTTGGTTCCAACACAAAAAAAATGCGCTGCTCATCTGAGCAGCGCATTCCGCTTATGACTTTACTGTAACCGTTGATCGTGTAAATTCTCTTAACGCTTCTTCATCAACGGTCACACCCAAACCAGGACCATTCGGCACTGTGATGGTGCTGTCATCGTTCAATATAAATCGTTCGTGAGTGATATCGCGCTTATAGTAGCGGTCTGAGGCAGAGATGTCACCGGGCAACACAAAGCCAGGCAAAGAAGCGAGCGCAAGGTTCGAGGCGCGTCCTACACCGGTCTCCAACATACCGCCACACCAGACCGGCATATTTCGTTCCAGACAAAAATCGTGAATGGCAATCCCCTGACTCAATCCGCCGACACGTGCCGGTTTAATATTGATGATCTTGCATGCTTCCATTTCATAAGCATAGCGTGCATGCCGCGGCGTGATGACACTTTCATCCAAACAGATCGGCGTCTTGAACTGCGCCTGTAATTTACGATGATCCCAGATATCATCTTCAAATAAAGGTTGTTCGATCAATAATAAGTTCAGGTCATCGATCTGCTTCAACACATCGGCAGTTTCCAATGTATATGCTGAGTTCGCGTCGACCTGCAAACGCAAATCGGGATATGCCTTTCGCACTGCGGATGTCTCGTCGATTTCTCGTCCCGGTTTAATTTTGATCTTGACTCGGCGATAGCCATCATCCAGATACCCGGCGACGGTTCGGACCAACGCATCAGCGGACTCCTGTATCCCAACCGAGACTCCCACATCGATCTTTTCGTGCGTACCACCGAACATCTCCTTAAGCGACTTGCCATCGCGCTTCCCGAGCAGGTCCCACAATGCCATTTCCACCCCCGCCTTGGCAAGATGATGACCGCGGATTCCCTCGACACGCTTCTGGAAATCACTTGCGTCAACGACATCCTGTCCCAGAAGCAGCGGTGCTACAAATTCCTTGAGGATATGCATTGCGGTACCGGTGGTCTCATAGTTGTAACCGGGGTCACGAGTAGCGACACATTCGCCGTAACCCGTCAGCCCTTCGGCTTGCAAAGCGATGATGACACATTCACGGTCGATCTCACGCCCGAACGAGGTCTCGAACGGCGCAACCAATGGCATGGAAATATGATGGAGGGTAATGGATTCGATTTTCATTTTATATCCTAAATAGAACGGGATGAGTAAAGCACCCATCCCGTTTCCGATCAAATAGTTTCAGATTTCTTCCACAGAGAGGATCTGCTTCGTCGTTTTGGTGTAATACACAACGAACTCGCAGCCCTGCATGTACTCGATCAACGCCGGGTTGACATTGCGAAACGTCTCACCGCCAACATGCATCTCATAGAACGATTCCAATCGGCGTTCAGACATGGAATCGGTGGGAGAACCAGACATTTTCTCGACCTTCACGAACTCAGTCTTGCCGCGTACGCTTTGCAGCGAGTCGTCTACTTTGGTGATCACGCCGCGGAAGAGGAATACCGCAAGCACAAGAGCAACACCTGTCCATACCCACAAGAAGACATTGTTCATCGCACGAATGGCAAAGAAACCAAGCACCAGACCGATCGCTGAAAAGATCAGAAACGACCACAATACAAAACGTTCTGCGAACTGGTCCACATCCTTTCGTTTTTTGCTTTGTTTCTCCGAAAGTTTGCCGCCACGGTTGGCAAACAGATCTTTCTCATCGTACGAAAAATAACCCTTAAGCTGATCTTCTTTCACGTTGTTGTCTCCACTAGAAAAATAGTGACTGTCATCTACAAAGACGACAGTCACCTGAGATTACTCGATCTTCACTTCCCCGGGGTCATCGCTCACTTTCAAACCACGCAGGGCATCATCCACACTGGTCGCGTCGCGACGCATACCGGCGGCAGGTGTGGCACAGTAGGGGCAGATATTCCACGGTAGTTCCATCAGCTTGCCACAGTTCTCACAGTTCTTCTTGAGTTTGGTGTGACAGTTCGGGCAGACCTGCCAGTCATCCTTGACGCGGCGTTCGCAGCCGGGACAAAGCGGTAGGTCTTCCAATGCTTGCAGCAACGCTTCCTCTTCGAGCGTGCGTTGATATTCCTCTTCGAGAGTCCGCTGCGGACGCAGGATGAGGTAAACCAACACTCCCGGCAGGTTCAATACCGCCACCAACAGTGTTGCCAGCGTTTGCACCAACGGGTCGCGGGCCCGTGTGCGGATGTCGCGGTACGTCCAGATGACGAGCGAGATCCACAACGCCGCCAGGAACGCGCCGCCAAAACCGGTAAGCACAAGAAGCAGATTGCTAACAAAAGTGGGGTCAAAAGTCATACAGCCTCGAGGGATATTTTATCTCATCTCACGGTGTATCGTGATAAAAAGCATGGGATGATTTTACAATAAACAGGCAACGAACGAGGCAAACCCCGGAGGCATCATTGATCTTACATAAGTTGCCTCCGGGGCAAACCCCGCTCACTTCACCTGCTTATGATGAGGTGAGCGGGGCAAACCTGATAAAATTACTGTCGCATGTCCATTGTTATTACATTCCTGATCCTGTTCCTGACTGCGATCACCCTGCTGGTGCTGCGCATTGCAACACCTTCGTTCCGTTACAACTGGCTCTTTGCGGTAGGCGGCGCACTTCTGGCATGGATCAGCGTTTTTCTCTGGCAAATTGGGCTGCCGGTCACATTGCAGTTCACCATCTGGCAGCCAACAACCCTGTTTTCACAATCACCCACGTTTGTTGCCGATGGAACAGCATGGGCATTCGTGCTCAGCCTTATTACACTTTGTCTGGCGATCCTAATCACGGCGGTAGTACGTCCACAGTTCCCACGTCCGTTCAGTTGGGTGGGGACACTCATTCTTACATCATTGGGTATGCTCGCGGTGGTCTCCGACAATCCACTTACACTGGTGTTGATCTGGGCGGCAATTGACCTTGTGGAACTCGCCACACAGATCTGGTTCGTGGAAGACACCAGACTCAGTGAACGTGTGGCGATTGCCTTTGCATCGCGTGCGAGCGGCATCTTGATCCTGCTCTGGGCAGATGTGATCGGCAGCGCCAGCGGACAGCCGTTGGATTTTCGACTCGCCTCCCCACAAGCCGGGATCTATCTCATCCTCGCTTCCGGACTACGCCTTGGCGTACTCCCACTTCATCTGCCATATCCCAGCGAGTCGGCTTTGCGCCGCGGCTTTGGTACGGGGCTTCGCATGGTCTCTGCTGCATCGAGTTTAATCCTGTTGGCGCGAATCCCAGCTGGCAGCGTCAATTCGCCTTTCACGCCATATCTGCTTATGCTGGTTTCCCTGGCTGCGGTCTACGGTGGCTGGATGTGGCTGCGCGCGCCCGACGACCTGACAGGACGTCCATTTTGGCTGATCGGAATGGGTTCGTTGGCCATCGCTGCAACACTGCGCTCAAACCCAGGTGGTGCAGCCGCGTGGGGATGCATCCTCATTCTGGCTGGAGGTGCTTTGTTCCTGTTTTCCGAACCGAATAAATGGTTGACACGCACGTTGTATATCTCCATTTTTGGAATGTCGGCGCTGCCGTTTTCGCTCACATCCACCGGCTGGATCAATGGCGGTACAGGGTTCTGGCTCTCATTCCCATTTCTTCTTTTGGCACATGCGATGCTTATCGCCGGATACATCCGTCACATACAACGGACAGCAACTCGTGCATCAATCGAAGACCAACCCATTTGGGGCAAGAATGTCTATCCATTCGGTATTTCGATCCTCTTCGTGACGATGGTCCTCCTGGGGTTATTCGGCTGGACTGGCGCATTGAAATTAGGCAACATATTTGTAGGCGTGTTCGTCGCCGCGCTGACCGTGGGATTGCTCTGGATGAGCCCGCGTTTGCGCATCCTCAACCCAGTCCGCGCACATTGGGTTCGCCCAGAAAGCGACTCCTGGTTCGATTGGGGCTACCACGCACTCTGGGAACTGTACCGGTTCATGGGGCGCATTAGCAACTCTTTCCTCAGCATGCTCGAAGGCGAAAGCGGAATTATGTGGACATTGCTTTTCCTCATCTTGTTCATTACGGTCTTCACCCAAAGGGTACCCTGAGCCATGGCATTGACGTTTGCATGGATCTCGGTTGTTATCGTTCTGATCACATCAGTGGGATTGCTGATCGTGCGTGATTGGCGATGGAATATTATCCTGCTTGCAGTTCAATATCTGGGTATGTTCTTTCTTACGATGCAACACTGGCCGCTGGGGATGGCATCTGTCAAAGTGGTGGCTGGATGGATGTCTGCAGCCGTTTTGGGCATGACGCGTTCTGGTATCACAACTCAAATGGCGGACGAACAAGGCATCTGGCCGCGCGGACGACTCTTCCGCCTTTTCATGTCGGGGATGGTGTTGATGATCGTTGCTGCCGTCACTCCCGGCGTTGACTCGATCGTCGCTGATGCAGGCTATGCAGTCACAGCGGGCAGCTTGATCCTGATCGGCATGGGGCTGCTCCAATTGGGCATCACATCACATGTGTTACGCGTGGTCATCGGCTTGATGACCGTACTATCGGGTTTTGAGATCATGTACTCTGCTGTGGAAGGGTCGGTTCTGGTGGCAGGGCTGCTGGCAGTCATCAACCTGGGGCTAGCACTTGTCGGCTCCTACTTGCTCATCGCTGAGAACGCGCCAGAAGAGGAGGCAGAACTCCTGTGAGCGCGCCGATCTTGTGGATCACTATTCCGTTTGGCATCGGCGTTCTGCTGCTGCTCATCACCAATCCGCGTGTGAACAGTGTACTCGGCGGCATTATTGCACTTTTGCTTGCCTTGAGCGCACAGTTCATCCCGATTGATTTGGCAATGAACGTCGGCGGCTTCTCGTTCAAGATCGCCTCATCGCTTAACATCCTGGGGCGCGTGCTCCTCATCCAACCTGCAGAGGGCTCGTTACTTGCTTTGATCTATGGAGCAGTGGCTTTGTGGTTCTTCGGCGCAAATGCTGCGAAATCTACGGCGAGTTTCGTTCCTATCGGTTTCATGATCACGGCCTTGATGGTAGCAGCCATTGCTGTGCAGCCGTTCCTATACGCGGCGTTGTTCATTGAGATCGCCATCCTGCTTGCCGTTCCCCTGCTTGCAAGCATCCGTCGCCCGCCCAGCAAGGGTGTGATCCGTTTTCTTATTTATCAGACTCTGGCAATGCCTTTCATTTTATTGGCTGGGTGGATGTTGGCCGGCGTGGAAGCAAGCCCCGGTGATCTAGCCCTGGCTGCAGAGTCAGCATCCATGCTTGGGTTGGGATTCGCATTCCTGCTGGCGATCTTCCCGCTTTATACATGGGTGCCAATGCTTGCAGAAGAAACCTCGCCGTACAGTCTGAGTTTCCTTTTGTGGCTCATCCCCACTGTTACGATCATTTTCGGCGCAGGTTTCCTCGACCGTTACTCGTGGCTGCGCTCTTCGGAACAACTGACGATTGCCCTCCGTCTTGCCGGGCTGATCATGCTTGTCACTGGCGGATTGTTCGCTGCGTTCCAACGAAACCTGCTGCGGATCATGACCTACGGAGCCATCGCTGAAACGGGCTTTTCCATCCTCGCTCTCAGCCTGGACCTGAGGCTGGGCGTTCCCATTCTCTTTTTGCTCATCCCCGCCCGCGCTTTGGGGCTGGCCGTCTGGTCCCTTGCAGTTTCAACCATCAAGGAACAAGTGGAAACCATGCGCTTCAGCGCTGTACGCGGCGTGTTACGCATCCTGCCCATTGCAGGGACCAGCATGATCCTTGCAACGCTATCCACAGGCGCGTTCCCCTTGTTAGCCGGTTTTCCTGCGCGATTGGCGCTTTGGGAAAATCTGGCGCGCGTGTCGACTCCGGCCGCGTTCTGGATGGGAGTCGGTATCATTGGGCTGGTGACAAGCGCGCTTCGTTCATTAGCGGTCATCAGCATGGCAGACGAATACACAAGCTGGGAGGTGCGCGAAAGCCCGGTTCAACGGGTGATGCTCGGGCTGGGCATGATCGGGCTCTTCATCCTGGGACTCTTCCCGCAGACCATCCAATACTTTTTGGCGAACCTTCCGCTCATGTTCGAGCATCTTGGGCGGTAATGCCCAAACAGGCAAGCGGTATAATCCAGCAGATGTTTTACCCTCCCGGAGGTAGTCATGGAATTTGAACAGATCGTCAAACGCCTTGAATGGCTGGACGAAGAACACCGTAAGACGCGGACCACCATTATTACCCTTGAAGAACGTATGACGGCGCTCGAAGCCAACATTGACACCGTTGCCAAACAACTCAAGCCCCTTCCTAAACAGATCGCAGATATTGCCAATACAGCCGCACGCCTGGATCAGTTCGATGCCATTTTTGCCAAGCAGCGAGAAGACATGAATAAAGCTTTGGAAGAGGTCGAGAAGCGACATCAGAAACGTGAACTCGAAGTCACAAAGCGACATCATGAAGACCTGGAACCGCTTCACAAGGCGATCGACGAATTACGAAGGAGCATCGAGAGTGAATTCCCACCCATTAAACGTGACATCAAGGCCCGCATTCTCGAAGAGACTCGTTTGAACGAAGCGATCAAGGAACTCAAACCGCCCATTGATGATGCAGTTCGTATTGCACATGAAGCCGCACGGACACAGCATGTCTTCGAGGAGAGCAAAAAGCAGGATGCCAAACGCGTTGCCGACCTGCAGGGAGAACTCACATCCCTACGCAAGCGTATCGATGAGACTCGCTCCCGTATCGATCTCAACGCCGATGGTTTCAAGAACATGGATAACCGTATCAAGGAAATGCAGCTATCCGAATCCGAACGCAAGACCGCACAAACAGCGTTCATCGAACAACAAGCGATTGCCCAGATCGATCGTGACCGTTCTTATAAAGAGTGGAAGGAAAAATTCGAATCGATCAAATTACAGACCGAAGCGTTCGATGCACAGGTTCTAAAGCTGGAAGAAACGCTTCGCACTGCCAAACGCGCCCAGGAAACCTACAACGAACTCAATACCAAGCTCGAACGCCGCATCAATGAAGTGACCGAAATGCAGCGACTTGCCGAAGACCGCCTGCGTCAGGAATGGGTCACATTCAAAGCGGATGACCAGAAGCGCTGGACCGGGTACACACTCTCACAAGATGAGGGCACCAAGGATGTGCGACGACTCATCCAAAAGCTCGAAGAACGCATCACTCCATTGAACGAGCACATTGAGATCATTCAAGACCAGGTGCATCAAACAACGTCTGCCACCGAGCAGCAGCTTCAGGAATTAATGAACGTCGCTCACGAATGGCTCTCGGCGTACGAACGGATCATGGGTCACGGCAAGACAACGAAGAAGACGAAAAAGTAATCAATACTTTACGCAAACAATCAATCTTTCCTCTTTCTTCTTTCAGCATGTTATAAAGAGGAAAGAGGAAAGTACTTTTAATGCGAGTCATCGGCACAGCAGGTCACGTAGATCACGGCAAATCCACGCTCATTGCAGCGCTCACAGGAACCCACCCCGACCGTCTCAAAGAGGAACAGGCACGCGAGATGACGATTGAGCTGGGGTTTGGCTGGCTCACGCTGCCGAACGGCGAAGAAGTGGGGATCGTGGATGTTCCCGGTCATCGTGACTTTATTGAGAACATGCTATCAGGCATTGCGGGCATCGATGCCGCACTGCTCATCATCGCTGCCGATGAAGGCGTGATGCCGCAGACGAAGGAGCATCTTGCCATCCTGGACCTGCTCGAGGTTCCCGCAGGGCTCATCGTCTTAACGAAGACCGATCTCGCCTCTGACCCAGCCTGGTTGGATCTCGTTGAGATCGAGATTCGTGCTGCTGTTGCCGCCACCACTATGAAAGATGCGCCCATTGTGCGCGTCTCCGCCAGGACTGACAGCGGACTCGATTCGCTGGTATCCAATCTCCAGACAATTCTCGAAAACAAACCCAATCGGCCTGACCTGAACCGCCCGCGATTACCAATAGACCGTGTCTTCACCATCAGCGGATTCGGTACTGTTGTCACTGGCACGCTCAGCGATGGACATTTTTCCGTTGGCGACGAAGTGGAGATTCAGCCATCCGGTCAACGAGGCAGAATTCGCGGATTACAAACCCACAAGAAAAAAGAAGAGACGGCCGTCCCCGGCTCACGGACTGCGATCAACATTTCAGGTGTGGAAATGGAATCCATTCAACGTGGGGCAGTAGTCGTCCGCCCCGGTCAGTATCAAGTAACCCGAAGAATTGACGCACGATTGCGTTTGCTCAATGATATTTCCACATCGCTCAAACACAATAGTGAAGTCAAGTTTTTCGTTGGTGCAAGCGAAACCATGGCAACTCTGCGCCTCTTAGGTACAGAGGAACTCGCTCCCGGTGAAGAAGGATGGATCCAACTCGAACTGCGTGACCCGGTTGTAGCCGTACGCGGCGACCGCTATATTTTGCGACGGCCATCTCCCGGCGAAACAATCGGCGGTGGCGTCATTGTCGACCATCAACCCAGGAGAAGGCACAGGCGATTTGATGAGGAAATATTGAGGTCGCTTGAGTCATT
>CAZKSG010000091.1:0-17141 GCA_964555335.1 uncultured Anaerolinea sp.
TGTCAAGGTTCTCGTTGTTGACAATCGTCTTCGATTTGCCTGCTAAACATCCTTTGTGACATTCTCCCGAAGTGGTGTCCCTTCGGGAGAATGTCATACTCTGATAATTTTGTATACACATTCTACAAACCTGCGTCTTCAGCGTTTACACCGCGTCCCATTTGCTCTTAAACACAAACTCACCTGCGAAACTTTAATTTCGGGGTGAGTTTGTGTTTAAGAGATGCGCATCTCTTAGCCAGCTGACGCTGGCTTGCCATGGTTCGAGCGCCGAGGTGGGCCTATACTGGGTTGAGAGACACCAATGTACTGCTGGACGTGGGTCTTCGCGAAGCACCCCGCCCAGTTTTTTGACCACAGGTCTCCCTCGGCTATAATGCCATCATGGAACGCTACCGCATTGTGGAAGGAGTGGGAGTGTACTATGTCACGTTCAGTGTGACCGAATGGCTGCCCAGATTCATCGACGAGTCTGCCTGCAAGATCGTCACCGACAGCTTCAACTTCTGCATTCAAAATTTGCATCATGTCGGATGGGAGTGATGGAGACCCACGTCTCGGCGGGGTCGAAGACCCTCGCCGAGCAGCGAGAGGAGTTATTCAAAGCAATAAATTACCATGAAAGGCGATGATGTAACTAAGATGAATATAGTAGAAAGAATTGAAAACGTGATTAAGCTAACGAATGATTTGATAGTAGAAAACCCAGAAAACACAGTATTTAAATTTATGCTTCGCGGTTTAGAGGCGTTGAAGTCCGAGCTTTCAAAGCCTAGCCTGAATAAAGATAGGATAGGCAGTTTGCATTATGGTTTTATAAGATCATATGAAGCAGTGGCAGCTAAGCTGGATGACACTCCTTTTGGGGAAGAGGTAGAAAAATTGTTGTTAGAGTTAAATGAATATTCAACCTAAACTGAGCGAGGATCTGTGACCCCGCCCAGCATTTTGGAAACGTATGAATGCGCCGTCGCACACTGCGACGGCAACAATGACCGCCAGTGTTACGCCGACGCCGCTAAACGCTAGAATGGGAGAGACCTCTGGTCAAGTCTCGGTTGGGTGTTCACCTGTACGTGCCAAACACAGTGCGGTGCGAGTGAAGCGTCTATAGATGAAAAGAGACGCCTTGAAATTTCAACGCGTCTCTTCATTTCTTCTCAGATCAAACCTTACGGGGTTGGAGTGGGCGTCTCCGTGGGAATGTCGGTGGATGTCGGTATGTCAGTGTTTGTCGGCACGTTTGTGTTGGTAGGAACCGATGTGGACGTGCTGGTCTTGGTGGGTCCCGGCGTTTTGGTGGGTGCGGTGACCACGATCGAGACGGCCAGCAGTGCGCCAAAGGTATGTCCTTCGGCGTCACTTAGCTGCCAGTAGCCGATGTAAGTACCTTCCTTGTTGGGGGCTTCGAGTGGCACACGCAGCTTGGTGGAATTCCCGGCGGCAATATCCTGGTTGGGGTGGGCGAACGAGCCGCCCATGCTGTTGCCGCTAATGAAGACCACACGGTAACTCCAGTCCCAGGCGCAGGTCCCGTTGTTCAACACCTTCCACTCTTTGGTGAAGGTTTGCCCGGGTTTCATCACCGTCCCAGCGGGAATGGTCACATCCTGCAGGAACGCGAGGTTGTTACATCCATACGCCAGCGAGGCCGGGTTGGGGGTTGCCGTACGGAACGTGCCGGTGGGCGTGGGCGAGAGGTAGATGTAGGCGGTGGTGGGTGAAGCGATACTGCCCACCGTGGGCAGGAGCACGATCGGGCTGTCGCTGGTTGGCGGCGGCAGGGGCGTGATCGAGGGGGTGTCTGTGGCTGGGGGTGCGGCGGCGGTTTGGGTTTCGAAAAAGCCCGCCATCAGGGTGCCGATCCCGGCGGTGAGAGAAGCGTTAATATCCGGCGTGGGGGCATCGGTCGCCTGTCCCGCGCAGGAAGCGAGCAAAGCTGCCATAAGTAGAAATGGAAATAGACTTTTTCTTGCAAATTTCATTTTCACCTCAGTGCGTATTTATTGAATTCCCTGGCCTGTTTATCCCATGTTCCAGTTTTATTATAGCGAACAATCTTATCACAACGACGGCGCAAACCCGACTCTCGCCTTTCTTCTGGTATACGTTTTCCCTACGGAGGCGCAAAAAGTGCCGTTTTTATAGACGAAATTCGGATTCCAAAAGTTCCACCCGGAACATCCAGACCAGACCTGCGATGACGTGCAGATGTCTACTATAATGCCAGCATCATGTTCTCCAACCTGTTTCAACAATCCATCGTTCCCGGCGAATATCGCAAAAACTTTTTGCACCTGTATCTGGACATCCTGTGGTTCGGCGTCCTGAGCGGTTCTGCGGTCAACTTCATGAACATTTACGCCACGCGTATCGGCGCCACCAGCTTTCAGATCGGGCTCATTGGGGCCATGTCTGCTGTGGTGAACCTGTTCCTGGCCATTCCGGCGGGGCGCTGGCTGCAGACCAGAAATACCGGCCGCGCCATCTTTTGGTCTTCGGTATTCTATCGCATCGGTTTTCTGTCCTTTGTCTTTCTCCCGTATCTGGCAAACGACGAGACCCAGATCTGGG
Organism: uncultured Anaerolinea sp.; assembly: GCA_964555335.1. GTDB lineage: Bacteria > Chloroflexota > Anaerolineae > Anaerolineales > Villigracilaceae > Defluviilinea. The sequence continues at coordinate 2,575 of CAZKSG010000091.1, forward strand.
CGATCATTCTCATCACCTTCCTCATGGCGATCCCGCTCACTTCGTTGGGAGTGGGCTTCAACGCTCTCTTCGCCGAAGCGGTCCCGCCGGAATACCGCGCCCATGTTGCCGGCATTCGCAACGTGATGCTCTCCATCACGTTCATGATCACCTCCCTCGTCAGCGGAACCATTCTCGAGCAGGCTGTTTTTCCACATGGATATCAGATCGTGTTTGGGATCGGCTTTTTCGGCGCGATGATGAGCAGTTTTCATTTGTATTTCATCCGTCCTCTCAAGATGGATGCGGCTTCGCCTCTCCCCAAGCCTGCGCCCGATCCCGTGATCGTGCGTCCGCTGGCCCGCAACCTGGCTACCACCCTGCGCCTCGATATCTGGAATACCCGCTTTCGCAACGTGCTGCTGGCTTTGTTCGCCTTCCATTTGACGCAGTATCTGGCCATCCCGCTCTTCCCGATCTACAATGTGCGCGTCCTGGCGCTTACCGATGACCAGATCGGCATAGGGACGGCGCTGTTCTATCTGACGGTGTTGCTGGGTTCGATGCAGCTGCGGAGCATTGCTCACAAGATCGGCAACAAAAATCTGACGGCCTGGAGCGTCTCAGGCATGGCGCTCTATCCGCTGCTTCTGGCATTCTCCACCGAGGTCTGGCATTACTATGGGTTATCCCTGGTCGGCGGGCTGACGTTTGCCATGGTATCGGGTTCGTATGCCAACTACATGCTCGAACACATCCCCGCAGATGATCGTCCGCCACACCTGGCATGGTATACGATCATCCTCAATGTAGCGGTGTTGATCGGTTCCCTCGGCGGACCTGTCATCGCCAACACGATGGGACTGGCAGGCGCTTTGCTTCTGTTCGCTGTGCTGCGTCTTCTGGCGGGTCTGTTCATTTTCAAGTGGGGATGACGCACTTGTTGATTGTGGTAAGATAAATTCATGTCTGAAAACGTCAAAGTGGTCGCCACCAACCGCAAAGCCGGTTTTGAATACTTTTTGCTGGAGAAGTTCGAAGCTGGACTTGCCCTGCAGGGAAGCGAGATCAAATCCATCCGCGCCGGGCAGATCAGCATTCAGGAATCGTATGTGGATATCGAGAACGGGGAACAAGCCTGGCTGGTGGAGGCGCACATCGCTCCGTATGAGCAGGCCAGCCGCTTCAACCATGAACCACGCCGAAAACGACGCCTGCTGCTGCACAAGAAGCAGATCCGCGAACTATGGAACAATGTCCGCATCAAAGGGATGACGGTGGTGCCAACGCGCGTGTACTTGAAAGACGGACGCGCCAAGATCGAGATCGCACTCGCCAAAGGCAAGAAAGCCTATGATAAGCGCGCCACCATTGCCAAACGTGATGAAGCCAGAAGCGCGGAGCGGGAAACCCGAATCCGGTAATTGAATTGTTTGATTGTGCATTGGTTGCACAACCCTACCCTTGCAAAGCGAAAAGAATATGCAGCCTTCAACCATTGGCGGAATTAATAAGTTGTCTGAAGATGAGAAGCGTTCGATCTATGGACGCTATATTCCCAAAGACCTGATCGAAAAGTTTCATATCGTTGACCCCGTGCAGAACCATGAGTTGCTCAAGTTCCGTTTTGCCTCCGGCGCCAGCGATGTGGAAATGATGCTCTATCACGAAGCAGGGTTCCAGGACCCGGTTCTGTATGCGCACCTGGCCGATACGATGAATGGACAGATCCATGTGCTGTTGTACATTTTGAACGACCCCGCCTCTCCGCGCTTCAGCGTGGATAAGATGCCCGATGGCTCGCCGACCAAGTTTGGAATCATCAAACGCAACCTGGAAGCCGAACAGGCAGCCATGCAGGCAGGGCTTTCGCCGGGACAGGTGCGAAAGGGATTGCGCCTGCTGCAATCGGCAACATCCACGTTCGAGGAGTTCGTTACCGGGCTGGGGCACGATATGTATTTTGTGGAGCCGCTGTATTATCACAACGCGGTCATCTTTGAGCGCTACGGGTTTGCTTATCAGATGGGAAAACGCCAGATGGAGAAGATCCAGGCGGGGTTCCAGGAGGGAGGCGAACTTCGAGAACAACTGGATGCGTCGAATCCGTTCCGGTCGCCCGACGCCGCGAACAGCATCCGTTTACGATCGTGGGCCATCCATGATGGGATTCTGGGCGAGCCGTTCACGAATGTCACAATGTATAAGCGGGTGGGGAAATCTGCCGATATCAGTACAACGCCAGGTTGTACATGGTAATGCTCGTCTGCGCGTAGCCAGGCAGGCGTTCGTTGCGAATCATTTGTAAGGCTTGAACGTTGGCAGTCGATCTCCATTCGTGCGCTGCATACGTTCGCTGGCAGGGCTTATCAGGTAATCGTTCCCGTTTCGATGCAGCAGAGGAAACCGCTTCTTTCGGCGTGTGAACTCTGCCCGCAACTGCTCGGAGTGATAGGCATAGCTGTCAAATTCACTTTGGAAAAAGGCAAATAGATCGTCGAAGGTGTGGATGAATTCAGCGCGATACGTCTGCGTTACCTGCGAAAGATTGCTGATCACCCAGCATTTGTTCTCGAACTCCGGCTCGTACGCCAGACCGATAAAACGATATTCCGAAGTGACATAGGGAAAGAAAGGAAATTGCCGGCAGCTCAGTGCCCGGTTTTCTCGCTCGCATTGGGCAGGTCCGAGGCAGGCGAGCAGGAGCATGTTTTGGGGCGTATCGGCTTTCAGTTGTTTGCGTTCTTCTTTGGTAGTGGTTTCACACTCATCCCCGCGCCATTTGTGCCAGAGTTGAGTATTGCCTTGCAAATAGTTCCATTCGCTTGTATAGGCGGCCGGAACCGCGTGACAGATATCGCAACAGAATGGCTTCCCACTGGGGTTGTGAGGCGCGCATTTTTTCCCACAATCCAGCTCCGCGATGGGGGAATGGAAACGGTCGTAGAACCGGCGAATATCCTGGGCCTGCAGATCGGATGTTGTTTTGAAGATGCGTGAACCGTCGGTCATGGGTGACATTGTACAGCAGATGGGACCCAAAACGCCCATAGTTAGGACCCTAAATCGGAGGAAAGTTGTCTGTAAAGGCGATGACTTTCCTCACTCAATTAATGAGCCAAACCATCGTTTAATTAGCCAGACACTATGCATGAATTAGCCGTAACCCAAGGTATTTTGGATATTTCCCTTCGTCACGCAGAAGAAGCCAACGCTAAAAAGATCACCGATATCAATCTGGTGGTCGGTCAGTTTTCGTCGATCGTGGACGATTCGGTTCAGTTCTACTGGGATATTATTGCCAAAGACACCATTGCCCAGGGAGCCGTGCTACACTTCAACCGTGTCCCCGGCGAGATGACCTGCCAGTCCTGCGGGCATGCTTTTCGCCCAGATGGCGAGACGTTTGCCTGCCCCTCCTGTTCCAGCCCGAGCGTGAGGATCACAAAGGGCGAAGAGTTTCGGGTTGACAGCATCGATGTTGAATAATCCATGTCACGATGATATGAAATCGGAGAATCAATGACCACTCGTATTCCAGTTGTAGAGAACATTTTGTCAGCCAATGACCGCATGGCGGAACGCAACCGTGCGTTACTCGATGGTTTCATCACCTATTCCATCAACATCATGGCCAGTCCCGGCGCTGGCAAGACCAGCCTGATCCTCAAGACACTCGAATCGCTGCATGGACGTTTGAAACTGGGTGTCGTGGAAGGTGACCTGGCGACTTCCATCGATGCGGAAAAAGCTGCCGCGGCGGGAATGCCTGCCGTGCAGATCAACACCGGTGGCGATTGCCACCTCGACGCGGCGATGTTAGCCGATGCGCTGCCAACCCTTCCCTTGAAAGACATCGATCTGGTTCTGGTGGAGAATGTGGGTAACCTGGTCTGCCCGGCGAATTTTCAGATCGGCACACATTTGAATGTGTTGATCGCGTCCATCCCTGAAGGCGATGATAAGCCGTATAAATATCCCGGCATGTATCGCGGCGTGCAGGTGCTCATCGTCAACAAGATCGACCTGCTTCCGTATGTGCCTTTCAACATGGACTACTTCAAGCGCGGCGTGGAGATTTTGAACCCGGGCGTGGTCAGTTTCGTCGTCTCGAGCAAGACCGGCGAAGGCATGCAGGCATGGACCGACTGGCTTGTGGGGCAGGTACAGTCCAATACGAAATAGGGGTTTCCTTGGCAAAACATATCCATGTCACTGGGGTCGTGCAGGGAGTGGGTTTCCGTCCGTTCGTGTACGGGCTGGCAACCCGGCTCAACCTGCATGGCTGGGTATGTAATACGTCTGCCGGTGTGGATATCGTCATCGCCGGTGAAGACGGGCAGATCGCGGTATTCATGGAATCGCTGTCGGCGGATGCACCGCCTCTCGCCCGCATCGATCAAATCTCGGCGTGGGACGAAGCGGGCGACGATTTCCCTGATTTCGAAATTCGGGAATCTGAAGCCATCGAAGGTGCGTTCCAGCCGATCTCGCCGGATGTTGCATTGTGTCCCGATTGCGAAAAAGAATTACTCGATCCCAACGACCGCCGTTACTTATATTCCTTCATCAACTGCACCAATTGCGGGCCGCGTTTCACGATCATTAAAGATCTTCCCTATGATCGACCCGCAACCACGATGGCAGACTTTCCTATGTGTGACGCCTGCCGCGCAGAGTATGAGGACCCGACAAACCGACGCTTCCACGCCCAGCCGATTGCCTGTCCCGACTGTGGACCGTTCGTGCAGCTACGTGAAGTCTCTGAGAGCCAGAGCGCGGTTGTGCATATTGACCTGCGATGGTCGGCGGTTGTCAAAACACGCAAGCTTCTGCGGGAAGGCAGGATCGTTGCCATCAAAGGCCTGGGTGGATTTCACCTGGCTTGTGACGCGACAAATGAAGAAGCCGTTGCGGAATTGCGACAGAGAAAGGGGAGGGCGGGCAAACCATTTGCGTTGATGCTTGCCGATTCGACTACGGTCCATCGTTATTGCATCGCCAGAAAAGAGGAAATGGCGTTGTTGAACGGACACGAAAAGCCGATCGTACTCCTCAACCGCAGAACCGGCTCCAACATCGCACCGTCGGTCGCTCCGAATATGGACACGTTGGGTGTCATGCTGCCGTATACCCCTCTTCATCATTTGTTATTGAACCAATCAGATCCCATCCTGATGCGCGAGCCCGTTCCCACCGCGTTGGTGATGACAAGCGGCAACTTCAGCGAAGAACCCATCGCTACCGATAATGTGGATGCCTTTGATAGGCTGGCTCCGTTGGCAGATGCATTTCTTGTTCATAATCGCGATATTCATATTCGCTGTGATGATTCGGTGGTGAGAGTGGACCATGATGCAGCGAATACCGGCCACCATCCACTGTCTACGGTCTATCTTCGCCGCTCGCGCGCGTATGCTCCCTATCCGGTACGCCTTCCATTCGAATCCGTTCCTTCGCTCGCTGTCGGTGGCGAATTAAAGAACACGTTCTGTCTTACACGTGAACAGTACGCGTTCTTGAGCCACCACATCGGCGACATGGAAAACGCAGAAGTCTATGAATCCTTCGAGCAGGGTGTGGAGCATTTGACCCATTTGTTCCGCGTTACACCGGAGTTTATGGCGTATGATATGCACCCCGGTTATTTCACAACGAAGTATGCAGAAAGTAAAACCGACGTTCCACGCATCGCTGTTCAACACCATCACGCCCATATCGCCGCCTGCATGGCAGATAACAACCTGTCTGACCGGCAGGTGATCGGCTTGTCTTTCGACGGGACCGGTTATGGCACAGACGGAAAGATCTGGGGAGGTGAAGCACTGCTCGCCTCCTATGCAGACTTTGAGCGTATTGCGCATCTTGAATATCTCCCGCTGCCCGGCGGCGACGCGGCAACGCACTATCCCTGGCGCATTGCGGTGGGATATGCCGAAGCACTCGGGTTGGATATCGAAGGTCTGCCGTTTACGGAATCTCTTGACCCGCAGGCAGTGGATATCGTCCGCAAACAAGTGCAGAAGAAACTGAATGCGCCAGAGACATCGAGCATGGGCCGCCTGTTCGATGCGGTAGCCTGTCTAACGGGGGTTCGAAATGAGGTCACGTATGAGGCGCAGGCGGCAATCGAATTGGAAGTGCTGTCGAAGTCGGCGTTGAACGTTGCGGCCCCGTATCCGTTTGAGATCGATGGCGAGAATATTCGCGTGGGTGAACTTTTAAAGCACATCATCAACGATGTAAGGAAGAAAACGTCCACCGGTTTCATTGGAGCGCGTTTTCATCACACATTGAGTGCGATGGCCCTGGAAGTCAGCAGGCAGATGCGTGAAAAATATGATGTAAATGAAGTTGCGCTTTCAGGCGGCGTCTGGCAAAATCAACTTCTGCTTGAGTTGACACGTGGTGCATTGGTTCGGGACGGTTTTATCGTGTTTACACATCAACAGACGCCTGCCAACGATGGTGGATTATCATTGGGACAGGCAGCGATCGCAAATTTTAAAATGCAGAAATAAGAGCCTTTATGAAATATATTGATGAATATCGTGACCCTGTAAAAGTAAAAGCCTTGCTGGCAGAGATTAGCAAGACCGTCACCCGTCCCTGGGTATTGATGGAAATATGCGGCGGACAGACGCATGCCTTTTTGCATCACGGCCTGGATGAAATGTTGCCCGGCGGCATTGAACTGGTTCATGGACCGGGATGCCCGGTCTGTGTGACGCCGTTGGAGCAAATTGACCGGGCGTTGGCAATCGCCTCCCGCCCGGAGGTGATCTTCACATCATATGGCGACATGCTGCGTGTCCCCGGTTCAACTGTGGACCTGTTCTCAGTGCGCGCCAGGGGAGGGGATGTTCGCGTGGTGTATTCTCCGCTGGAAGCTGTACAGATCGCCGAAGCAAACCCTGACAAGCACGTGGTCTTCTTTGCGATTGGCTTTGAAACCACGGCACCGCCGAACGCAATGGCGATTTTGCAGGCCAAGCAGCGCGGCGTGAAGAATTTCTCTGTTTTGGTCTCGCATGTGTGTGTCCCACCGGCGATGAAAGCGATCTTGAGTTCGAAGACCAACCGCGTGCAGGCATTCCTGGCGGCGGGCCATGTCTGCGCAGTAATGGGGTATCACGAGTATCCGCCGATTGCTCAGAAATACAATGTGCCCATTGTCGTCACGGGGTTTGAGCCTGTTGACCTGTTGGTGGGCGTGTTGAGTGCAGTCAAGCAACTCGAAGCGGGCAAGGCAGAGGTGGAGAATGCCTACGAGCGTACGGTCACTTTTGAAGGAAACGCGGCTGCCCAGAATGTGATCAAAACTGTCTTTCAGTCTGTCGATCGGAAGTGGCGCGGCATTGGGACCATTCCGCAAAGTGGATGGGGTTTGCGCCCCGAGTTCGAAGCGTTTGACGCAGAGAAGAAATTTTCTGTTGGCGAGATCGTAACGCAGGAGTCGCCGATCTGTATTGCCGGCGAGATCTTGCAGGGAATGAAGAAGCCACCGCAATGTCCCGCGTATGGTAAACAATGTACGCCTCAGACACCGGTCGGTGCACCAATGGTATCTGGAGAAGGCGCGTGCGCAGCCTATTACCGGTATCACCGGGCAGAATTGAAGGCATAGAAGGCGACCATGACTGACGACATGAATTTTGAAGGATATACATGTCCCGTTCCCATCCAACCAAGAGATACGGTTGTGCTGGGACACGGTTCCGGCGGAAGCCTCAGCCATGATCTGATCAATCGGCTTTTTCTGCCCGAGTTGGGGCAGGCGGCTCCACGTGCGTTGGACGATTCTGCGATCCTGACGGTGAATGGACAACGGCTCGCCATCACAACCGATTCGCATGTGGTCTCACCCCTGTTCTTCCGTGGCGGCGATATTGGGCGTTTAGCGGTATGTGGAACGGTCAACGATCTGGCGATGGTGGGCGCGAAGCCCATTGCTCTAACCTGTGGTTTTGTAGTGGAAGAAGGACTCTCCTTCGAAACGTTGCAGCGTGTTGTCCAATCCATGCGTGATGCGGCCGCAGAGGCAGGTGTCTTTATTGCAGCCGGGGATACCAAGGTTGTGCAAAAAGGCGGAGCCGACAAGCTCTTCATCAATACATCTGGAGTGGGTTTGGTGGATGCCGGTGTTGATATTTCCGGGACGAAAGCCAAAGTTGGCGATGTGGTGATCGTCTCTGGGACGCTTGGCGATCATGGGATCGCTGTCATGTCGGAACGTGAGGGTCTTGGTTTCAGCACCGATCTGCAATCGGATGTTGCCCCGTTGAATCATCTCGTCCGCGAAATGATGGATGCAGGTGAAATCCATGTGCTCCGTGACCCCACGCGCGGCGGACTTGCGACCACGTTGAACGAGATCGCGAAACAATCCGATGTGATGATTGAGCTGCAGGAGCCGACGATTCCCGTCAAGCCACAAGTACGGGCTGCCTGCGAAATGCTGGGGTTTGACCCGTTGTACGTGGCAAATGAGGGCAAGTTGGTGGCGTTCGTGAAGCCAGAAGATGCGGATGCGATCCTGAATGTGATGAAGCAGAACAAATACGGCAAGGATGCAGTCATCATCGGTAAAGTAGCCGCAGATGGCAGGTCACAAGTCCGCTTGAAGACGGCAATTGGCGGAACGCGCCTGGTGGATATGCTTCCCGGGGAAATGCTGCCTAGGATTTGCTAGGCGTTTTTAACCTTTCAAGATTGTTTTTCTCCTGTTAGTTCATTGCAAAACGCGGATTCCATGTTCCGTGCTATCCTATGGGCATGGAAATAGTTCTTTTCATCACTCTTTTTGCAGGCGTAGTTCTTTTTATTCATAACGCTCTGCAACGGCCCTGTGAATTTCTGTGCCAGCAGAGAGTCACAATAAAGAGATATTGATCGAACAGAAACGATTTCCCGCTTCTCCTCCTATGTACAAGAGCCCGGTTCTCCTCCCGGGCTCTTGTACGTTAAATCGTAATCGTTAACAAACTCTTAAACCATTCTTGACGATGCCTTAAATTGACACGGTTACACTGATGGAGTAAGGAAAGGAATTGAATGGAAACAATCATTATTACACTCATCGTTTTGTTTCTGGCAGCGATGTTTAACGGAGATTGATCATGGAACTGTTCTTTATGCTTGCAATCGGCAGTCTGCTGGCTGTCTTTGTCACGGATACGCTTCAAAAGCGTCAACGGTTTTTGAATAAGGGTAGGCGGGAAGGATGAAACATATTCTGGTCACGAATGATGACGGCGTTGGCGCGCCAGGCCTGTTCTCACTTGTGCAGGAGATGCGCAAGTTGGGAACCGTTACAGTGCTTGCGCCCGACCGGAACTGGTCTGGAAGCGGGCACGTGAAAACACTGGACCGTGCCCTGCGCGTCAAAGAAGTGCGGCTTGCAGATGGGACACAGGCGTTCGCCAGCGATGGCGCCCCATCCGATTGCGTCGCTTTGGCTACACTTGGTTACTTCAAGGAATCCTTCGACCTGGTTGTGTCTGGTATCAATGCGGGGGCGAACCTTGGGCATGATGTCACGTATTCGGGAACGGTTACTGCTGCCATGGAAGCGGTGATCGCCGGCATCCCGGCTGTCGCCGTTTCTCTCGAAACTCTGGATGGACACATAGGGGACGTTGACTACGGCCCGGCTGCACGTGCCGCCTCGAGGATCGTCCGGCAGGTGATCGAGAACGGTCTTTCTCACGAGATCCTGCTCAATATCAACGTGCCGTTTCTTCCTGATGAGAAGATTCGCGGCACCGTTCTCACCCGGCTGGGACTTCGCGTCTATCATAGTCGTCTCGATGAACGCATTGACCCTCGCAACAAACCCTACTACTGGATCGGTGGCGATGCACCAACAGGCCTCCCTGAGCGTGGCACGGATGTTGGTGCACTGGCTGAAGGATTTGTCTCAGTTACACCGCTCCAGCTTGATCTCACTGCCTATCGGGCGTTGACCGATCTCAACACATGGCAATGGGAGGAGTCAGACCAGGAAAGGACAGTGTTGGAAGATAAGTTGACATTGTTCCGAACAGATTGAGACTTTTTATTTCTTGTAGAACAATGCCCGTCATTCAAAATGAGTGACGGGCATTGTTTATGTTTTCAAAGGATATTATGCAAGGATCTTGGGCGTGAGTAGCCATTCCAGAACCGCTTTGCGTTCCACGCGAAGGTCATCGGCTGAAAGACAACAAACTCCACCATTTTTGATATTGATGGCAGCTTCAGGGTTTCCAGAAATTAGCATCCCGATCAACCCACTCAAACAGGGTTCATGCCCGACCAGGAGAAGTTCGTCTACCATATATTTTTCATTGATCTCGCCAATGATCTCATCTGGATTTCTGCTGGGAATGAGAAGATTACTGTAGCTGATTTCTTTCCTGTGTTTCAAAACCTTCGCCAGGATCTCTGCCGTCTGTGATGCGCGAACATATGGGCTGGAGAGGATCAGATTGGGATTAAGCCCAAGACTCTTGAGCGCGGACGCGATCTTTTTCATCTTCTCATGGCCTTTTTCGGTGAGCGGTCGCTGACTATCCTCCTCATAGCCGTCGGTACCGAGGTCAATGGCATTGCTATGGCGGATCAAATAAAGTTTCATTTTGTTTTCTCCCAAGGGAAAGGTTGATCAGGCTCCAGGCGCCAAAAAACAAGAAGTTGGTTCATGTTTTTGGCATAGGCAGCGATGGCATCGGCATGACGTTGTTCGTAATACCTGTGAATGGGTCCCGGGTCTGAAAAAGGACTGTGTTCCAGGAACTCTTTTAGGGTTTGGATAAAGACTTCAACATCCTGTACTTCACCCATCAGTGATTGATACTCATGCATTTGCTTGAGGTTTGCATCCGGGAACCCTGCAAGTAAAGGATGCATTACCTCAACCATATATCGAAACGTCTTGAAGGCAATTCTCACCCGATGAATTGTAGGCGGCCGACTCAGGTCCACCCGTTCGAGCCGTTGGGCAGCGACCCAATACGCATCGTCAAGGGCCCGCAAGACCTGTGGTTTCATTTCATCTTCTGTGTCTATGTGAATCGAATCTCGCGTTTTGTGGATACGTCTGGAAAGTTCATGTGAGTCAAATTTCGTAACTTTTTTGCGTAGAGAACGAAAGAGTTTCTCTTCAATGCGCTGCTGTTGTTTCTGAAATGTCCGAAGCTCCGGCAATTCCTGGATCGTTTCTGAGACCTCTGCCAGGATTACCTGTGTGTCGCGCAAATCGTCGAGTTCATCGAGTTGTTCTTTTAGCGTCCGGATGATCTTTTTGAGACGCGAACGAGGCGAGATTGAATGGAGCAGATGGACGATTGCCATGATGCGACGGGTCGCCACGCGCAGGTCATGCACCGCCTCATTTGAAAACTCCATACGACAGCGCTTGAGTTCTGTAAGGTAATTCTTCCAGGATTTTTCCATGCTTTCTTGCAGGAGCTGGGCAGTATTCGATCTGGAGGGATACGGGTCGATGGCGTCCATAATTGTGAGTTGAGCACTTAAGATGTGTTTATCAAGGATATCTACGTGCAAGGCACGAACTTCATTGTGACATTAACTATACTCCCGATATCGAGCAAAGGTGAATCATACAACATGCGACACGATGTACTTTAACATGGGTCAATTAACGCCCTGGGAAAGCCGTGTTAACGGAAGGTAAATGGAATTTCCACAAGACTGCGCGGATTAAAAGAAAAAAGGCACTGTAAAACAGTACCTTTTTTTATAGCGGGGGCAGGACTTGAACCTGCGACCTTCGGGTTATGAGCCCGACGAGCTGCCACTGCTCCACCCCGCATCGCTTAGTTGAGCCCGCCGATAATACCATGCATACAATGGGACGTCAAGCGAATTGTGATTTTCACGTCTTTTGTTTATACAGGTGGTCTGGATTTCCCTGCCGAAACTGTGTAGATGGACCGCTTTGCATTACTGAATACCATTAAATTCGCGTTCACGGGATGAATATCATCATGCAGTGGTAAGATTAATAACCCTGTGCGATGCAGGTCATATTTACAAAGAGGTCGTCATGTTTGGTTTCTTTAAAAAGCGAGAGGATGTCTTTCATAAATTGATCCAGGAGCAGGCTTCCATTACATACGAAGGGGTAAAATTATTGGTGAAGTACTTCGAGACTCAGGCGCCTGAAATTGCGGAGGAACTGGCGCTCAAAGAAAAGGAAGCAGACGAGGTCCGGCGTATTCTGATCGATGAGTTGAATCGCACGTTTGTCACACCTTTTGATCGGGAAGATATCTTTGCTTTGTCGCGATCCATTGACGATGTGATCGACTATGCTGACAGTACTGTTAGCGAGATGGTGGTGCTCAAGGTGAAGGCAACACCTTATATGCATCGGATCGCCTCTTTATTAAGAGATGCGGCCTATGAGATTTTGCAGGCTGTGCTCCGCTTGCAGAAGAATCCCACGGTTGCAGTTGAACATTCACAACGAGCCAAGGCGTTGGAAAACCGGGTGGAAGGCGTCTACCGAGAAGCCATCGCCGATCTGTTTACAGGACCTGAAGATATTCACCATGTGGTCGAAATGCTAAAGTTCCGTGAAGTGTATCGGCATCTTTCGAATGCAGCCGATCGCGGGGATGAGGCGGGAAATATCATTGCCGACATTGTTGTGAAGAAAACCTGATCTTACCTGTATGACAATCGAACTTCTACTTGTCATCGCTCTGGCGTTGACTTTCGATTTCTTGAATGGGATGCGCGACGTCAGTAATGTAGTCGCAACCATGATCTCATCGCGTGCCTTCAGCCCGCAAACGGCGTTAAGTATCGCTTCGATCTCTGAATTTATCGGTCCCTTCCTGTTTGGGACTGTTGTTGCACGGACGATCGCCGATCAGGTTGTTGATTCCAATGTATTGACATTAGCTGTGATCCTGGCTGCATTGTTAGGGGCGATCCTGTGGAACATCGTTACCTGGTATTTCGGAATCCCTGGAAGTTCCTCGCATGCGCTGCTTGGCGGATTGGTGGGTGCGGTGTGGATGGGTGTGGGGCTGGACGCCATCAAATGGACCGGCATCGTGAAGGTGTTGATCGCGTTGTTTGCCTCCCCGCTTATCGGTTTCTTCGTTGGTTTTCTTGTCGCACGCATAATCTATTTTTTCGCGCAAGCGGCATCACCGAAAATCAACGATTTCTTCAAGAATGCTCAGTTCTTCACAGCCGTGGGACTTGCCCTAAGCCACGGAGCGAACGATGCACAGAAGGCCATGGGCATGATCGTTCTGAGCCTTGTGATTGGAGGGTATTTGCCCCGGTTCGAGATGCCCACCTGGGTGATCGTTCTTAGTGCGGCGGTGATGGCGCTTGGTGCAAGCCTGGGAGGCTGGCGTATGATCCGAACGTTGGGTGGCAAATTTTATAAGATACGACCCCTGCATAGTTTCTCCACGCAGTTGACATCTGCATCGGTGATCTTTGCGGCTTCATTATTTGGCGTGCCGGTGAGCACGTCCCAGATCGTAAGCTCCGCGATCATTGGTGTAGGATCATCAGAGCGGGTTAGCAAGGTCCGTTGGAGTGTGGCAGAGGAGATCGTCACTGCCTGGTTGATCACGATCCCTGCCAGTGCGCTATTGTCAGCAGGTGTGTATTGGCTGATCGAGTTGTTGACTCGTTGAAAAACGCCTTTATAATAGCGCATCGCCAAAAAAACACCACTCAAGGGAGCAGACGTGACAAAATTATTCTTTGCCACAGATATTCACGGCTCGGACATTTGCTGGATCAAGTTTTTGAATGCGGGAAAATTCTATGAAGCAGATGTATTGATCCTTGGCGGCGATATGACCGGCAAGGCGGTTGTCCCGGTGGTTCATCAGGGTGGAAGCAATCATAAGATCACATTGCTTGAGCAGGAATTTATCACAACGAATGAAACCGAATTACAGGATATGGTCAAGCGCGTGCGAAGCCGCGGATATTACCCGTATATGACCAACCCCGATGAGATCAGTGAACTCGACAAGAATCCAGAACGGGTCAACCAGATCTTTAAACAGGAAGTTTTAAAAGTAGTTCAGCAGTGGATGGATCTCGCCGACAAGAAGCTGGACGGCACTGACCTCAAGGTATATTGCTCGCCCGGAAATGACGATATGGAAGAAGTGGATGAGATCGTTCGTTCCAGCCGACGCGTGCTCCTCGTCGAAGGGCAGGTGACATCTCTCGACGCGCACCACGAAATGATCGCCTCCGGGTGGTCCAACCACACGCCCTGGAATACAGAGCGTGAAGAGGACGAGGATCAGCTCAAGGTTCGGTATGAGACGATGATATCTAAACTAAAAGACCCGCATAACGCGGTGTTCAATATCCATGTGCCACCTTATAAATCCGGTTTGGACGAAGCCCCAGAGTTGGATAAGGATCTGCGCCCGGTGCTGGCAGGGAATTCGATGATCCCGGTTGGCTCGAAGGCATTGCGTGACGTGATCGAGAAAAACCAACCCTTACTCAGCCTTCATGGGCACATCCATGAAGGACGTGGAACGACCCGGATTGGCAAGACATTGTGTATCAATCCTGGCTCGATGTACGAA
>CAZKSG010000092.1:0-16895 GCA_964555335.1 uncultured Anaerolinea sp.
CGAGGATGTTGTATCCAGCGTTGGATATACATTCGTGACAACGCCTTTGAAAACTTGCTCAGGAATGATGTCAAAGGTCACCTCCACTTCGTAACCGATCTTGACCGAACCCCAATCCTCCGCATCAAGATAGGCATCGAGCACATAGGGTTGATCTAGATTGGAAATCGTGATCACGGTATTGTTGCTGTTCACCAAATCGCCGACGGTCATATCAATCGACGTCACTGTGCCGCTGATGGGAGCGATCAGTTTTGTGGCCTTCAAGTTGTGTTCCGCGGTTTCGAGCGCATGCTTGGTTTCAATATATGTCACCAGATTCGAGCCGGTGGCACCTTCAGGAATTTCCTCACCATTCAATACATCGAGATAGATTTGCGCTTCTGCAACAGAAGCCTTGGCAAGATCATAGGCGGAGCGTGCCATGCTGATCTCGCCTACGGACGGAGCGTCGATCTTGTCCACCATCTCTCCTGTATCGGGGTCTTCCACCTGAATAACTTGTGTGACGGTGACTCCGCGGAAGTTCGTTGTGCGATACTGGGTAAAGTTTTTGGGGACATAGGTCTCTGTATACGCCGCTTGGAAATATTTCAATTCGTTTTGTGCATATGTTAACGATGTCAGTGCTTCAGTTACCTTCTGTTTCGCTTCATCGGATATGTCGGTCTGCGCGGCTGCCTGCGCGTCGGTAAGGACCTGCTCTCGCTCAGCGACTCGTTCCTCCCAATACAGCACTTCGGGGCTGATCAGGAATTCAAGTTTCTCCTTTGCGCTGGCAAGTTCCGTCTCTGCATTGGCCAATGTTTCCTTGGCGGTGGCGACAGCCATTGCCGACGTTAATTCATTCATGGATATCTGCGCTTCTGCAAGTTGTATTTGAGCATCTGTATCATCCAACTGAGCCAATATCTGGCCGGCTTCCACAGTGTCTCCAACCTTCACATTAATTTCCTTGACCTGCCCGCTGGTATTGAATCCCAAACTGGATTCGGCGATGGGCATAATTGTCCCGGTGCCATTGGCGTAGAGGACCAGGTTACCCGTCGTTGCCTTGGCAGTTTGCAGAAGGGTTGTCTCTGTTGTCGATGTTTGTGATGCAACGAAACGCGAATAGAGGAAGTATCCACCAGTGCCCAGGCCTGCGATCACAAGGATGACTGCAATGATTCTGAATAGGTTTGATTTCTTCATGGCTGTCACCTGTTATCGCTCCACCGTGGTGGCATCTGTCAGGACCACGTCACCTTTTTGCAGGCCCGATTTCACTTCGGCGTAGAGAATATCCTGTAAACCAATCTCCACCTGTTGTTCGACAGGTGTTCCATTCTTCATAATGTATACAACATAGGTTCCATCGTCCGCTTCCTTGAGAGCCGAGACCGGGACCAGTACGGCATCCAACGCTTCACCGCCGGTGACATCCACACTTGCACTGG
Organism: uncultured Anaerolinea sp.; assembly: GCA_964555335.1. Lineage (GTDB taxonomy): Bacteria > Chloroflexota > Anaerolineae > Anaerolineales > Villigracilaceae > Defluviilinea. Next base: position 1,440 of record CAZKSG010000092.1, read on the forward strand.
AACCGACCGGCAGATCAACATTCACATTTTCATCCAATTGCACAAGTACATGCACCATGGATGTGCCAGATGAGTCATCCAGCTTTGGGTAGACTTGAATGATCTTTCCGGAATAGTTATTGTTGGGAAGAAGGTCGAAAGTCACAGTTGCAGTGAAGCCAACCTTGGCCTTATCCCAATCGGTTTCATCGAGAGATGCGTCAATAGTGTACGGTTGGTTTGTGTTGGAGATGGTAACCACCGAAGATGTCCCTGTTTCATCTCCCACGTTTAAACTGAACGATGTCACCGTCCCGCTGATTGGGGCAATCAACTTGGTCGCGTCGAGAGCAGACTTGGCAGAGTCGAGAGCGAGTTTTGCTTCGGTGATGGATGTGACGCTGCTGGATGGGACCGCATCGATCTTCTGAACGCCGTTCAAGACATCCAGGTAGTTTTGTGCATCGCTCAAGTTGGCAGCCGCGATTTGATAGGCAGCGCGTGCTGCTTCGATCTCTGCATCTGTTGGGGCAAAAAGCTGACGACGGACGGTAATGCCATTCTCGTTGCGGATGGGGTAGGTGAAGGTTTCGAGAGTATAGGTATTCGAATAGTTATAAAAGGCATAGTTGAACGTCTCTTCAGCCTTTGTTACCCTCGCTTCTGCTTCGGTGACCTTTTGTTTATTGGCATCAGATGCATCCTCTTCGAATGCAGCCTTTGCGGCTTGCAAGTCTTGTTGTGCAGAAGCGACTTCTTCCTCTGCCACCAGCATTTCAGGTCCGATCAGGTACTGCAGATCGTTTCGGGCAGTTGCAAAACTTTGTTTGGCATCCTGCACGGCTTGCGCGGCAGATGCAATTTCGGCGGGCGAGCTCAACGCAGCGACATTGGCTTCCGCTTGCTTGTATTTCAGCTCAAGAGTCTTGCTTTCCACGCGCGCCAGTACCTGGCCTGCTTCCACTTTGTTTCCTATGCTTACAAGGACCTCGGTGACTTCGCCGCCATTCCTGAACCCGAAGGAAACCTCGTCGCTGGGGACGAGTGAACCGAGTCCAGTAGCGGTCAGGATGATATCTCCCGTGTCAATGGTGGATGTCTCGACGGCCTTCTCGTTATCGGTTGATCGTACGGCAGCGAAATAATAGATGGCGCTTCCTGCGACAATCACCAGAGCGATCGACAGGATCATCCATAAATTGGTTTTGTGTTTCAATGATTTTTTCACGGCGATTCCTTCCCGTTATTCCGTGACCACAATTTCGCCTGCATCGAGTCCGGATTTGATTTCAGCATAGGTGTCGTTCTGTAAACCGACCTGTACCTCGCGTTCCACCTGTTGCCCATTTTGCAGAACGGTGACATAGAACTTGCCATCCTCGCCTTTGTAGACCGCGTCCACGGAGATGAGCATCACACCTTTCGCCTCGCCTCCCACGACCTCGATGGTGGCTCCGGTTCCCGCGGGCAGTTCCTGGCTGATGGTCGAATCCAATTGCACGATGATGTGCACAAGGTCTGTTTCAAATGATGGGCTTAATTCGGGGTAAACAATGGTTATGGTGCCAGTAACGGTTTGTTCAGGAAGCAGGCCGAAAGTGACGTTTACTTTATTGCCTGCCTTCGCTGTGTCCCAATCAGACTCTTCGATGTACGCATCGATTGTGTAGGGTTGGCTCAACTGCGAGATTGTGATGACCGAGTCGGTGCCAGCCTGTTCGCCAATGCTCACATCAAGAGATGTAACGGTGCCACTGATGGGGGCGATCAATTTAGCTGCTTCCAGGTCAGTTTTGGCATCTTCCACGGCAGTCTGTGCGTTGTAAAGTGTCGTGACCTTTTCGCCGGTTGCATCATCGGGGATCTCGCCTGTCTTGAGGATCTCAAGATATACATTTCCCTCTTTGATCATTTCCTGCGCTTGGGCGTAGTTGTTGCGGGCGGTCGCGATATCGTCTGCAGACGGCGCATCGATGACTGGCACAGTTTCGCCGGTTTTCTCATCAACTTCGGTTTTCAGCACCATGTGCGGAAAACGCCGGCTGCCGATATTTTCGTACTCACCGAAATTTTTCGGCAGATAGGTGTTCGTGTAATATTCCTGAGCCTGGTGCAATTTATCAGTGAGGTATGCGATTGCTTGTTCTTTTTCTTTCACCGTCTGGTTTGCGGCATCAGATGGATTGGATGTCGCTTCTGCCTGTGCATCGGTAAGTTTCTGTTGTGCAATTGCCAGATTTTCTTCTGCTTCCAACACATTAGGACTGATGAGATATTCGAGCCATTCGCGGGCATAGAACTCAGTATCCTGGGCGGTGGCGATCTCTTCCTGCACGGTGGCAATGGATGCAGCAGAGTACAGTTCCTGCAATGCCTGTTGGGCTTCTTCGTACTTCATCTGGGCGAGCGTATCATCCATTTGTGCAAGGACCTGACCTGCCTCCACGGTGTCGCCTACTTTGACATAAACCGCTGTGACTTGCCCGCTGGTGTCGAAGCCGAAAGACGCGTCAGTTTGGGCAACCAGGGTCCCGCTCCCACTGGCGGTGACGGTGATGTCGCCAGGACGTACGACCTCTGTTTGGGGTTGCGACCCGCTTCCGGTTTGAGATGATGCGGAAGCCTTCCAGTAAAATACGCCGCCGACAATGGCAAAAGTCACGATCGCGGTAACGATCCAGAGCGTTTTGCCTTTTCGTACTGTGGGCGAATTTGCTTGTGTAAGTGTCAATGGAGAAACCTTTCCATGAGGGTTTGTATAAAATTTCACTGATAGTATAGTGAACGGATGTAGTGAACCTGTTATGGAATTGTGAAGAGATTGTGTGAACTGAATTTCCCTTCGCGCGCGAAAATATTCACATCTTGTCCAATATGAAGTGAATTTTCAAATGTAACTAAATTAGACCTTGATTATCGAGTCTCTTTCATTTACAATAGCGGGCAATTCAACATCGTACTGGGCAAGATATCATGCCCCTGGTCACAAATTATGGTAAGCGAGATTTGGGACGGCGTGGGTATAAAAAACTCGTACAGAGGAGAGAGCTGTGAACGAGAATCGTATCAAGCAGGTACTTGAAATTGAGAAGAGGGCACAGGATAACTATGAAGCTGCGCTGAAAGAGGCGCAGCAGCTTCCGTCGCTTGCTGAGCAGGAAGCACAGGAGATCGTCAACAAAGCGCGGGCACAGGCGGAGGAAGAAGCTCGCCAGATCGTGGCAAAGGCAAAGGCTGAAGACGAGGTGGCGCGCATCCTGGCGGAAGCGGAGGAAAAGAACCGCCAACTGGAAGCCCAGGCGTCGAGCAATTTTGACCGGGCAGTACATTTCATTATCGATCGTGTAACCGGTAAAGAGTAGCGGCATGGCGAAGAGCGGAGTTTCTGGGTACGCTGCCATCAGCGCACGAGTCCGCGCCATGTACTCGTCCATGCTCAGCCCGCAAGACTTTGTGCGGCTGAGCGATTCGCCTGACCTTCCATCCCTTATCTCTCAACTTAAACAAACAGCGTATAGTCATTATTTAGACACGTTGAAAGAAAAGGATATCACGCCGCAAAAACTGGACCTTGCCATCAAGGGTCGGTTGGGTGACTCATATCGCAGCATCACGCAGATGGCACCTGAGCACGCTCGTCCGCTGTTGAAGCAGTTGTATCGCTACTTTGAAATTCAAAATTTAAAGGCAATCCTGCGAGCGGTGATCAGCGACCCCACGTGGGAGCATGTGCAGGATGTTCTTTTTCCAATGGGGGAGATGACGGTTCTGCCCGCGCAAGCCATGTTGGAGTCGGGCAGTGTTGCCTCGGCGATCGAGTTGCTGCAAAATACTCCCTATTACGAAACCCTTTCTTTTGCCATGAAACGTTACAGTGCTGAACAGAACCTCTTCGCACTGGAAGTAGCGCTTGATTTGTATTATTGGCGGCAGTTGTGGGCAGAAGCCAAGAAAATGACCGGTCAGGATGGCGTGCAGGCGACCAAGATCATCGGCTCGTTGATGGACGTCAATAACCTGATGTGGGTGATCCGTTATAAGGTCTATCATGGGCTCTCAGAAGAAGAGATCATCAATTACACATTACCATTCGGCTACCGCGTGCGTGATGTCGATGTCCGCTCGATAGCGGCAGGTGCCGATTTACCTTTGGTCGTGGGACGTGTTTTCCCCAGCATCCCGGATTTGAACGCACTCTTAGAGAATCCGCGTCAGGGCTTGCCTCAACTGGAAGTGATCCTGAAGCGGCGTTTGATGCAGCAGTGTTTATCTGCGTTCATCGGCAACCCATTCCACATTGGTGTGCCGTTGGCGTTTTTGATTTTGAGCAATCTGGAAGTACAGGATTTGACCGTATTGATCGAAGCCAAATCCTCCGAAATGTCTGCCGAGGAATTTCGACCGTTCCTATTGAGGTCTGTCGAAGCATAACAACATAGCATCATCGTACCTTCATCGATCCCATCTGTGCAATCTTTTTAGACTGGAGACTTTATGTTATTTCCAAGAGAGATGAGCGAGATCGAGTTGATTGTCCCTTCCAAAGATCTTCTGGCTGTCACGAAGGTCTTAAGTGGTTATGGGATTTTTCATCAGACGGATAGTAATTATCCGGGGGTGGCTTCGGGTTCTTCGAATACATGGCAGGAAACAGCGGGAAACTATTCTGCCCTGGAACGCCGCGTTCAAACGTTGATGCAACAACTGGATATTGACGAGGGACGCCCTCCATCAAAGGATTATGAAGTTGCGGTGGATGTTGAGAAGCTACGCTCCACAGTGGACGGCATAGAAGCGGAGGTCCGCAGCACCACTGATGAACTTTCGGAGCAACGTAAACGGTTGGAACAGCTCGAAAATATCATCCGCCAGTTGGAGCCGGTCGAAGAAGTGGATATTGACATCAGTTCACTGCGCGACTCACGTTATATGTTCTCGATGCTGGGGCAGATGCCAGCCGCGAATTTGGATCGGATGGAAACCAGCCTGGCGCGCGTCCCGCATGTGTTCCTCACTCTCCGTTCCGACCCCGCCCGGCCGGTCGTCTGGCTGGCGGGAACCAAATCCAACTCTGATGTGTTGGAACGCGCGGCCCGCAGTGCTTATCTGGATGCGTTAAGCCTGCCGAACGATTATCAGGGGACACCAGCGGACATCATCAAATCGCTGCGCAATACGATCGAAACGGCACAGCGTCGAATCAAGGAATTGCAGGAAACGCTGGGTCGTATAGGGCTGGAGCGCCGCGAACAGTTGCGTGATCTGTACTGGCAGACTCACACCAGCCGGGTATTGGCAGATGCCATCGTTCGTTTTGGGCAGCTTCGACACACGTATGTTGTGACCGGCTGGGTTCCCACTGACAGCATGGACGAGTTCACTCACCGCTTGAAGCAGGCATCGCCAGAAATTTTGGTTGAAGTTCTGCCGACAAGCCGCAGCGGACATAATTCCAACGTTCCGGTTGCTTTGTCGCAAAACAAGATTTTGAAGCCGTTCCAGATGCTGGTCAACATGTATGCCCGTCCACGTTATGGCGAACTGGACCCGACCATTTTGATCGCGTTCACGTTCCCGATCTTGTATGGCGCGATGTTTGGCGATCTAGGCCAGGGCTTGGTGCTGTTCGTCCTTGGGTTGTTGATCGACCGCGGTGTGCTCATGAAGGCGATGCAGAGCCTGGGTTTGCTGATCGCCTATTGTGGCGCTTCGGCAGCCATCTTTGGCGTTCTTTACGGAAGCGTGTTCGGGTTCGAAGGTGAACACTTCACGCACGCATTTGGCGGGGAACTGCATCCGCTTTGGCTGAACCCGTTGACTGACACCTTGCCAGTCCTGGGTGTAGCGATTGATGTGGGCATTGTCATCCTGTTAGTCGCGTATCTGCTTGCCATCTTCAATCAGATCCGTTCGCGTGAATGGGGACATTTGATCTTTGGGCATACAGGTTTGGTCGGATTTGCATTGTACATTTGCTTCCTGGGACTGCTGGGTGGGGCGGTCAAAGCGTTGAGCCTGCCGATCATCCCAAAGATTGCAATGGGCATTGGTAATCTTCCTTTACCGTGGGGCACATTGGCGTTGATCTTTGGATTGGGCATCATGTTCTCCGAAGTGTTAATCAATCTATATGAAGGCCATCGCCCGGTGATCGAAGCGCATGGTGTGGGTGGTTTCATCATGTATCTGGTGCAGGCGTTCATGGATTTGTTCGAGACATTGATCAGCCAGTTGAGCAATACCCTTTCGTTCGTCCGTGTGGGCGCGTTTGCGGTGGCACATGGCGGTGTGAGTATGGCTTTCTTTGCCCTGGCTGGCGAAGAGATCAACTTGAAATATTGGATCGTACTCCTGATCGGTAATATCTTCATCATCGGCTTTGAAGGACTCATCGTCGGTATTCAAACGATGCGCCTTAACTATTATGAATTTCTGGGCAAGTTCTTCAAAGGAGGCGGTACGCGTTTCGAACCCCTTGCTGTTGTCCCTCAAGAGGAAGCGTAATTCGAAACTTTACGCACCCTCAAAATGTCATCCTGAGCGTAACGAAGGATCTCTGAACGGGAAAGTAGAGACTCTTCGGTCGCAGCGAACGCTCCCTCAGAGTGACATCCTCTAGCTGATGTGCAATTTCGGAAATCGAGTACCACAAAACCATTTCATGAGGAGAGTAAACAATGTTTGTCGTTTTCGCCGTTCTCGTAGGTTTGATCCCCGTTATTCCCGCGGTTGTGTACGTTCTTCAGAATAGCAAGACCAGCCCGGCCAAGGCGCTGGCTCGACTCGTTACCAGCTTCGGCGCCTTCAATTTCATCATCGGCATGATGGCGGCTGGAATGATCATGGTCTGGCTGGCCTCTCCGTCAGCGGTGTTGGCGGCTGGTGCGGCGCAGGAAGGTGGGGCGGATCCCTATATTACTCTGGCTGCGGCCCTTTCCACGGGCCTCGCTTCCATCGGTGCCGGTATCGCGGTGGGTGGTTCTGGCGCGGCAGCGGTGGGTGCGACGGCAGAGAAACCTGAGTCGTTCGGTCGTTCGCTGATCTTCGTAGGTCTCTCTGAAGGTATCGCAATCTACGGCTTGATGATCTCCTTCATCATATTGGGACGATAGGACATGGACTTGCCACAAAGGAACACGAAGGTTGATGTTTTCCCTTTGTGCCCCTTCGTGTTGGAGAATTCCTTATGAAAGTCCTGGTCATCGGACATCCCGAAGCGGTGCTGGGTTTCTCGCTTGCTGGTGTGCACGGTCGCGCCGTGACGACAGCCGAGGAAGCAGATAAGGCTTTAAGTGAAGCGCTAGCCAATAAAGAGAATGGCATCGTCCTGGTTACACAGGATGTTGCCCAATTGGTCAAGGCACGCGTCGAGGACTTGAAATTGCATAGCACGATCCCTCTGGTGGTGGAGATCCCGGGTCCGGCTGGTGTGCCGGAGGGAGAGCCGTCCTTGAGCGAACTCGTGCTGAAGGCGATTGGGATTAAGTTGTAACCATGTCGTTGCGAGGTGATTGCTTCGCTTCTGTCTCGCAACGACGTAAAGATAAAGAGAGCTAACTTATGGTCACAAGAGCTACAGATGAAAACATCGAACCCCTATCCCGTGCGATCTTGAAGGAAGCAGAGGTCGACGCGCAGCAGATGCGGGAAGAGGCAAAAGCGAAAGCGGATGCCATTCGTAAGCGTGCCCAGCAGGATGCAGAGGATGCCCGGCGGGAAATCCTGGATCGCGCACAGCAGGAAGCGGACCGGGTCCGCAGCCAGACCTTATCCGGTGCTCAGTTGAAAGTGCGCACGATGCAATTGGAACAGCGCGAAAAATTATTAGATCGCGTTTTCCAGGCGGCGCGTGAAAAACTTGGCGATGTTCAGAGTCGCAAGGATTATGATGAACTTGCCACGACGTTGCTGCGTGAAGCATTGACTCAGTTGCGAGTCAATAAAGCGGAGATCCACGCCGACGCGGTCACGAGAAAATTGCTGGAAAAGAAAGCAGTCAAGGATCTGTCCAGTGAGTTGAAAGGTGAATTTAGTATTGGCGACGATTTAGAAGAAGGGCGAGGCGTGGTCGTCGACGCAGGCGAGGGACGATTGCATTACGACAATACGTTGGAGACTCGCTTGCAGCGTTTGCAGAGTACATTACGCGCATCCGTGTATAAAATGTTGATGGGAGAGTAGTTATGGCTGAAAGAGTTGGCACAATTACATGGATCAGCGGTCCGGTAGTACGGGCGCGCGGATCTCGTCATATCGGTATGCTGGAATTGGTGGAAGTGGGTGATGAGCACCTCGTCGGTGAAGTGATCGGTCTGGATGGCGACCAGATCACTGCCCAGGTCTACGAAGAGACATCCGGTATGCAGCCGGGCGCTCCGATCTTTGGTACGGGTTTGCCTCTGTCTGTCAATCTCGGACCTGGCTTGATCCAGAGCATTTACGATGGTGTGCAGCGTCCGCTTCCTTTGTTGGAAGAGGCGACGGGCTCATTCATCAAGCGCGGTACAAGTTTCGACCCAATCAGCCGCGAGAAGAAATGGAAGTACACGTCCAAAGTTAAAGTCGGTGACGAAGTGAAGGGCGGCGCGATCCTTGGCATCGCCATGGAGACCGAGACGTTTGAACATCGCGTCATGCTTCACCCGGATGACTCCGGCACGATCAGTTGGGTTGCTCCCGATGGTGAATATACTGTCACGGAACCCATCGCCAGATTGAAAACCGGTAAACAGGAAAAAGAGATCACGATGATGCAGCGCTGGCCGGTACGCCGCGCGCGTCCATTCATTCGGCGGCGTGGCGTCAGCATCCCGTTGATCACGGGTCAGCGCATTCTGGATACGTTTTTCCCTGTTGCCAAGGGTGGCGCGGCAGGTATCCCAGGTCCGTTTGGTTCGGGCAAGACCGTGACCCAGCATAGCATCGCCAAATGGGCAGATGCAGAAGTGATCGTCTACATCGGATGCGGCGAACGCGGCAACGAGATGACCGAAGTGCTGCAGGAATTCCCACATCTGACGGATCCTCGCTCAGGTCGCCCGTTGATGGAACGCACCGTGTTGATCGCCAACACATCCAATATGCCGGTGGCGGCGCGTGAAGCGAGCATTTACACAGGCATCACGATTGCGGAGTACTATCGCGATATGGGTTACAGCGTAGCCCTCATGGCGGACTCGACGTCTCGTTGGGCCGAAGCGCTGCGTGAAGTCTCTGGTCGCCTCGAAGAAATGCCTGCTGAGGAAGGGTATCCCGCGTATCTCGCAGGTCGTCTCGCAGAGTTCTATGAGCGAGCTGGATATGTCGAAACATTGAACGGTTCACAAGGTTCCGTCAGTATCGTCGGTGCAGTATCGCCTCCCGGCGGTGACTTCTCTGAGCCGGTGACTCAGCATACCAAGCGCTTCATCCGCTGCTTTTGGGCATTGGATAAATCATTGGCATCGGCACGTCACTTTCCGGCGATTAACTGGTTGGACAGCTACAGTGAATATTTGGAAGACGTTGCCGATTGGTGGCGTGAGAAAACTGGCAAAGATTGGTATGCCATGCGTAACCGAGCTATGGAGTTGTTGAGCGAAGAGAGTCGCTTATCGCAGATCGTGAAATTGGTGGGTCCCGATGCACTTCCGTTTGCAGAACGTATGGTGCTTGAAACAAGCCGTTTGATCCGTGAAGGAATCCTGCAGCAGAATGCCACAGACCCGGTCGACTCGTATTCGCCAATTGAGAAGCAGATCCGCATGTTGGAGCTTGTATTGTATTTCCACGAGCGTGGTATGAATATCATCAAGCGCGGCGCTCCGATCAATTTGATCCACGATCTGCCGGTGGTTGATCAGCTCATTCGTATGAAATCCAACATCGACAACGATCATCTGGAGAAGTTCGAAGAAGTTCAAAAAGCAATCGACGAGCAAATGAGTCGATTAGATGCGGAGTACAGATGACAGCAACCGTACTTGGTGGGCAGGAAGTCTCAGGTGTAGGACGGATTGAAGGACCGATCATCATTGTAGAGGGCGCGACAAACGTCAGTTACGATGAGGTTGTGGAGATCCGCGATTCGCGCGGTCAATTGCGCCGCGGGCGTGTGTTGGAAGTGGGTGAAGGCACGGCGGTGATCCAGGTGTTTGCGGGTTCCACTGGTCTCTCCATCGATGGAACGCGTGTCCGTTTTCTTGGAGATACGCTGCACATGCCGGTCGCCGAGGAAATGCTCGGACGTGTCTTCGACGGACTCGGCAATCCCATCGACGGTGGTCCGCCGCCACTCACCGATCGCTACGCTGACGTGAATGGTCAGCCAATCAACCCGACGGCGCGTATCTACCCACGCGATTACATCCAGACGGGCATCTCCACAATTGATGGCTTGAACACACTCTTGCGCGGACAAAAACTGCCGATCTTCTCCGGCGCCGGTCTGCCTCACGACCAACTGGCGGCGCAGATCGTGCGCCAGGCGACGCTCGGCAAACTAGCCGGTGCTTCATCCGATGGCGAAGCAGAACAGTTCTCGATTGTATTTGCGGCAATGGGTGTCAAAAACGACGTGGCAGATTACTTCCGCCGCTCGTTCACTGAAAGCGGAGCGTTGACCCGTGTGGCAATGTTCCTCAATCTGGCAGACGACCCTCCAGTGGAACGTATCGTAACTCCACGTGCTGCGTTGACATTGGCTGAGTACCTGGCCTATGAGCGCGAAATGCACGTATTGGTAGTGCTTACCGATATGACCAACTACGGCGAAGCGCTGCGTCAAATTTCAAACATCCGCGGCGAAGTGCCAAGCCGTAAAGGCTATCCTGGCTATTTGTACAGCGACCTTGCATCACTCTATGAACGCACGGGACGTATTCGCACAAGCAAGGGCTCGATCACGCAAATCCCGATCCTGACGATGCCGAACGATGACATCACACATCCAATGCCAGATCTCACCGGTTACATCACCGAAGGACAGATCGTGTTGGGCCGCGAACTTTCGTTTGCTGGTGTGTATCCGCCGGTAACCGTTCTCCCAAGCCTTTCGCGTTTGATGAAAGATGGCATCGGCAAGGGGCGTACGCGTGATGATCATCCGCGCTGGGGCGCCCAGTTGTACGCCGGGTACGCACGCACGCAGGATGTACGTGCCCTCGCCTCGGTCATTGGTGAAGAAGAACTCAGCGAGACCGATCAAGCCTATTTGCGGTTTGGGCGTGCATTCGAGAAAGAGTTTGTCAACCAGGGCTTCAACGAGAACCGCACGATCGAGCGGACACTCGAAATCGGCTGGAAGCTGCTTTCGATGCTGCCGAAGTCGGAGCTCACCCGCGTGACCCTCGACGAGATCAATCAATACTACAAAGGTAGCGATGCCTCAGATTAGTGTTGCCCCTACTCGTTCGAATCTGATCCGCCTCAAGAAGGAACTTCGTTTCGCGCGTGAGGGTTACGAGATCCTCGACCGCAAGCGCGAAGCGTTAACGGGCGAGCTGGTCCGCGTCGCGAAGGAAGCAGACCAGGTTCAAAGGGAAGTATGGGCGTTGTTGGAAACGGCGTATGTCGCAATTGATAAGGCTCGTCTCGTCATGGGTAGCGATCACGTGGAATGGGCTGCCCTCGCAGCCAGCAAAACGGTCGATGTCCATCTCAAGCTGCGCGGCATCATGGGGGTGGCAATTCCGGTCATTACTGCCAGTGGTGAGCCTGCCAAGTTGTTATACAGCCCTAGTGATACTGCGGCTATCTTGGATGAGGCCAGTACTGCTTTTCGCGACGTGTTGCTGCGTGTCTCTCAGCTCGCCATGCTCACCTCCACTGTATGGCGATTGGCAAATGAGTTGCGTAAAACGCAGCGCCGCGTCAATGCGCTGCAGCATATCTTCATTCCGCAATATCAGGAGACCATCGCGTTCATTGTTGCCTCACTGGAGGAGCGCGAACGCGAAGAGACCTTCCGCTTAAAGTGGCTCAAGACCAAGCTGACGAAACCGACGATGAAGATCCGCCATTACGAACTAGGGCAAAGTGAGTTTGGCGGGTAGTAGTCTCAAGTTGTCCGCGGCGGAATCGGATACGATTTGCCAAATCCAAATTTAATTAAATGGGTTTATACTCGAAAGCGAGAGAGCACTTCAGCCAAATCGAGGAAACACAAGGAGAGCACACAACATGAAGATCGGCGTATTGGGCACGGGTGTAACAGGTCTAACGATTGGATCGAAATTAGTCCAACAGGGACATGAAGTCATGTTGGGATCACGCGACGAGGCAAACCCCAAAGCCGTTTCCTGGGCAAAAGATGAGGGACATCACGCTCTTTACGGAACGTTCATGAACGCCGCCCAGTTCGGCGAAGTCATTATCAATTGTACATTGGGGTCCGCATCTCTAGACGCATTGCATATGGCAGGTGCAGAAAATCTAAAGGGCAAGATTCTGATCGATACTGCCAATCCTATCGATCGCTCCACCGGCGTATGGAAACTGACGGTCTGCAATACCGATTCACTGGGCGAACAGATCCAAAGGGCTTTCCCGGAATGCAAAGTGGTCAAAACTCTTAATACGGTCAATGCGAACGTTATCGCAGACCCGGCAAAACTTCTCGAAATGACCGATGTGTTCGTAAGCGGAAATGACCTTGATGCAAAGGCAACTGTGATCCGGTACTTGCGTGAATGGTTCGGCTGGCGGCATGTGATCGATTTAGGCGATATCACCACTGCCCGCGGGGTTGAGATGTATGTCCTGTTCTGGCATTACCTGCGAGATGTGACTCCTGCACAGCGCTTCAATATCAAGATTGTTACATCTTGAAAACAAAGCAAAAGACTTCCGCAAAGGAAGTCTTTTGCTTTGTTTTCACAGAATCAACCTTGATTCTTCTTTTTATGGTTATCCGAGGGTAGTTCACGAGGCTCAACCATGTTCCAGCGCGACGCACCCAAATAGAGAATTTCAAGGATCAAATCCTCGTACCGGATCCCTTCTGCTTTGCCTTGTAGACAGAGATCGCTGTACTCAGGGGTGAGACCCGGAAGGGTGTTAATCTCCATGACGCGTGGGTTACCCTGTGCATCGAGGCGAATATCGGTGCGCGATACATCGAGCGCTCCTAGAAGCATGTGGGCGCGCAGCGCGTAATATTTCAATTTCTTCTCAAGTTCAGGTTCGACCTCTGCAGGACAGACATAACCGGGGGCGCCTTCTTCGCCTACTTCCTTTGACTTCGACTCCTTGCTATACACCAAGGGTGTGACTGAGCGGCTCATATCCAGTTCCAGGATGGGGAAGCGGTGAAAGCCGTCTTTTTCATACCAGTCTGGATGGCGCGAATAAAGTTTTGCATCTGGGCGGCCAAGGATACCCACAGTGAACTCGCGGCCGGGAAGGAAAGTTTCCACCAGAGCCGGTTGCTGGTAGGTATTGATGATGTATTCTGCGCGCTCGCGCAACTCCTTTTCGTTGTTGACAATGGCTTTCATATCCACGCCCATACCGGTCCCTTCGCGGGCGGGCTTGACAAAGAGCGGAAATTCCAATTCGGGACGCAGCGGCTCATCTCCCGCTATGAATTCCTGAAAGGGAGCCACGGGAAGTCGTCGGTCACGCCAGATCCGCTTGGTCAATGTCTTATCGAGGGAAATTCCATTCGCCAGGACGCGTGAACCCGTGTATGGGATGCGCAGCATTTCCAGTAATGCTGGAATCTGTGCTTCGCGCGCATCACCCCCAAGCCCTTCAGCGATATTGAAGCAAATATCGGGTTTTTCGTCTTTTAGGGCGTAGGGGAGATCGGCATCCGCCTGGATGAAGACGGTCTGGTGACCGTCTGTTTCGATGGCTGCACGGATCGAGTCGATGGTTTCGATATGGTCGAAATCCGCGAAAGCATCGGGGGGGACTCCCTCCGGCTTGGGTTTGGAGTCATCCTTGATATTTGCCAGAACAGCGACTTTCCAATAGCGTTTCAAGCGGCGACTGGGGGGCTTATCTTCTCCGTGAGAAAGCATTTTTTCTCCTTATCAGACAGAATTTTGCGTTGGAACTAGCTCGCTTTGAACGAAACATGCGGTAGTATAGTACAAGCTGACAAGTTGACAAGGGGTATGAGGTTCGCCCATATCGAAGATCTCTTTCTCGGCAACGTTCACTACCTGTCAATGGTTGACTTCAAAATCATTGTTTCCGGGATCAATAACTGATGCCCATTCCGGCATCTACGTCGAAATGGGCATCAGTATAAATGTAGAACGATACTCGTTTTTTTTACATTCGCTTTTTATACACCCGCATCGCAAAGAAATAAGCCACGAGCGTAATCCCGACGCACCACGCGAGTGCAATCCAGATATCATTACCGACAGGCTGCCCCGCGAGTAGAGAACGTATCGCATCGACGATAGATGTGACCGGCTGATTTTCGGCAAAGGTACGAACAGGTCCCGGCATGGAAGCAGTTGGTACAAACGCCGAACTGATAAATGGCAGGAAGATAAGCGGGTAGGCGAAGGCGCCTGCACCGTCCACCGATTTCGCAGACAGTCCGGCAATCGTTGCGATCCACGTCAAAGCCAGCGTGAACAGCGCGAGGATGCCAGCCACCGCAAGCCATGCCAATACTCCTGCCGAGGAGCGGAAGCCCATCAACAGCGCTACGAGGATGATCATGACCACCGAGATCCCATTGGACACTAGCGACGTCAGCACGTGCCCCCACAACAGGGCAGAACGCGCGATTGGCATCGAGTGGAACCGTTCGAAGATGCCTCTTTGCATATCCATGAACAGGCGGTAAGACGTGTAGGCGATGCCGCTTGCAATCGCCATCAGCAAGATGCCGGGCAGCAGGTAATTCACATAGTTATCCGTACCGGTTTGAATGGCACCGCCCAACACGTAGACAAACAGCAGCATCATCGCGATCGGCGTGATGGTAACCGTGATGATGGTATCCATACTGCGGAAGATATGGCGCATGGAACGTCCAAGCATAATGCTCATGTCGCTGAAATAGTTTGTATTCATTGTATCTTTACCTCTTTCTTACCAATAATGGCGAGGAATACATCCTCGAGGCTTGGCTGTTTTTCCACATACTCCACCTTGGCGGGTGGGAACAGTTTTTTCAGATCTGCGAGTGTGCCGTTGGCGATGATCTTCCCTTCATGCAGAATGGCAATCTGGTTGGCGAGCTGTTCGGCTTCGTCCAAATATTGTGTTGTCAGAAAGACTGTTGTGCCGTTATTCGCAAGCTCTTTGACCGTTTTCCAGACTTCAAGGCGCGCTTCGGGGTCAAGCCCGGTGGTCGGTTCGTCGAGAAAAATGAGCTGCGGTTTCCCGACCAGGCTCATGGCAATGTCAAGCCGGCGGCGCATTCCGCCGGAATAGGTGGAAACTCTACGGTCGGCTGCCTCCGTCAAACCGAAGCGATTCAGCAACTCGTCCGCAACTGGCCCCGGGTTTTCGAGGTGCCGCAGCCTGGCG
>CAZKSG010000093.1:0-6735 GCA_964555335.1 uncultured Anaerolinea sp.
CATCGCGTCCATTCAACACACGACAACAACGACTGGTTGGAGGAAGCATTTCCCCAGCGAGTGTTCATCAACCCGATTGATGCCAAAATTCGTAACATCGAAGATGGCGATGAAGTCAAAGTCTACAACACACGCGGAGCATTGATCCTGCCCTGTCGTATCACACCACGCATCCTTCCTGGTGTCATCGACATTCCCCAGGGAGCCTGGTACAAACCCGACGAAAACGGCATTGACCGCGGTGGCTGCGTCAACGTATTGACATCCCATCACTGGACACCGTTTGCATATGGCACCGCGCAACATACGATCATGGTCGAAGTGGAAAAGAATGTGGACAGTAAACCACAGACAGTGTTGAATGGTCTACCGTCCATTGTCCGTTGTCCGAGGTCAAAATGAACCACGCCTTCTCCTTCGACGCACGATACTGTTCGGGTTGCAAAGCCTGCCAAGCCGCGTGCAAGGACAAAAACAATCTCCCCACGGACGTGTTGTGGCGGCGCGTATATGAGGTCACGGGCGGTGATTGGCAGCAAAAAGGTGACACATGGAACCACAACATATTCGCCTATAACCTATCCATGGCTTGCAATCATTGCATCCATCCGAAATGTGCGGGCGTTTGTCCCACAAAAGCCTATACGGTTCGTGAAGATGGCATTGTGATTTTGGATTCAACGAAATGCGTGGGGTGCGGCTATTGCGCCTGGGCGTGTCCATACGCAGCACCACAGTATGATGCTGAGTCCGGTTACATGAGTAAGTGTAATTTCTGCTTCGACGATCTCGATCAGGGATTACCGCCTGCCTGTGTGGCAGCCTGCCCCCTGCGAGTGTTGGGCCATGAGGAAATGGATAGTACAGCACGAGGCATTCCGCTTTGGGATACGTCACCTGACCTGCACCCTTATCCTCTGCCTGGTTTCTCCCATACACAACCACGCCTGGCGGTCACTCCGCATCCAGGAATGAATAGAAGTGAAGCCAAAGCCGTGGCAAATGCAGAGGAAATCAGACTGCGCAGATCGTCGAACTGGGACGAACTGCCATTGATGATCTTCACTCTGCTTACTCAGTTGGCTGTCGGCGGCTTCTGGGTAATAGCGCTTCTATCCCTGCCTGCAGAATTGCGTACTCTTCCTTCCCTGCTCGTTGGTGCCAGCCTTTGCGTAGGGATATCCGCGTCGTTCGCTCATTTGGGAACAAAGAGGAATGCATGGCGTGTATTGAACAACATCCGAAAATCATCCTTAAGCAAAGAGATCCTGTCTTCCGGACTCTTCGGATTGGGATGGTTGATCACATTTATTTCGAATTCCTTTGAATGGGGTGTCATTACTTGCATCTGCGGTATTGGACTAGTCTATAACATGTCACAGGTGTATCGCTTCCGTGCTGCGCCTGGCTGGAACACCTGGCGGACGAATACCGGCTTTATGACCAGTGCGTTGTTGTTGGGACTCTCGGTGATGGGAGTTCTGATCGGATGTGAGTCGAATTCCTCAGGATTTCAAGTCCCAGGCTCGTTATGGCAGATGAGAAGCGCGGTTGTTTCCATCCTGCTACTGATTCAGTGGGCAATGATCAGGAAGGCTTTCTCGCCGCGCCTCACAAGTATCCGCATTGGGTTTGTCGTTTCAGGGATACTCCTAAGCGCTGCGACCATTTTTGCATCTCAGCAAATTGCATCATGGCTCAACATTGTAACAGCCATACTTGTGATCAGTGAAGAGGCGCTGGGACGTTGGCTCTTCTACGATTCGCGACTTGGGGTGGAACAGAAACACATACACCTGTAAAAGCAGTTCGTCATTCACAATGTGCCAATCGTTGCACGGAACGCGGGGGAAAGATCTGTTCCAGGTCAACGGGTCGGTCCACACTGTCTGCCCGCTCGGTGATAAATGTTTGGACCCGCATCCAACGGATCCAGGTTTGGATCATGGCGTATTGACTCATGACCCGGCTGGCATGGTCCACACCTTCACAGGGTCCATCGCAAAGGTTTGCAAAATACATTTCCATATGGTCTGGTGTAAGCTGACTCACTTTGATATTCCCGGCAAACCGAATGAAGTCATTGATCACAGTTCGGTAGGCATTAACAGCTTGCAGATCAAACCCACTAACACGACAGTCGAACACGAACATTTCCTTGGCCTGAACCAGAAATACCTCTTTCATGGATCCGAATATCATGGTAACCTCCGGGTTGAATTTTAGCACAAATGTTCTAATTTTAGAACATTCCAACAACTCAACTGAAGAGGCAAAATGACAATCTACACCTGGAAGTTCAAATCGATCCCCGACTCTGACACTGTTGAACAATTTATCGATGCGCAGGTCCCCTTATTCTCGCGTAACTCCCGGCATATTACCGGTGCCGATGGAGAACCCATCGTGGACATTGTAAAGGTGGAACACAACTGCGGTGCGGTGAATCTGGAATTTCAACTTAATGGTATTGAGGGACAGCACGGAGATGTATTCTGCTTTCCAGGATACTACCCTGGCGATCTCGACAACCAAGGAAATCCTTTATTCAATTACTGTGACACGGGTAGAAATTATTACAGAAAAATCGTGGAAACGATTTTAGATCGCGCGCAGGGAATCTTTGATATTGAAGTGATGATCGACATCAAAAGATAAGGGTGGCATGTTATGATCGCAGAAATAAAGCAAGCCATCTGCTACCTGTGTAATAGACGGCTTGCTTTCAATGAATTATAAGTTTAGTTTACCCAGCCCAACCCGATACGTCCGCGTTCCGTTTCGATCTTCAAGATCTCCACGTCAATGATATCCCCCACTTTCAAGACTGTACCCGTGGGAATCTGAGTAC
This sequence comes from uncultured Anaerolinea sp., assembly GCA_964555335.1. GTDB lineage: Bacteria > Chloroflexota > Anaerolineae > Anaerolineales > Villigracilaceae > Defluviilinea. The sequence continues at coordinate 2,852 of CAZKSG010000093.1, forward strand.
GATGCAACAATCCGTCCTGCTTGACACCGATGTCAATGAACGCTCCAAAATCCACCACATTGCGAACTGTGCCTTTCATTTGCATTCCGGTGACCAGATCTTCCGTTTTGAGCACATCGGAACGGAGAATGGGAACGGGAACATCGGCGCGTGGGTCGCGCCCGGGACGGATCAATTGTTCAAGGATATCCCTCAACGTCGGCACACCACAGTTTAGTTGCTTCGCCAACTCTTCGGGAGGCACTTTGGCGGTCAACGCTTCGAGTGCAGGAGCACGTTCGCTCAACGGCGATTTGGATGAAAGTCCCGCAAGAACGAGAACAGATTCCGCGATACCGTAAGACTCAGGATGTATCGCTGATGCATCCAAAGGATTGGACCCATTCTGAATCCGCATGAATCCGGCCGCCTGTTCGAAGGCTTTAGGTCCCAACCCGGCGACCTTTCGAAGCATGGCACGTGATTTGAAAGGTCCATTTGCATCGCGATGCGTCACAATATTTTCAGCGAGTTTCGGACCTATGCCTGCAACATGCGTCAGCAACGCCGGGCTGGCAGTATTCACATCCACCCCGACTCTGTTCACGACACTTTCCACCACACCATCGAGCGTATGAGCCAGCGCAGTTTGATCGACATCGTGCTGATACAGTCCCACACCAATGGATTTGGGATCGATCTTCACCAACTCTGCCAGTGGATCCTGCGCGCGCCGGGCGATGGACACCGCACCGCGAATGGTAACATCGAGATCGGGAAATTCCTGCCGCGCCAATGTAGACGCGGAATACACCGACGCGCCTGCCTCATTCACGATCAAATATTTGGTCTGTTTTGCATTTCGCGTCAGCTCAGCAGCAAGCTTTTCTGTCTCGCGTGAAGCTGTGCCGTTCCCGATCGTAATGAGCGTAACGTGATGGCGATTAATCATATCCTGCAGCGTATCAATCGCACCTTTCCAATCGTTCTTTGGCTCGTGCGGATAGATCGTACCTGTATCGATGAGCCTGCCAGTCGTATCGATCACAGCGACCTTGCAACCGGTGCGATACCCTGGATCGATACCCAAAATGACCTGATTTGCCAGCGGCGGTTGGCTCAACAATGAGCGCAGGTTGTTGGCAAATACCTGAATGGCATGATGATCGGCAGTCTCGCCTTTTTCGCGGCGGACATCGCGTTCGATGGACGGCAGTAAAAGTCTCTCGGCAGAATCCTGAATCGCCATGGCCAGCTGATCGGCAAACGGCGAAAGGATATCCTGTTCAAATTCTGATTGAATGGCATCCAGCCAATCGCGCTCCGGAACATCCACGTGAACGCGTAAAACGCCTTCCCTCTCGCCGCGCGTAATGGCTAGAACCTGGTACGGCTGCAAACGGTCAACACGGGACTCAAACTCGTAATAGGATTGATAGACGGTCTTTTCATCCACTGCATCCTTGACCTTCTCCACTCGCAGCTTCGCAAAGCGCAACGCCTTTTCGCGAACTGTCGCGCGGACGTTGGCATTGTCACTGATCCGTTCTGCGACAATATCACGCGCTCCCTGCAATGCTTCATCGACACTCAGCACCTGCTCGTTGAGGAATTTCTGGGCAATCGCTTCCGGCAAGCCAGACATTCCCTGCGCAAGGATGATATCGGCCAACGGCTCTAATCCCTTCTCACGAGCGACCATGGCGCGTGTGCGGCGTTTCTTTTTGTATGGTGCATACAGATCTTCAAGAACAGTGAGAGTTTTCGCAGCAGCGATGCTCTCGCGCAGTTCATCAGTAAGCTTGCCCTGCTCTTCGATCGAAGCAAGGATTGCGGTGCGGCGTTCATCCAACGCGCGAAGACGGGTCAATTCATCGGCGATGATGCGAATCTGTTCATCGTCCAGTGAGCCAGTCATTTCCTTGCGATAGCGGGCAATGAACGGGACAGTGTTACCTTCGTCCAGCAGGTCGATTACAGCAGTGACCTGTGAAGGCCTGACATTAAGTTGAGAGGAAATCTGTTCAGCGTGAGTCATGGCGGCGATTTTATCATGATGCGTATTTGGCTTCGATCGCACTTATTGAACCATCCAGCTTGAACAGGCTCCCCTCGGATGTACGCTCAAATTTCCACTCCGACGTCACATCATACACATTGACCAGCAACACATTCCAACCCTTTGATAAACCCTGCCGTTGGATATAAAGTGTATCGTCCTTACGACGAACATCGAAAACGGTCTCTACATTTCCGGCCATGCCTGGGATTTCAACACGCAACTGGTTCCCATTTTCGAATTGGAAGACTTTCAGCACGATGCCATCGCTGTAATCATAATCCGGCCGATCGCTGCGATTTCCCACCGGCAACACAGTGTTGGGACGCACTAACAATGGCAGGGTCATCACATCATGCGTTTCCCGCCTCCAGCACGGACCCTGGACCATCTCGCCATTTAACAGATTCGTCCACATCCCTGCAGGGACATAATAGTCTACGCTGCCATCGTGTGTGAATACGGGCGCAACAAGGAGCGAGTCGCCAAGCATAAATTGGCGATCCAGATGGTCACAGGCAGGGTCATTCGGCAATTCCACGAACATGGCACGCAGCATCGGTATCCCATTTTCATGAGCCTGCCGTGCGGACTGATACAGATACGGCATCAGACTGCATTTGAGTCTGGTGAATTTACGCAGTACATCCACAGACTCCTCGTCATAGGCCCACGGCACACGATACGATGAACTTCCATGCAAACGACTGTGAGATGAAAGTAAGCCGAACGCGATCCAGCGTTTGTAAATATCCGCATTGGCAGTCTGTTCGAATCCGCCGATGTCATGACTCCAGAACCCGAAACCGGAGAGTCCCAACGAGAGTCCGCCGCGCAGACTTTCTGCCATGGATTCAAACGTTGCGGTCGAGTCACCACCCCAATGGACGGGGAACTGTTGTCCGCCAACCGTGGCAGAACGAGCAAAGACGACCGCATCCTGTTCGCCACGTACTTCCTGTAAAAGATCAAAAACCGTCTTGTTATAAAGGTAGCTGTAGAAATTGTGCATCTTCACCGGATCTGACCTGTCAAAGTAGGAAACATCCGTTGGGATACGCTCGCCAAAGTCGGTTTTGAACGCGTCGACACCCATGTCTAGCAAAGTCCGCAGCTTGGATTTATACCACTTGCAGGCATCTGGATTTGTGAAATCCACAATGCCCATACCCGCCTGCCAGAGATCGGTCTGCCAGACAGAGCCATCCGCTTTCTTGAGCAGATATCCTTCCTTCACCGCTTCATCAAATAAAGATGATCGCTCTGCAATATAAGGGTTGATCCACACACAGATATGCAGCCCATGCGCCTTGAGTCGTTTGAGCATACCTACAGGGTCTGGGAAGCAGCGTTCGTCCCAGGTGAAGTCGCACCAGTTAAATTCCTTCATCCAGAAGCAATCAAAATGGAACACGCTTAGGGGGATGTTGTATTCCGCCATCTTGCGGATAAAACTGGTGACTGTCGCCTCGTCATAATCTGTGGTGAACGATGTGGAGAGCCACAACCCAAATGACCATGCCGGCGGCAAGGCAGGCCTGCCAGTTAGAGCCGTGTATCGGGCGAGGATTTCCTTCGGGGTTGGGCCATAGATGATGAAATACTCCAGCATTTCGCCCGGAACACTGAATTGCACCCGTTCCACTTTTTCGGATGCTACTTCGAACGAAACCTTTTCCGGGTGATTGACCAACACACCGTAACCGCGATTCGTCAGATAGAAGGGAATGTTCTTATAGGCTTGCTCGCTGCTCGTTCCGCCGTCTTCGTTCCAGATATCCACCACTTGGCCGTTCTTCACAAAAGGTGTAAAGCGTTCGCCTAATCCATACACGCACTCACCCAC
>CAZKSG010000093.1:6835-16858 GCA_964555335.1 uncultured Anaerolinea sp.
ATCACATTTTCCATCGGCGACGAAAAACGGATACTGATGACAGACAGATTAAGTGTATCGCCACGTGATGTCAATTTCTTCGTCGGCGCATACAAGGTAAAGGAATCTGATTCGATCTTTACATCATGAACCTGGGCAGCATAGTATGGTTCAAATCCCGGACGCATTTGCCAATAGCCATCGGTGAATTTCATAAGAATATTCCAATTCCTGGTAAAGTTTTTAAATATTGTACCTTCAGACATTGAGCAACAACCAAAACCATTGCTACAAGTTTAAAAGCAAACTGGTGCTTTTGAAGCACCAGTTCCCATTAGCTCGATATGGCAACTGAAAATGTTTGAAGCAGATGATCCACGATCGCCCTGACGGCTTGCATCACTTCGGGGCTGACCGATTCGCCAACTGCGTTTGACTTCAGTTGGATGCCCAGAAGCCGAATATCACATCCCAATTCCAGGATAAGGTAATCTGCCAGCATTGAGAGCGGCAATGAGTGTGTGGATGCACTCATACCCTCGATCTCATCCATGTTGATCAGGCGGATGGTGCCGGGCATCTCACCCATTTCCGCGGCATCAATTAGTAGGACCAGTCCCGGTTCGAACCGACGCAGTTGGCTGGTCGCATTCTCAGGGGCATGACCGGCATCTATAACGAGGACCATTCCAACGTCCCGAATGATGCGGGAGCCCATCAGGTCACGTGCCACCAGGATGCCGGCTGCATCATCCGAGCGGAACGTGTTCCCGATCCCGATGATGGCAATCCGTGAATCAGTCTTTTGTCGGTTCAGCAGGCTTTGGAGTGATGCTTGCCAGGAATTGGGCGACATCTTCATCTTTTCCATAATAGACAGTAAATTCCTTGTTCAGGACGGCGTGTTCCCAATCTTCATGAGACATGCCCATACACTTGAACTTGCAGTTGACCACGCATTGACCACAATAGACACAGCGATCGCGGTGATATTTCAGGACAAACCGTTTCGCAGCGCGATCAAGGATGACAAGCTCAATAGCCTTGGAAGGACAATCCTTGGTACACAAACAACAGCCTGTGCAAATTTTGGGATCGTAAAAGAGCTCGCCACGGTAGCGTGTGGGAGGCGCGATCTTCTCCTCCGGATACATTTGCGTGGCTGGCTTTTTGTAAAAGGACTCGAGGATATCCTTGAGCATGGTTCCAAGTTTCATAACGGGTAACTCCTCAGGAAGATGATGAGCAGGATCTGAGCCAGTACCAATATGGTCCCAAAACGCCACCACAACCCAACGGTTTGATCGATGCGCAGGCGGGTGAGCAATGTCTGAAGTAAGGTCATTAGAAGGAGCACTGCGATTGTCTTGAGCAGGAAAGGCAGGATGCCGTTCAAACCGCCAAGATAAAAGGTGGCCACCAGCGTAATACCCACGATTAGCTCAATAGACTTGCCAACTTTAAAAATAGCCAACCCGCGACCGCTGTATTCCGTCAATGCTCCGGCGACGATCTCGGTCTCGGCTTCGGGAGAGTCGAAGGGCGGCAGTTCGAGCTTTCCCATCAAGCCGATCAGTGCCACGATGAAACCGACCGGCTGGGTGAGCGCGATCCAGTGCGTTTGGGCAAAGCGATTCACCTCGCTGATCTGCCAACTCCCGGCTGCAAGAGCAGGTCCCAGCAAGGCCAGCAGGAACGGCGCTTCGTACGCGAACATTTGCGTCAGGGCGCGCGTGGCGCCGACCAAGGAGAAACGACCGCTGGTATTCCAACCGGCAAGACCGATACACATCGTCAGCAGGCTGAGCAGGTAGACCGTAACGATTAAGTCCCCGGGAAAACTGTGGACAGGTTTCAATCCCATTAACGGAACATACAAGGCAGCTGTTAGCGCGCCGGAGATGGCCACAACCGGCAAACCAAAGAACAAAAACGGATTCGCCAGCGCCGGTGTGATCTGTTCCTTGGCAAACAACTTGACCATATCGGCAAACGGCTGGAACCAGCGCGGACCGACACGGTTTTGAAAACGGGCCACCAGTTTGCGGTCGATCCATTCGTAGAACATGCCTGTGAAGATCAACGTCAGCCCGGCGGGAAAGATCAGGATGGAGAGTAAGGAAGTAAATGTATTCATCGTTTGTAATATTCAATTCCGTATTCGCGCAATTGCTTCCACGACCATGTTTTGTTTCCGTTGGAATGTTTCACTGTCACAACACGGTCATTGCAGGAGAAGCACGGGTCCATACCCGCGATCAACATCGGCACATCCGCTAGTTGACGGCCAACAGCTTTTTCAAGCACTGATACCCAGTTACACAAACTCGGTGTGCGCACGTGGATGCGCAGCGGGTTTTCGCCGCCGCCGCTTTTGATGTAGTAGATCAACTCACCGCGCGGCGCTTCGACGCGCGAGATCGTCTCGCCTGCGGGAATCTTGCGCGGCATTTTCACCGTCAACGGGCCTTCAGGTAAATTATCAATGAGCGTGCGAATGGCAAAGCATGTGACCAGTAATTCACTCAAACGGACTTCGCAACGTGCTTCCAAATCGCCGTTGGTGGCGGTCACGGCACTGATGGGGAAGCGATGATATGAACCGTACGGCGCTTCCACACGGACATCGCGCAGGAGTCCCGAAGCACGCGCGGTAGGGCCGAGTAGACCGAATCGCTCCGCTTCGTCGCGAGTGATCGTTCCCACGCCACGAGTACGGTTCAAGAACATGGCATCTGTAGTGACCACTTCGAGATAATGGCGGATGCGTGTCTCAAGGAAGTCAAGACCTTCCTTGATGACCTTTGCCTGTTCGGGGCCAATATCATTCTTTACGCCACCCAGCACATTGGCAGAGTAATTGACGCGGTTGCCTGTGACCTGTTCCAACAGGTTCATCACGGTCTCACGGTCACGCCACGAGTACATGAACAACGTATCAAAACCAGCCTCGTGAGCAGCCACTCCCAACCACAACAAATGACTATGGATACGTTCCAGCCCGGCAACAATTTGACGGATCGCCTGCGCACGCATCGGCACTTCCACCTGGGCAAGTTTCTCCACACCCAGAGCATATGCCATCGTATGGACATGTGAGCAAATGCCACAGACACGCTCAAAGAGATACAGGTTCTGGATCCAGTTGCGGCTTTCGGCGGCTTTTTCGATACCGCGATGAGCGTACCCAAGGCGCATACGCGCCGCGGTGACGATCTCGCCATCCACGGTGAATTCGAAGTGACCCGGCTCCTTCAACGCGGGGTGCTGCGGGCCGATCGGCACAACGAACGTATTGCCACCTACAACACCTTCTTCCGGTTTTTCATCTGCATGGCGGCCTTCAATCGGATTGGCTTGTTCAACCTTGAAATCGGCTCGTAACGGATAAACACCTTCGGGCCAGTCATCGGGGATGAAAAGACGCTCCATGCTTTTTGCGCCGGTGATCTTGAATCCAACGGTCTCCCACAATTCGCGTTCGAAAAATGTTGCCGGCGGGATGATGTCTTCAATCGTCGGTAGAATGGCATCCTCTGTGCGCGGTACATGGACTTTCAGCGTTGTGATCGCTGGCCCATTGCAGAAATGGTAGAGCGCCTCCAATTGACCGGAGTCCACCCCAAGGTCCACGCCGGTGATCGCCGAGAGATACCCCCAACGTGAGTCATGCAACGCGGTCACGGCCGGGCGAAGATCGTCTGCCGTGACGAGAATATCCAAACGGTTCGATTCGGGATGTGTCGCTTCCTTATTCCAACCGACAAGTAATTCTTCTGCTGTTTTTAACGTCTGTTCGATGTTCATGCTGGAACCTGTACGATGAGTCGCTTCGTCTGCGAAGGAGGCGGATTGCCCTCCTTCAAATGTGTGATCAATTGGATGATGCCATCTACAATGGCTTCGGGGCGTGGCGGGCAGCCTGGGATGAATACGTCCACGGGAACGACCTCGTCCACCGAACCGCCCACGTTGTAACAACCTTCAAAGACACCGCCAGAGAGACTGCATGAACCCACAGAAATGACGAACTTCGGTTCAGGCATTTGCTCATACGTGCGGATCAAACGTTCACGTGCCTGACGCGTCACGGGCCCGGTCACGATGAGAACATCGGCATGACGCGGACTTCCCTCCAGTTTGATTCCGAAGCGTTCCACATCGTAGCGCGGTGTAAGCGTAGCCAGGATCTCGATGTCACATCCATTGCACGAACCGCTGTTGAAGTGGATCGCCCAGATGGAATTCAGCCGGGCCCATGTACGGACCTTATCGATCACTTGATTCCAGAATGGAGCATTGTTAAGGGTCATCGTTCACCTTTATCCAAGGATCAATGCCACGAGGGCAAGGATCAATCCTAAGAGATAGACACCAGCAACGGAAGACAAATCGCTGCTTCCGATCATCAACACTCCCAGGTGTAATACTGCAAAGAACAACGCAATGACAAAGAACTGGCGATACCCAGGCGCAGCGGGGACAGGGTCGTTCTCCTCACCACTTGCGTACGAAGCCGTTTTGAATTCAGTCTTGCGTCCCTTTGCCGAGAACAGACGCCCAAGCCCGGAGGTAATGGCGACAACAACAAAATAGATCAGGAAAGCGATCAGGGGAGAAAGCAATATACTTTTCATATCATTACCTAAACATGGACAGTAACTGTCGCGCAGCAGGCACCGTCAGCCAGTTCATCAGGGTCGGGAATAAACCAAGCACGATCACCAGCAATGTCATCACGAGCAACGTCAGTGAGATCGTCCAGGTAACAGGCTTGCCTGCCACTACCTGTGGGGATGGTTCCTGACGGTACATCAAGTTGACAAGCGGCGCATAATACCCAAGCGACAATACACTGTTCAGTGCCATGAAGATCATCAAAGCGACGATCCAACCGTTCTGAGTCTCAAACCCGGCGACGAAAATCTGCCATTTCGACATAAATCCTGCCAGCGGCGGCATACCGCCCAACCCCAGCACGGCGATACTCAACCCCAATGCCACCAAAGGATACTTCTGCGCAGCACCGGCAAGATCAGAGACTTTCAATGATGCATGCGAGTCGTTTTGCAGAAACAAGCCGTACATCAACGCGCCCACAGCAAGGAATGCGAGTCCTTTCATCAGCATGTGATTGAAGAGATGGAAGAACGCACCCTGCGCGCCCAGCGATACACCGGCATACAAAGCGATGCCAAGACCCACCAGAATGTATCCAACATGACTTAGGCTCGAATAGGCGAGCAGTCGCTTTACCACCGTTTGTCGCAAAGCCATCAAGTTACCGTACAGGATATTCACTGCCCCAAATCCCATCAGGATAAGCCCCCATGAAAGCGAGGTGCCTGAAAGGACTGCCAACGCGCGCAGCATGGCAATCAGACCGATCTCGATGACCACGCCTGAGAGCATTGCGCTGATGCCGCTGGGCGCCTGCGAATGTGCATCTGGGAGCCAGGTATGCAATGGGACAAGCGCCACTTTGACACCAAAACCGATGACGAACAACGCACCAGCACCCAGGAGGGCAAATCGGTTCACATCCGGCCGAGAGACCGTGTCCGCGATCTGGATCATGTCCAACGTCCCGGCTTGGGCCAGCACGATGGCGATGCCCATCAGCACCAGCACAGACCCGGTGGCGCTCTGTACAAGATATTTCATCCCGGCTTCCAGCGAAGCGGGCTGCTCACGATAGAACGCGACAAGAAGATACGAAGAGATCGCCATGCCTTCGAACCAGACCCACAGGTTGAACAGATCACTGGCAGTGACAAGGCCGATCATCAGCCCCATCATGGCCAACAGCATGGCGTAGTATTTTTCTTCGCCCACTTCTTCCATCATATACGAACCGGAAAAAAGGACAACAAGTGTACCCAGTAGCAGCACACAGCCAGCCATCAGCAAACTTATCCCATCCACGCGCAGGTGGATCGTCTCCAGCGTGAATTCCTGCACACCGGCAACAAGAAAATTCTGTGCCGAGAAAATGAACGGGATCCACGCCGCGAACACAGCGATTAGCGCGATCACGCGTACAAGATATGAACGGCGATGCAACGTTACATCGTGTGAGCCGAGCCGCCCGGCCAGGTAAACAACGGGCGATGAGACCAACGGGATGGCGATCAAACCGGAAAAGTTCAACAGATTCATTTAGGCACCCATCCACAAAACGACCAGCACCACCAGCAAGCCGCCGATAATGCCGAGAATGTTCCAATTTAATTCGCCTGTCTGTGTGACGCGCAAGCGCTCCGCGAATTTTGAGACTCCCTGGACGACAACATGATTGAGCGAATCGAAACCGAAGGACGTATCCACGAACGGTTGCAGCCAGCCGCCCCCGAACAGTTTCAGGCTGCGCATGCGCAGCCACGAAAGGACAAAGCCTGCGGCAACGACCAGCAACGCCAGCCATGTTGCGGGCGCAGAAAGGATCATTGTGATCGCTTCCAGCAGGGTCTCGTGTTCGATCTCGTGGAACGGCAAAGTCGTGGATAAGAGTCGGTTCAATCCGCCGAAGAACAGCCAGGTGACGAATGAGCCGGCCGCCAGGATGCCCAGCGACAGTTTCATTGCCGACCCGGCCGGGTGATAGTGCAAGTGCTCACGCTCAGCGCCAAAGAATACGAGCCAGACCATGCGCAGGGTATAGAAAGCGGTCAGACCCGCGCCGATGAGCATGACGCCGTACGCCCAGATCGGCGAACCTTCCAGCCCCGCTTCGAGGATAAGTTCCTTGCTCCAGAACCCGTTGAGGATCGGGACGCCCGCCAGTGCCAACGCACCGACGATGAACACATTGCGGACGAACGGCATCTGCAGCCCAAGCCCGCCCATGCGGCGCATATCGCGTGTACCGACACTATGAATGACCGAACCCGCTGCAAGGAACAACAACGCCTTGAACACCGCATGGCTGAGCAAGTGGAACTGACTGGCAAACAGGCCGCCCGCGCCGATGGCATAGACCATGTACCCCAATTGGCTTACAGTGGAATAAGCAAGCGCACGCTTAAGATCGGTGGCGATGAGCGCAGAGAGTGCCGCGATCAACGCCGAGATCAGACCGACGAGCAGGACCGACATCGTCCATGCTGGAACCGATTCAAACGCGGGATAAAAACGCGCCAGTAGATAGATGCCCGCGTTGACCATCGTCGCGGCATGGATCAGCGCGCTGATGGGCGTCGGTGCTTCCATCGCGTCGGGTAGCCAGGTGTGGAACGGGAACTGCGCCGATTTGGCCGCTGCAGCGATCAGGAAGCTGAACGCAATGAACGATAGTGACGCAGCCGGAAGAGTGGGCGCGTTTTGTAGAAAGACCGAAACTTGAAAACTGTGAAGATTGGCAAACGCGACCAGGGTACCGGCCAGCAATCCCACCCCGCCAACCTGGGTGATGATAAGCGCCTTGATACCGCCTGCCACAGCCTTCGGGTCATCGTTGTAGAACGAGATCAGACCATACGAACACAGCGCTGTAATTTCCCAGAAGAAGAACATGAACAGCAGGTTGCCGCTCAACACGAGCCCGATCATCGCTCCGATGAAGAACAGCACCAGGAAATAATAACGGCCGAGTTGCGAGTCGCCGTGCATGTAATCCACAGAGAAGATCACCGCCAGAGAACCCACCACTGCCGCGATGGCAGCCAGCGAGACGGCCAGCCCGTCGGGGACGAAGGTCAGGTTGCCGAAGGAGACGCCGAGCGAAAGCGTGATCGCCGGTTCCGACTTGGCGAAGAGGAGGAGAGCCAACGAGGCAGCAGCGGTCAACACGCTGAATGTGACAGCCAGTGCATGCTGAATCTTTGCCTGTTTGTTTCCCGTGAGCCAGACCACGATCGCTCCAACCCAGGGAAGCCCAATGACGAGGGAGATAAGTGTCGCAGCCATATCAACCTCGCAGCGTGGAGATCTGTGGGACATCCACGGTTCCGAAACGGCGGCGGACCTGAACGGCAAGCGCAAGCCCTACAACCGCAACGATGGTATCTGCCACGATGACAGTGGCGGCGGTGGAAATTCCCAACCCGATATTGCCGCTGAGTTTGCCCGCTAATACCAGCGCGAGAATAACCGCCTTGACCAGAATTTGCAGCACCATCACCACTTTGATCAGATTTCGTGTGATCAACAAGCCATAAAACCCCACACCGAGCAGGGCCACCACACCGAACAACACGACATTAAAAGGAGTGAATATCACTTGTGAATCTCCTCTGCCTTGCCGGGCGTTTTTTCAGAGAGCAATCCCAACACCCCCATCACCCCGGAAAATATCAATGCGATCTGGATCCAGACATCCAGCACACGGTTCTGCCATAGCGCGATCGAGAGCGCCATTGAGGACGTATCCACGTTCTTTGCCACGGTTGGGAAAGCCATGAACCCGAGCAGGATCGCCACCAATCCCACCATGCCAAAGGCGAGCGGCTTCGGCACTACAGAAGCCGGGTCGAGCGCATCGTCACCGACCACGCTCACTGCGTAGACCAGGAGAACCGTCACCAGTCCCGCGCCGACCGAAAGTTCCATGACAGCTACTTGCGTGGCGCCCAGTAGATACAGCACAGCTGAGACCAGTGCACTGATACAGGCCAGATAGATCGTTGCTGATAGGATTTTCTTTGACACGATCGCGCGGTATGCACAAAAGATTGCCCCCGCCAAGAACAAGCCATACTGAATTGTTTCCATGTATAAAGCTCCGCTTTGCATCCCTGGAACGTTAAATACAAATCCCAGGACATCACCTCCTAGCAATGCTCCATACAATTGGCTTGTGAAATATACCACGAAACAAATAATCCAACACCGTGCCGAACGTCATTATCGTGTCATTGCAAAGAGGATGTTAGTTCAACAACCCCGGCACCTGCTTGGGCAGGTGGACAATCTTCAGTAAATCAAGATTGCTGTAGGCTCTGCCCTCGCAATGACATGACACCTACAGTAAAATTGCTGCATGACACCCTATTTCGCCGCCAACTGGACCGGTTCTGCTTTTGAATTTTTAGGGACAGCACATCTCGCAGCGCTTGCCGCGCTGGTGCTCCTCAACCTCTTCCTCATCCGCTTCAAGAACGCTAGCGACGGGACCAAGGGATTCCTGCGCTGGACTCTCGCCTTGATCTTGTGGGGCAACGAGATCGCCTGGCATTGGTGGAATTATTCCATCGGTAAGTGGACTCTCCAAACCATGCTGCCGCTGCATCTGTGCAGTGTGCTGGTGTGGGTTGGCGCATGGATGCTGGTCACCAAAAGCTACAAGATCTATGAGTTCATGTATTTCATGGGAATCGCCGGGGCATTGCAGGCGCTCGCCACCCCAGACCTTGGCATGTACGGTTTTCCCCACTTCCGCTTCTTCCAAACCTTCATCTCACACGGACTGATCGTCACATCTGCCGTGTATATGACCATCGTCGAGGGATTCCGCCCCACGTGGAAGTCCATCGGGCGAGTCTTCGTATGGATGAACCTATACGCACTGGTCGTTTACTTCATCAATGTCTACCTCGGCAGCAACTACCTGATGATCAACCACAAGCCGGAGACCGCCAGCCTGCTGGACCTGCTTCCACCGTGGCCAATCTACATTCTGTATATGGAAGCCCTCGGCATCGTCTCGATCCTGCTGCTCTATCTGCCCTTTGCCATCAAAGACTGGCGGATGAAGTATCTATTAAACAAGGATAATGATTCAAGGCTGGAGAGCATCTTGAAGTAGGCCAGGCAACCATGGACGAATGGGAATATCTGCGAATTTCCGTCTATTACAAGGAAGATGACACGATCGATTTCATCTCCAAAAAAGGCAAGACCCTTTCGAACCTCTCCACCCATGAGGGGATGATCACCCGCTTCAATGTTGAAGCGGGTGTGTTGGATGCGTATCTGCTAAAACTGAAAAATGAAGGTTGGGAGATGGCAGACTTTACCAAGCGCGAAGATGGACGCCACGAAGCGTATTCTTACAAACGGCTTAAAAATTAATTTGTCTCTGAAAGGCTTTGTACACCTGAAAGACAA
>CAZKSG010000094.1:0-16346 GCA_964555335.1 uncultured Anaerolinea sp.
CGCGTGATGATCTCTGCCGCGCATGATAACGATGATTTGGGAAAAGGACTCGAAGCGTTCGCCAAGGTGGGGAAGAAATTGGGTATGATTTCGTAAACAGTACCTCGTGTGCAGATCGTAAAATACAAAACTCCGAGTCATCTCTGACTCGGAGTTTTCTTGTTTATTTACCTGGTTGCGTATCTCTTATGGCAGCCACGCAGTCAGGAACTCATCCCAACGTGTTTCCAACGCGAAGTCAAGCGTGCGGTAATAAGCATCGTCGGTTTTCTGCTTCTCGCGTGAAGGATGGTAGATCGTAATGCCGTGCGCTTCGCTGTATTTTGGCATGTGCCTTTCATACAAGACAACCGATGCGAAAGCATCCATCACATCCTGGCTTTTGTTCTTCAAACCGTTCTCACTGACACTTTGCTTAACCTCCCATGCCATATCATACAGATCCTTGTCCATGGGAGCCTGGGCAAAGGAGAACGTGGCATTGAAAGCATCCTTGTATTGGGGGCGATTCCCATCCAGATGGTTCGTCAGAGCCACAGACCACTTGTCCACGGCGGTGAGCAGCGGGTCGAGCCGATCATCCACAGCCAGTGCTGACCAGGTCTTATCATCCGTGGCGCTCTGGGCTGTGGCAACGGCCACATCGTCGGCACTCATATTCGGGCTGGCAGTGAGTTGCGAGAGAACAAGGTCATATTGGATACCCTCGCCACCCACCCATTCCTGCGAGCCTGTGAAAGCCGTGGCATGTCCATGCCATAGGTCAAGGATTTCAATGGACGCCATGTTGCAGCCATCGTAGCCAACCATGTCAATAAACCCAAGCGATGGAATCGCAGCCTTCGTCTCTTCGTAATCGAGCGTATCAGCATCTGTATCATCTTCCATGACCCAGCCGGGATGCCAGCTCCAACCATGTCCCCAGAAGTACAGTGCATACCGGTCGGCAGGATAGTTGGCTTTAGTCCAGGTGACAAAATCGATCAAGGTCTGTGGATCGCCCATGTTTCGCTCCCCCCAATCTGCAACTGCGCTGGCTGCGTTGGCTTTCATGCCTTGCGTCACATGGAAAAGCTTGGTCGTTTGCCAGTCGCCACGCCTCTTGTCGTAACCGGGACCGCGGTCTGCCAGTGCAATCACCTGCACCTTCGCTGTGGAACCTGTAATGGCCAGTTCGGTCTCAATATCATCGACAACATATTTCTCCAGGTTGTTATCCCCTGAGATATAAACCATCACCGTCCATTTGGAACGAGGGGCAGCAGCGCTGGCTGTCCCTGTCAGTGACACGACAAGTACAAACACGATCAAAGCCGTTAGAACGAACTGTATCTTACGCATGGCTTCTCCTTTGGCAAAGATGGATGATGCGAAATACACAATTGAGCTGCGTCAAAAGTGTAGCATGAACAAACATTATATTCAACCATCATAATGTACTGGACCGAACGGGTCCGATATTCTTATTGTCAGGAGAATGAAAGCCCTAAAAAGTTACATATCACGCATAATTGAACTGAAATCATTATGAGCCACAAAGAAGACTATATTACGCGCTATGAATCCGCGCGGCAGGAAATGCGCGAGATACTGAAGCTTGCGCAAGGCAACCCCACCATCTATCAGCCGTGGAGAATGAAAGAGGTGTTGGACCACATCACGGGTTGGGATGATGCGGTCATCGCCTCGATCAAATCTTTTTTGACGGGAGAAGTGCCAGCCATACCTGCTTCGCGCGGCATCGACGCCTATAACGCGGATACGGTCACATCGCGCGAAGCCATCCCTTACGAAGTGACGCAGCGCGAATGGGAGACATCCCGCGCCGAATTGCTCGAGCTGATGCGAAAGATGACTGATGAACAGTTACACACGCCGTTTACCCTTCCCTGGGGCGCAAAGGGGACCATTGAAGACCTAGTCGAGATCTTCACCGAACACGAAGAAACACACGCGAAGGAAGTTCGCGAGATCATCGAGAAGGCAAAGTAAACAAATAGACAAGGAAACAAGTCAGACTTCCGAAGTTTTAAAACTTCGGAAGTCTTTTGTTTGCCTCTTGACAAACATAAATTTACACTGTATATTTACGCTGTAAATTTAATTGGAGATACACTATGGTCAGACCTGTCAAGAAGAAACAAATCCCAAATTTACAGAAAGCCATCAAAGAAACGGCCTGGAAACAGATCGCGGAATCGGGCGCCCCTGCCCTGTCGCTGCGGGCGATCGCGCGGGACCTCAAGATCACAGCTCCGGCCATCTACAACTACTTCCCCGACCGCGATGCGCTCGTCACCGCGCTCATCATCGACGCCTACACATCCTTTGGCGATTCGCAGATCGAAGCACGGGATGCAGTTCCAGCAAGCGATGCAGCAGGGCGATTGAAAGCAATCGGGATGGCGTATCGAACCTGGGCGCACACCCATCCGCAGCGTTATCAACTCATCTTTGGCACACCCATCCCAGGCTATGAAGCACCTTTGATGGAAGTTCTTCCATCGGCAGCGCGTTCGCTCAGCGCATTGGTCAGTGTGATCGAACAGTTGCGCATCGCCGGAAAGCTAAATATCAAGATCTTCCCGGAAGTGAAAAAGGAGTATAAAGCCAGTTTTGAAACGTGGAAGAAATATGGCGGTGATGTGGATATGCTGTCCATGTCGGTGGCAATGATCGTCTGGGCGCGTGTCCATGGAATTGTCTCGCTCGAGATCGCCAACAACCTACCGCCGTTCGGTGCGAGCGGCGATGAACTCTATCTATTCGAATTGGAATCCGTCATCCGGCAATTTATCAAGGCCTAAATGAAATCGATACCTTTCATAAACTATGTTCTGAATTGCGCGCTGCTTCTCTTCCCCATCATGGCATGGAATATCGCCTTTGCCAGCAAACTGCCGCGCCTCTATTCGCCGGATATGTTTGAGAAGAACATTCCAATGCTGATCACAATCGGAGAAAATCTGTTTCGTTTACTGGTATTTATTCTGCCCATTCTGATGCCACTGCGAATTGAAACACAGAGTCAAAAGGTCGGTCTATGGCTTTATCTCGCAGGGACTGCGGTTTATTTCATATCCTGGCTGGTACAGATGTATTTTCCACAAAGTGCATGGAGTTTAAGTGCAGTCGGTTCTTTGGCTCCTGCATATACTCCATTGATCTGGCTGGTTGGAATCGGATTGATCGGCAGCACGTTTTATTTCTCATCTCCGTATCGAGCATGGATATACATTGTGCTCTCGGTCGTCTTTACCAGTTTCCATATATCGCATGCCTGGATCGTCTACGCAAGAAGTATCCAATAATCATCTTAAACAGTATTTTATTGATAGGAGAAACCATGATTACAATATTTAATGGTCGTTACACAGCAAAGACAGAAGAGCCATTCGTTGTTTTTCTGATCGGCATGCGCATCAACAAATGGTGGCGGTTTGACAAGTGGCTGCCTGTTGCCCAAGCCATGACCCCGATGATGCAAACCTTGTTCACACACCCTGAAAAGGGATTTCTGCACGCGGAATTTTATTGGAATTTCAGCGGACCAGCCATCATTCAATATTGGCGTTCTTTCGAGGACATCGAGCGATTCGCCCGCAACCCATCAGATCCGCACATCGGGCCATGGAAGAAGTTTAATCAGGCGATCGGCGCAGATGGAACCGTCGGTATCTGGCATGAGACCTACACCGTCAACCCCGATCAATTCGAAAGCGTATACGGCAACATGCCAAAATTCGGGCTGGCTGCGGCGACAGAACATGTGCAGGCCACCGGTCGGCGCGAAACCGCACACAAACGAATCAACATCAACAAAGCCAGCGAACTCCTCGTGGAAATGAAGTAAAAGGAAGACAAAGATGACAACGAATCACGTTATTTTAGGAACCGGCGCGATCGGTCGGGCAATCGCAGAAGAACTGGTCAAACGCGGCGAACCGGTCGGTATGGTAAATCGGTCAGGGAAGATGGACGAGATTCCGGCCGGGGTGGAGGTCATTGCGTCAAATTTATACGACTCGACCAAAGTCCGCGAAGTGACGCGAGGAGCAAAGGTGGTCTACCAATCTGCCCAGCCTCACTACTACGAGTGGCCAGAAAAATTCCCTGCATTGCAACAGTCTATTATTGAAGGATTAACAGGCAGCGGAACAAAGCTGGTTATCGTGGAAAATGTATACATGTATGGAGCCATGAACGGCAAGGCATTGACAGAAGACATGCCATACAACGCGCATACACGTAAAGGCAAAGTCCGCGGGGAGATCTCCGCAGCCGCATTTGCTGCCCACAAGGATGGCCGCGTACGAGTTACTGCAGCACGAGGCGGCAATTTCTTCGGTCCATGGGGATTGGATTCGACCATGGGCGGGCGTGCATTTTATCCTTTATTAAATGGGAAGCCTGCCCAACTCATCGGGCGTATGGATCTGCCACACACGCATACCTATGTAAAAGATTTCGGGAAAGCGCTTGTAATCCTTGGGGAACGCGATGAAGCAGATGGACAGGCCTGGCATGTTCCGAACGATCAACCGCAGATGACACAGGGCGACCTGGTCCGATTGTTTGCCGAGGAAGCAGGTGTGGAACCGAGGATGAGCAGCATGGGCAAACTCATAATGACGATCGGTGGTCTCTTCATCCCGGAGGCGAAAGAGTCTGTAGAAATGATGTACGAGTTCGATAGCCCATTTGTGATCGACTCAGGCAGGTTTGAGAAATGGTTTGGCATGAAAGCCACGCCGATTCGCGAGGCGATCAGGGAAACGGTGGCTTGGTATAAGAGCCACCGCAAAAACTAAAATGGTATTACGAGGAGGGTGAAGCCCAACGAAGCGATCCTGTGTTCTGAGGAGATTGCTTCGTTCGCAGCAAACACTCACTCGCAATGATATGATTTTTTACAGGAGAGCTTTATGGTAACGACAGCTTTAATGGCATTTTTACATCATTTGATGGCGTTTACATTGACGGCATGTCTGGTATATGAGTTTGTGTCCTATCGAAAGAGCATGGGAATCGACGAGGTACGACGCATCCAAAGGGTGGACCTTGTGTATGGGATTTCAGCAGGCATATTGTTGATCGTGGGACTGCTGCGCGTGTTCGTCTTTGAAAAAGGCGTGAACTTCTACACACACAATCCATTCTTCTGGGCAAAAATGGTTGCATTCCTGATCGTTGGATTGCTTTCCATCGACCCGACGATCCGTTATCTACGCTGGAACAAAGCCTTGAAAGACGGCAAAGTACCCGAAATCACAGAGAAGGAATTTAAACGGACACGCATCTTTCTCACGCTGGAAGTCGTTGGCATTATCGTGATCTTGTTTGCCGCAGCATTGATGGCGCGCGGGATCGGGATGAACTAAGAAGAAAGCCTTGAACAACAAAAAACGCCGGGTGCAAACTCGGCGTTTTTTGTCGGTAAAATGAGCAACTACTTGATGACCCCAAGCTTCTTCCCGGCTTCACCGATCACGTCCATTGCACGTTCGATCTCGCTTGGCTCATGTGCAGCGGTGACCGTGGCACGCAGGCGGGCAAGCCCTTGCGGTACAGCAGGAGAAACGACCGGGAGAACGAATACATCATTCTTCTGCGATTCGCGGGTCATGGCAAATGCGACATCATCATCCCCACACAGCACCGGGACGATGGCTGTTTCTGTCAACATGGTATCGAATCCCATGCTTTTGAGCCCGCCGATGAATTGTTTGGTGTTCTCGTTGAGTCTTTCAATGCGCCAAGGCTCATCCAGAATGACCTTGAATGCCTCATTAGCAGCAGCGGCCTGTGCAGGCGGCAGCGCAGCAGAGAAGATATACGCACGGCTCGCGTGACTCAGATAGGTAATGATGTCCCTGGTAGCTGCCACATATCCTCCCACTGAAGGAATGGTCTTGCTCAAGGTCCCCATCTTGATATCAATAGTACCAAACATGTCAAAATGTTCTTCGATGCCGGTGCCGGTCTTGCCAAGCACGCCCACTGAATGAGCTTCATCGATCATCAACCAGGCATTGTACTTTTTGCACAGTTCCACTACTTTCGGCAGATCGATGATGTCACCATCCATACTGAACACGGAATCAGCCACCACCATTTTGGTCACGTCGGCCGGTGCATTCTTGAGCAAGCCTTCGAGATGTTCCATATCATTATGGCGGAAACGGCGGAACTCCGCACCAGACATTAAACAACCATCCACGATGGAGGCGTGATTCAATTTATCTGAAAACACATAATCGCCGCGTCCCATCAGGGAGGAGATGACGGTAAGGTTGGTAGCGTATCCTGACGAATAGGTCACTGCAGCTTCGGCGTGTTTGAAATTGGCGATCGTCTCTTCCAATTCCTTGTGAATGGACAACGTACCTGCCAGCATGCGCACACCATTCGTGCCTGTACCGAATTTATCCACAGCCTTCTTGGCAGCTTCATTAATACGAGGATGCCCAACCAGCCCAAGATAGCTATACGAAGCATACATTCCCATCTCACGTCCATTGACGCGCACTTTCATCCCCGGCAGAATGTCAGTCACAGGCATATTGTAATAATGCAGGTCGTGCTCTTTGAGTCTTGCAACGCGGTCCGTAAACGCCCTCACGCGGCGGGTTAAAGAATCGTCAGTGTTATGAAAATCCATGCAGTGCCTCCGAAACAGAATTAAGCAAGTGTAGCCGAGTGAAGCAGGATTGTCTAGCGGCAGGAAACAGACTTTCCCGTCTGTGCCGATTCGAGAAGCGCCTTAATCACCATAACATTGGCACGGCTGTCATCGAGCGAAATACGCGGTTCTTTTCCGAGCAGAATGGCATCTGCCATGTCTTCGACCTCTCCAATGTACAGCTCCTGCCCTTTTATTTTGATCGTTTCGGTCTTGCCTTCGCACGTGACATAGATCTTTTCGTTTTCGTTCGGTTTGAACGGTGCCGGGATGCTCAATGTGCCTTCACTTCCGACAATCTCCATAAACGAATGGAATGGGATGACGAAACTGCTGTCGAACTGCATCAGGATATCATTGGCGAACCTCATCTGACCGATGAATGTCTCATCGATCCCGGTCGGACCTGTGACCTGCCAGCCAAATACCTCGAGCGGATTCTCACCGAGAACACTCCTCGCGTAGCTGATGGGGTAACCCCCCACATCCCAGATGCTCCCACCTCCCCACTCGGGATTCAGGCGCACATCCCCTTCACGGGACAGAACAAAACTGAATGAACCGCGGATCAATTTCACGGTCCCAAGCGAACCGCTCTTGACCATTTCCTGCACCTGCAACGTCTGCGGATGATGCCGATACATGAATGCTTCCATGACAACGCGCCCATATTTGCGCGCCGCAGCCTGGATTGCATCCACTTCGTCTACGTTCAACGCAAGAGGCTTTTCACATAAAACATGTTTACCCGCTTCCAAAGCTTTGATCGTCCATTCGGCGTGCAAATGATTTGGCAACGGATTGTAGATCACGTCGATCTCAGGATCGGCAAGCAGGGCTTCATAGGAACCATATGCACGTGAAATCTTTTTCTCTTTTGCATATGCATCGGCATTTTCCTGCGAACGGGATGCAACAGCCAATAACCGATTCCGTTTCGATGCGCGAAGAGGGGTGATCAGAGCCTTATTGATCCGGGCTGTAGAGAGCAAACCCCAGTTGAGCAATTTCGTCATATGACCGCCTTTCTGTTTTATATAAATGACAGCCACCTTCAAGTAACTGTCATCAGTATCATATCATGAACAGAATTTGCAGCCGCGATGTTCTGCTTCTACGATGGCTTGATCGCTGGACCAAAAGAAATTACTCTCGCCAATGGCTTCGATCAAACCACCGCGTTCCATCATATTGCGTGCATTGTCATGGACACCGGCGAACATCAGCGTACCACCCTGCTTGTGCAGACGTTCATGCAAACGATGGATTGCCTCAATGCCTGCCGTATCCACCAGCGACACACCGCGCATGGATAAGATCAACGCATGCGTATCGCCCAGGTTTCGAAATGCTTCGTTGAATTGTCCGGTGGCCGCAAAGAATAGCGGACCGGTGAGGAACGCCACTCGTACATGCTGACATTTACCCTCGGTCTCGATACCACGTTGACGTAGTTTCTCTGCATCCACTTCCTGCACTTCAATATCAATACTGGCGATCTTGTTCAGGAAGACCGCTCCGGCAAGGAACGAACCGATCAAAATGGCTTGTGTCAGGTCGAGAACGATCGTGGCAAACATCGTAATGGTAAAGGCGATCATATCGGTCTTGAAGCGTTTGCCAAAGATAAACTTGATCGCATCCCATTCGTTCATGCGGACGGCCGTGACCATCAACACACCTGCCAGGGCAGCAAGCGGAATACGCTCCATGAAGGGAGTGAGCAGGAACATGGAGAGCAGCAGTCCGACCGCATGGATGATGCTGACGAGACGCGTCTGTCCGCCCGATTTAATGCCCACACTCGAACGGGCTATCGCGGCTGTAGCAGGAACCCCGCCAAAGAACGGGATGACCATATTGCCAATCCCTTGTGCGATCAGTTCTTGATTCGCCTGCAGGCGGACGCCGGTCATGTTGGAGCCCACCGCCCCACATAACAAAGATTCGACAGCACCAAGCGCAGTAATGGTCAGAGTAGGAGCGAGAAATTCAGAGAGATGATTCCACGGGATATTGGCAAAGCTGAGGCGGTCTTGCAGGAGAAGGGTTTGAGGGATGGCGCCGATCATTGGAGCCGGCCATTTCAAGATCCAGTTGAGAAGCGCAGCCAGGATGATTCCCAGAAGAGAGGATGGAAAACGCGCATTCCATTTTGCAGGCCAGAAGGCCATTGTCCCGATCACTACAAGTCCGAGAATGATCGTGTGGAAGTCAGGCGTAAAACCGCCGTGGAAATAACCCAGGAATTTTTGGGCAGCAGTTTCAGTGCCCGGCGTTTTGACACCCAGGAAATTATCGATCTGGCCGATGAAGATGATGAGGGCAATACCAGACGTAAATCCGCTGATGACGGGCGCGGGGATAAAGGCAATAAAACGACCGAGGCGCAGTAATCCCACGATAAGCAGGATCGCGCCTGAGAGCATACCCGCCATCCAGATACCTTCCAGACCGTAGCGTTGCACCAGCACGATCAGCACAGCAGACATGGCACCTGTGGGTCCGCTGATCTGAAACGGCGCACCAGCAAGCGCGCCGATGACTAGACCCGCGATGATGGCCGTGACCAACCCGGCCGCGGCGGATGCGCCCGAGGCGACTCCGAACGCCAGGGCTAGCGGCAGCGCCACCGCAGCAACAGTTAGGCCTGCAAGCAGGTCCCGTTGAAATTTGGCAAGCGAATAGCCGGTAAACTCGTCCTTATACAGGCGAGAGAGGGAACGACGTGGCATAAGTTGTACTCCGAAATAAATAGATTAACAGAGGCTCAGTGCTCCCCCAAGGCGTCCTCTGTGTGAATGCGCGCTATTTTATCACAAGGCTTTTAGGATACAGATTACATTAATGAAAATTTCAGCCGGAAACATAAGACTTTGGAGATTTTGAAAATCTCCAAAGTCTTCAAAGTTATTTAATTGCATCAAAAACCACGATCGGAATGTGACGTTTTGTCATCTTCTGATAATTTAGGTATGGTGGGTGCTTCTTTGTAGCAAAATCCCACAAGCGAGTATATTCATCTCCCTGAGCATCGTGGGCTTGGACAGAGATCGTTTTTCCCTTCACAGTCAATTTCGCACGCGGGTTCTTCTGCAAGTTCAAATACCAGTCCGCGTGTTTGTCCTTGCCCCAATTGGATTCGACGATCAGGTATTTCCCATCATGAAAGAAATACGCAATCGGGATCTCGCGCATCTGTCCCGTTTTACGCCCCATCGTTTCGAGCAGAAGAATGGTTTGTGAGCCGAGATTGGAGCCGATCCTTCCGCGTGAGATGCGGAGGAGGAAAGCGTTGAAATCCATGAAGAGTTTGATGAAGAAGTCTTTCATAGCAATATCCATTTACCAAGGAGCAGATGGAGGTGCGTTTTCTTACATGCCAAACCAAATGGTTCGTTCAAAGCAGAACTCGGAGATTTTGCAAATCTCCGAGTTCTGCTTTACTTCGCCAACTCTCTCAATTCTTCTTCCCCAACGATCTTCACACCCAAAGACTTTGCCTTATCGAACTTCGAGCCGGGTGCTTCGCCCAGCACCAGATAACTGGTCTTTTTGCTGACGCTGTCGGTAACCTTACCACCATGTGCTTCGATAAATGCCTTGGCATCCTCACGAGAGAATGTGGGGAGTGTGCCTGTGATGACGAACGTCAACCCGGCGAATACATCTGACGTTTGGCCAGCAATACTCGCATCCGTTCCACCCTGCGGCCAGATCCCAGCTGCCTTCAACTTCTTCAACACCTTGCGGTTGAACGGACGCGAGAACCAGTCCACAATGCCTTCTGCTGTATTCGGCCCCAAGCCGCTGATCTGCAACAGGTCATCTACTTTTGCCTGTGCGAGCGCATCCAGATCAGGGAAAGCAATCGACAAATCTCGTGCCATCACTTCGCCAACTCCGTGAATGCCCAACGCCGTGATCAAACGACTCAATGGCTGGCTGCGGGAGGCTTCAATAGCCGTCAGCAAATTGTCCGCGATCTTGCCGGGTGGCTCCTTCTCCGTTTTACGATCCTTCTTTGTAACGGCATCCAGAATATCATCACGCTTCAGTGTGTAAATATCTGCCACATCACTGACCTTTTCGGTCTCGATCAGCTTCTCCACAATCTTTGTTCCCAATCCATTGATATCCATCGCGCCGCGCGAGACAAAATGTTCCACGTTACGCACAAGTTGCGCGGGGCATGCCGCGTTGACACAATACCACGCCACTTCCCCTTCGATTCGTTCGACCGGCTGACCACAAGAGGGACAGGTTGTCGCAGGTTTATACTTTTTCTCCCTGCCTGTGCGCGCATCCACCACGGGACCGATCACATAGGGAATCACTTCCCCTGCGCGTTTGACCAGCACCCGGTCCCCCACACGGATATCCTTCTCCGCAATGTAATCAAAGTTATGAAGTGTGGCACGTTCCACCACCACACCACCGATCTCCACCGGTTCCAACACCGCGTTGGGGATCAACACACCTGTGCGCCCCACACTGACGCGGATATCCAGCAACTTCGTGGTCACTTCCCGAGCCAGGAATTTGAACGCGATCGCGCCGCGCGGGTCTTTGCCCACAAAGCCAAGCTCCGCGGCAAGATTCAAATCATCGATCTTGATGACCATACCATCCGCTTCATACGGAAGTTCATCGCGACGCTTATCCCATGTCTCTGTATAGGCAACCGCCTTATCGATTGAATCGAACCGCCTGGCGACATCCGTCACCGGAAAGCCGAGTGCCTTGAGATATTCCAGGATCTCCCACTGCCATGTGGGTACCTTCCCGCCCTCGGAATGGACGATCTGATAAACCAACAATGTCAACGGACGCGAAGCGGTCAACGCCGGATCCAATTGACGCAATGAACCTGCCGCCGTATTGCGCGGATTGAGGTACGTCTTCTCACCCGCTTCTTCCAGCTTGCGATTTAATTCCTCGAATTCCTTGATCGGAAGATATGCTTCGCCTCGGACAACGAGATAATCTGGCACCGTTAATTTGGCATCCAACTCCACTGGAATTTTCAACGGGATCGTCCGCACCGTTCGCAAATTGGAGGTGATATCCTCCCCTACTTCACCATCACCGCGTGTCGCTCCCTGCACGAAGACCCCTTTCCGATAATGCAGCACTACCGACAAACCATCGATCTTCGGCTCAACCACAAACTTTGCCTTTTCCACACGGTCATCGATCTTCGAGACACGCTCATACCAGGCGTGTGCATCATCCGCACCAAACGCGTTGGCCAGCGAGAGGATCGGCGCAGGGTGGCGTACCTTCTCGAAACGGTCAGCCGCTTTGGCACCGGCCCGTTGCGTAGGCGAATCCGGCGTCACCCAATCGGGGTGTTCTGCTTCGATCTGTTTGAGTTCATTTAGCAACCTGTCAAATTCAAGGTCACTGACAACGGGTGCATCCAGCACATGATACCGATAATTGTGCGCGTGGATCTCTGACTTAAGTTGTTCATAACGGGATTTTGTGCTCATAAATAAAATTATATCCCTTTCACATGGCAGTTACCGTAAATGATGTTGTTGCCTTTACTTCCAGATATTCCCATACCCGTATTCCCCGTCAAGCAATTTCCCTTCAGCAAAGCGACTAAATCGAAACGGCGTGATGTCCACGGTTTTTGGCGCACCGTCGAGAATCAACTCGACCAGACTTGCGCCCGCGGCAGGGGAAGTTTTGAAACCGGTGCCGCTCAAACCACAGGCAAGATAAAATCCTCCCAAATCTGTTCCGCTGTAGATGGCACGCTGGTCAGGCGTGATGCCGTCGCGTCCTACATGAATGGAATGCAAGCCGCTCTCTTCGATCTTGGGGATACGCTTCACCATCTGATCGACCAATTTTTCAAGGAATGTTGAGGTGGGCGTTTGGTCTTCGGCATCGGGCGGTTCGCCGCGCAGCGATTCGTCTTCGCCCGCGGCAAGAATGAGCGCACCACCCTCGGGGCGGAAGTAGCAGTTGATGATGTCGTCAATCACCGCGGGGATTCTGCCAAGCGATGGCGGACGATGGAGGAACGCGACATCGTGTGTCCACGTCTCCAGCGGGACCTCGATTCCTGCGAGGCTCCCGACATGTTTTGCCCACGCTCCAGCTGCGTTGACAATGATAGGCGCATAGAAATCCCCTTTATTGGTGCTGACGTCCGTGACTTTGCCTCCGGCTGCGTGAATGGCAGTCACTTCACAGTTCTGGATTAACGCTGCCCCATTACGTTTGGCGGCATCAATAAAAGAGTTGGTGGTAAGTGTCGCATCGGCGTAACCGGAGTCGGGTTCATACGCGGCGTAATCGAAATGTTCGGTAGCAAGGTCAGGGAAGAGTTTCCGCACTTCGTCTGCACGAATGACCGACGTATTGATGCCTATTTTTTGTTGATTGGCAACATTGCCGCGTAGTTTGTCCTCATGCTCACGTT
This sequence comes from uncultured Anaerolinea sp., assembly GCA_964555335.1. Classification (GTDB taxonomy): domain Bacteria; phylum Chloroflexota; class Anaerolineae; order Anaerolineales; family Villigracilaceae; genus Defluviilinea. The sequence continues at coordinate 13,122 of CAZKSG010000094.1, forward strand.
TGGAAATCTGTAAGAAACCCGTCTTTTGAAAACCACATTCACCACCGACACGCTCCTTCCAATTGCTAAAATACAGTCGGTAACTCTTGAATGTCAACTCGGATTCGGCAGCAAGATCGTAGTGCATACGGACGAGTCCGCTCGAATGGCCGGTTGCTCCCGATGCAGTGACCTTGCGCTCGAGGATGGCGGTCTTCAATCCGCGCTCGGCAAGATGAAAAGCGATGCTTGCACCCATCACCCCTGCACCGATAACGATGGCATCATAGGTTTGATTCATACTTCACCTGTTTCCGAAAAGGATGCGGGCAGTATACCATTTCATAAAATGATGAACCCCGCTTATGCAGCGGGGTTCAAATGATCCTTTGAGGGTTTACTCTTGCACAGGCTTCTCGTTTAGCTTCTTCCAGAGATAGGCGATGCTGAGTCCGATCAAGACCAGCAGCCCCAGGGGCAATAGAAACATAAAGATACCGCCGAAGCCAAAGCCGAATCCCATGTGGCCGAAGCCACCCATCATTCCGCCGCCGCGCATCATCCCGTAGCCATTACCCATCATGCCATAGCCGCCCGTGATTGGATATAACAACTGCCATACGAACGGCATGACAAACTGCAGAACGACCAGCACGGCAACAATACCGATGATCCATTTGGTTGTTTTCGACATTTTCGATCTCCTTGTTCATCCTGATCTCAGGATGATATTTTTTTGAATTTTGCTTATCATAGCTTGTGAATGTAAAGATTTGGTAAAGGGATGAACAAAGGTTGATGAAACTTTACCCCGCCTGCCTCATCTGCACCCACCGTGATTTGCTAAGCAAATCATGTGGTGTTGGCGGGGTTGCGATAGCCACTGAGAAGGGTATACTTTAAGTATGGCACGTGAACAGATCGGTCTATTCGGCGGGACGTTCGATCCGCCTCATCTGGGACATCTCATTCTCGCCTCTGAGGCTTACTCTCAGTTGGGTCTGGACCGTTTGCTATGGGTTCTCACCCCGGACCCTCCCCATAAGCAGGATCAGATCATTTCCCTGGTGGAACACCGTTTGGCGATGGTAAAACTTGCCATTGCCGATAACCCCATTTTTGAGCTTTCCCGTGCCGAGCTTGACCGCCCCGGTCCGCACTATACGCTGGATACGGTGGAGGCAATTTCCAGGCAATATCCTGGAGCCGATATCACTCCAATCATTGGCGGGGACTCGCTGCGTGACCTGCCCAAGTGGCACAAACCACGCGAACTGCTGTATGCCTGCCACTGGGTGGGCGTGATGCGCCGTCCCGGAGAGGAGCCGGATCTGAAGGAATTGGAAGAGGAGTTACCGGGCATCGCGTCCAAGGTTCATTATGTGGATGCGCCGCTGTTGGAGATCGCCTCACGTGAGATCAGGAGCCGGATCGCGGAAGGAAAACCGTTTCGTTATTATCTTCCAGAGCCGGTGTTCGAATATATTGAAGAGCATGACTTATATAAGAAGGTAGAGCCTGCAAAGAGGTGACAATCGTCAGGCACGTATCTGCTGTACTAAAAATTATATATAATTTATAATCGCCGGTACCGAAAGGCATCCGATGCTAAGTACTCCCCCAACTGAAGAAACTGAATTAATCCAAAAACGGCCTCTAAAAGAGGACATTTTCGACGTTTTGCACGAGAAAATCATCTCAGGCACGTATAAGCCTGGTGACTGGCTGCGGCAGGACGACATTGCCACTCAATTGGGCGTCAGCATGACCCCGGTCCGTGAGGCGTTGGATCTACTCGTTTCCGCAGGACTGGCAGAACGCGTCCCCTATCGCGGCGTGCGCGTTCGCGAGATGAACACAAAGGATGTGGTGGAAGCATACGGATTGCGTCTCTTCCTCGAAGCGATGATCGCCCAGGAGGCGGCAAAACACATCACACCGGAACAGGTTACCGACTTGGAAAGAACGCTGTCTGAGATGAAGAAGCATGAGTCGCTGAAGGATGTCTCCACGGAGCGGAAATCCAGTCGTGAGTTTCACTCCGCCATCGCTGATGCAACGAAGAACGATTTGCTCATCAAGATGTATGCGGTTGTGTCGAACGCGTTCCCCGATTGGTTGTTATATGAGGCACTGTTCCGCTACCCGGAAATTTTGGCAGACAGCATGAATAGCACATATAAGGAACACGTAGCGATCGTGAACGCTTTGAAGAAAGGGGATGCGGAAAAAGCAATGCAGGTATCGATCGAGCATGTGATGGAGTCGGGGAAATGGCTCGAAGAATATTTGGATATTCCCGCAGGACTTCTGCGTGAAAAAGAAGAACAGGCTTCATTCCTGTTGAAAACGAAAAACTAAGGAGAAGGCAACATGAGCGAAGAACTATACAAGGAGATGGCTCAAAGCATCATCGACGGGGACTCGGACAAGTCCGTTGAGCTGGCGCAGAAATCCATCGAAATTCAAATGCATCCGCTCGACGCGATCACGAAAGGATTCGTGGTAGGCGTCAATTACATCGGCGACCTGTTCGGTAAGGGTGAAGCCTTTCTGCCGGAACTGGTGATGGCAGGCGAAGCGATGAAAGCCGCCGTCGCCACGCTGGAACCGGAACTGCTCAAGCTCGGCTCAGAGCGCGAAACGATGGGACGCGTGGTGCTCGCCACCGTCGAAGGCGACATCCATGAGATCGGCAAGACACTGGTCGGCACGATGTTGAGCGCTTCCGGTTTTGAAGTCACCGATCTGGGTGTGGACCAACCTGCCGAAAAGATCATCGGCAAAGCGCTGGAGATCGACGCACAGATCATCGGCATGAGCGCATTACTCACTACCACGATGGTACGTCAGCGTGAAGTGATCGAGGAGTTGGATAAGGAAGGTCTGCGCCCGCGCATCAAGGTCATGGTCGGCGGCGCCCCGATCACCAAGGAATGGGCAGAGAAGATCAAAGCCGACGGCACATCCGAAGACGCGGTGGGTGCGGTGCAGTTGGCGAAGAAGCTGGTTGGAAAAGAATAGCTTTTGGACTCCAATGTCTCCAGACATTGGAGTTTCAACTTCAATCTAGTCCAAAGTCTGGAGACTTTGGACTCCAACATACTCAGAGAGAGTAGAGACATAAGCCTCGGGAGGGCGCTATGTCGAAAAATATCAAGTCGATTACCAATCCGAAGTTGAAGCTTGAGATTCTAACTCCGGAAGAGGTCAAAAAGATCCACGAAGCGACGTTGTGGATCATTG
>CAZKSG010000095.1:0-16294 GCA_964555335.1 uncultured Anaerolinea sp.
CCCTCCCCACCCGCCCGCTTCGAGAATCTTGCAACGAAGGGCAAACCCACCGGATTGACCCTGGCCTTCATCGAGTGGATCCTGACTGATGGACAGCAATACCTCGAGCAAGCTGGTTACGTTCCTCTAACCCCCGAACAACAGGCTGAGTCCCTGGCAAAACTCAAATGAGCGAACAGAATCAAGTATTCATCTCTGAAATCAAAAAGCAAGCAGAAGGCCGGCTGAGCCGGCCTTCTGCCACGGCTCGTACCCGTCGTGACAACATCGCCCAGCGCACATTTTTTATCATTACCCTGCTCCCTGTTGCGCTGATCCTTGTGGTCACAATAGCATTATTAGTACGCGCCTGGCCGATCCTGGGCGCGTATCATTTCTCTGACCTGATCTTTGGGCATGTGTGGCAGCCCAGTGCAGGCAAATTTGGTTTTTGGCCGTTCATCGTTGGCACGCTCTGGGTTACCGCTGTGGGATTAATTCTCTCGATCCCGCCTTGTTTGCTGGTTGCCATATATCTGTCTGAATATGCACATTCTGCCACGCGTTCCTTTGCCAAACCCGTCTTGGACTTGTTGGCCGCGATCCCGCCTGTTGTCTACGGCGTATGGGGACTTTTGGCCATCGTCCCGTTTGTGGATCATGTACTTGCGCCTCTTTCGGAAAAGTGGTTGAGTCGCATTCCATTATTCGCAGTCAACCAACCGACAGGGTTCGGCATTCTGGCTGGCGGCATTGTACTGGCGGTAATGGTCGCTCCGTTGATCGTTTCGGTTGTATATGAGGTGTTCCTGACAGTCCCCCAGGATTTGAAACAAGCATCGCTCGCCATGGGCGCCACCCAATGGCAAACCATCCGCAACGTGGTATTCCCCATCGTCCGACCGGGAATCCTTGCAGCGATCGTGCTCGGGGCGTCGCGAGCGCTCGGGGAAACGATCGCAGTTCTGATCGTCGTTGGGAACGTCCCGAATGTACCTACTTCGATCTTCGATTCTGCATATCCGCTGCCGGCATTGATCGCCAACAACTACGGCGACATGATGTCGATCCCATTGTATGATGCGGCATTGCTCGGTGCGGCACTCGTTTTATTGGTGGTCATCCTTATCTTTAACATCATCTCCATGCTGATCCTTCAGAGAATCTTGAGGAAGTAATGAAGTTCAAGAAACAGCACTTGCAGAGACGTCATCTCGTTGAATTATTTATGAAGGCTATCATGCGCGTGTCACTTGTCATTGTGGCGGGCGCGTTGGGTCTTATTTTGTGGACCGTCTTTTCACGCGGACTCCCCGCCCTCAACTGGGACATGATTACACAGGTTCCCAAAGGTGGTTTCTACATGGGCAAGGAAGGCGGTGTTCTGAACGCCATCATCGGTTCGTTATACCTTGCCATCGGCGGGACTTTGCTGGCGATCGTGTTCAGCCTTCCCATCGCGTTGTATCTCAAAGCATATCTTGGCGACTCAAAATGGGGAGGCTACATCCGTCTGTCACTGGACGTGTTGTGGGGCATTCCATCCATTGTTTACGGCGCCTTCGGTTTCACACTAATGCTCGCCATTGGGCTACGTGCATCACTCCTCGCTGGCATCATTGTGCTGGCATTGGTCGAACTCCCGATCATGGCCCGCGCCATGGACGAGGTCATCCGCCGGATGCCAGCCGATTTGGAACATGCCGCGCTCGCGCTCGGTTCGACAAAATACGAAGTGGCGCTCAAGATCGTTGTCCGTCAGATGCTGCCCGGCATTATGACTGCGATCCTTCTGGCATTCGGTCGCGGCATCGGTGACGCGGCATCCGTGCTCTTCACCGCTGGCTATACCGACCGCATCGTAACATCGTTGATGCGCCCCACTGCATCGCTGCCGCTGGCAGTCTTCTTCCAACTGGGCTCCCCTTTCCCGGAAGTACAGCAGCGCGGTTACGCATCTGCGTTAATCCTGACCATTGTCGTGTTGGTCGTCAGCTTTGGTTCCCGCTGGCTGTCATCGCGTTTGAACAAATATACGATCAAGTAGAAAGAACATCTTATGGACGCTCATATTCAAGTCAGAAATTTAAATGCATATTATGGCAAGAACCACGCTTTAAAGAACATCAACATCGAGATCCCTAAAAAGCAGATCACGGTCATCATGGGAGCTTCGGGCTGCGGTAAGAGCACCCTGCTCAAAACCTTTAATCGTTTTCTCGAATTGACCGACGACACGAAGATCACCGGCGAAGTATTGGTGGATGGCGAGAACATCTACAACAACGAAGTCGACGTGACCGAAGTACGCAAGATCGTGGGACTGCTCGCCCAACGTCCATCACCATTGCCAATGTCCATCTATGACAATATCGCCTATGGCATGCACATCCACAAAATGAAGAATGGGCGTGTGGAATATAAAGCGGCCGTACGGCATTATTTGGAGATCGCGGGACTCTGGGATGAAGTACACAAGCGTCTGCATGACCCCGCCACCAGTCTCTCCATTGGACAGCAGCAGCGCCTCTGTCTCGCTCGCGGCCTGGCCGTGGAACCTGAGATTATCCTCGGCGACGAGCCAACCTCCGCACTTGACCCGATCTCATCTCAAAATATTGAGAGCCGCCTGATCGAGCTGAAACAGCAATATACCACCGTGATCGTTACACATACATTGAGACAAGCCAAACGTCTCGCAGATCATGTTATTTATATGTATATGGGTGAAGTCATCGAAGCGGGTCCCGCCCACGAAGTGTTCACCAATCCCAAGCACGAACGGACAAAACAATACCTTGAGGGGTTGTTCTAGGCAACGCCTGTCGAATCAAAAGCGCCTTGTGAAGGGAAACCTTCACAAGGCGCTTTGTATTTCACCAAACCCCCGGAAACAACCGGTATTTTGTCTTCTGTGTGAATTCCTGATAACCGGGCAATTCTTCTTGCAGGGTTTTGTCCTCCAGTGCCGTACGGACGATCATGATGATGCACAATAAAGCGGTCGGGATAAACGCCCACAGCGAATCAAGCAGGATCGGAATAAACACATAGCCGAAAAGCCCTCCTGCATAGCCTGGGTGGCGGACGATGCGATAAGGTCCCGTGGAAATGACATGATGTCCGCGTTCGGTTTGGATGCGCACCGTGCCGGAGAAAAAACGGTTCTCGATGAGCGCCCAGGAAGAGAAAGCATATCCGACGAGTACGCCTATCAACCCAACCACATTGGCAGCGGTCGAAAACGCAGTTGACCATCCATAAAATCGATCCAAGCCAATAACGGCCAGAACAAGGATCGAACCAATTCCCAGCAGCGGAGCAAGAACTTTATCCCATGGTTTGGTATCTTTCGCCTGCATGAAGCGGGCGCGTTCTGCGATCAGGTCTGGGTGACGGCGGCCTGCGATCACACGACTGACGATGAATGCCAGAGCGCTGGCAATCGCGTACGCCCAAGCCTGCCACCACATCCATTGACCGGAAATGATCATCGGAATGAGTGGGGCGGCAAAAACAAGCAGCATCATCTGCATAACAACGCGCAATGTAAAGGTCTTCTGAGTGTCAGCCATAATTCCCTCCTTAACCATTATAATGACAGAGACATGGAGTACAAGTGATGAAAACCTTCCGCCATATGTTGATTTTGGGATTGGTTCTGCTCGCCGCATTTATGCTCCTTTTTCAAACAGCGGGAGCACAGACCAATCAACATCTTGCCATCGTCATGACCGCGAAGGGACCGATCATGCCGCCGATGCTCGAATATATCAAGCGCGGCGTGGAGGCTGCCGAACGACGAGAGGCCGAAGTGCTGATCATCCAGCTTGATACGTTTGGCGGTTCCATCGACACGATGAAAGAGATCGTACAGACGATACGCGATAGCAAGGTCCCGGTTGTGGTGTACGTATCGCCACGAGGGGCACATGCAGCCAGCGCCGGGACGCTGGTTACCTTGGCCGGTCATGCCGCTGCCATGGCGCCGGAGACGGTGATCGGCGCAGCCAGCCCAGTAGGCGGGCAGGGGGAGGATCTCGAAACAACCGAGGAGCGCAAGGTCAAGGAGGATACCAAGGCAGTGGCGCGCTCACTCGCCGAACGACGTGGCGAAAAAGCTGTTGCTCTTGCCGACGCAACGATCGAAGATGCCAAAGCGGTTTCTGCCAATGAAGCTTTGGATGCGGGACTGATCGACTTCGTGGTCGATAACGTGGATGATCTGCTGGAGGCATTGAACGGTTTCAGCGTTCAAATGCCAGATGGACCGCGGATCTTGAACACCATCAACGCCCATACCGAACCGCTCGATATGAGCTTGATCGAGTCGCTGTTGCTGTTCCTCACCAATCCCAATATCGTCTTTACCTTGTTGTCAGTGGGCATCATGGCGATCCTGATCGAGATCTCCAGCCCTGGGGGCTGGTTTGCCGGTTTCACCGGTGCGGTTTGCGTTACCGTTGCCACGTATGGGTTGGGAATCCTGCCTGTCAATTGGTTTGGCATCCTTTTCATGTTGATCGCATTTGCGTTGTTCATCCTTGACATCAAAGCGCCTACTCATGGTGCATTGACCGCCGCCGGTGTAGGATCGTTCATCGTTGGGGCGCTGGTCTTGTTCAATTCGCCGGGCACGCCGCAGTTTCAGCGTGTGTCGGTTCCGCTTGTGATCGGGGTTGGGGTGAGCATTGGTCTGCTCTTCCTGAGCATGCTCGTATTTGCCCTGCGCTCATTGCGCAGGCCGGTCACTGTGGGAGCGGAGTCGCTGGTTGGAAAACAGGGGATGGCCCGAACGTCGGTGGGAGAGGCGGGCGGACAGGTTCAGCTTGAATCCGAGCTTTGGACGGCAGAGCCAATCCCTGACTCGGAAAAGATCGGTAAGGGCGATAGAGTGGAAGTCGTCGAAGTAAGAGGTTTACGATTGAAGGTTAGAAAGATACAGTAAAATTCCCGTCATTGCGAGCCTGAAAGGCGAAGCAAACTGCCAAGAAACAGGAGATTGCTTTGTCGCTGGGAAACGCTCCTCGCAACGACATAGCAAATGAGGATTAATGCCTGCTACCCCTACGAGAGACCGTGTCATCCCTGAAGCCGATGTTCGCCCGCTGCGCCGCCCTGATTGGATCAAGGTGCGCGCTCCCTCGGGCGAGACGTATGAATGGCTGCACGGATTGATGCGCAAGAAAGAATTGCATACTGTTTGTGAAGAAGCGATGTGCCCGAACCTGGGCGAGTGTTGGGGAAGCGGCACGGCCACCTTCCTGATGCTCGGCGATGTGTGCACACGCACCTGCGCGTTCTGCGATATCAAACACGGCAAACCCGGTTTATTGGATTGGGGAGAAGCCGAGCGTGTGGCCCAGGCCGTCAAAGCCATGGAGCTCAAGCACGCGGTCATTACATCTGTAAACCGCGATGAACGCCGGGATGGCGGCGCGCCCATTTTTGCGATGGTGATTCGGAGGATTCGAGAGTTACGACCGGGCTGCTCCATCGAAGTATTGATTCCCGATTTCAAAGGTTCGCTCGAAGCGCTGAAGATCGTCATGGACGCACGTCCTGAAATTTTGAACCACAATGTGGAAACGGTGCCGCGATTGTTCAAGAGCGTTCAGCCGCAGGATAACTACGAGTGGGCCGCCGCGACCTTATCGAATGCCAAGAAGCTCGACCCCGAAGTGCTGACCAAATCGGGCATCATGGTGGGACTCAGCGAAACAATGGACGAAGTCAAAGCCGTGATGCGCGACCAGCGTTCGTGGGGTGTGGACATTCTGACCATCGGTCAATATTTGCAGCCGAGCAAGAAGCACATGCCCATCTCACGCTATTACACGATGGAAGAGTTCGCCGAACTGCGCGACTACGGCAAAGAGATCGGCTTCAAGTGGGTCGAGTCGAACCCGCTGGTGCGCTCGTCGTATCACGCCGCGGAGCAGGTGCGCGCGCTAAGCGTGGTGCATCGCAAGTTGTATGGTGAGAACAGCAACAACTAATCCCTTCATTGATCATGAAACGCAAGTTCGCGGCATTGCTGGTTATCGTCCCGATCCTGTACGCTTATTTTGCGCTGTTCGCCAATGCACTGACCGATGACGCATTCATCACTTTGCGTTATGTAAAAACTCTAATGACTACCGGGACGTGGGGTTTCCTCCCGGGACAGGTCATCAATGCAGTCACATCCCCATTGAACATTTTTCTGTTATGTTTGATGGGGATTTTTTTTGGCCCGACAGTGCAGGCAGTCCTGTGGCTTTCTGCGTTGGTTTCAGCAGCTATCGTATATCTGCTGGGTGAGATCTCATCCAGATTATTTAAAAGCGAAGCAATCGGTTACACTGCAGGCGTGGCGTTGATCGTCAATCCGCTGCTCATCTCCACGCTGGGACTCGAGAGTCTGTTGTTCGTGGGGTTGTACATCCTTTGCGTCTACTTGTACCTGAACCAACATTGGTCGCTGCTCGCAGCCACACTGGGACTTCTCACACTCACCCGGTTTGACGGGGTCCTGTTCTTCCTTGTGACCCTGCTCCTGTTGCCAGACATTCGCTCGGCGGTGAAATTCAGCGCAATCTACCTTTTGCCGATTGCCCCCTGGTATCTGTTCTCGTGGATCTACTTTGGTTCGGTGATGCCAGACACCTTGTTCATCAAAACCGCCCAACGGTCGTGGGGAAACTGGGAGTTCTTCAACGGGATGGGAGTGTATCTCTCTGCGTATCGCTGGCAGACGATCTTTTCGCTTCTATTTCTCCCGTTCTGTCTTTTGCTCCTCAAGAAAGAAATTCGAGATTCCAAAGCAATCCAATTTCTATTGTTGACCAGTCTCGCTCACTACGCTGGCTATTCCCTCTTGCACGTCCCTCCCTACTATTGGTATTACACGCCAGAGATCGCCGCGATCATTCTTATCGGCTGTCTTGCGCTGGGACAGTTCGTTTATCAACAGAATGCATCCAGGCAACGATTGCGAGTCGCTGCCGTCGCTTTGGTATTTCTGCCAGTGGTGGGGATATCCCAATTCGTGATGTCAAGTAATTTTGCCATCAAAGAAATGCCGATCCATACCAACTGGGCAACGCATGAACAATATAAGGAAATTGGAGAATGGCTCAAGGAAAACGATAATGGCGGCTTGATCCTCGTGGATGGGGAGATCGGCACGCTCGGCTATTATTGCGACTGCCGGCTTTCCAGCTTCTTCAGCGACCGTAGGTGGCTTAACCGCTATGTCAAAGAACGGACCGCTGAACCAGGTATAAAAGGAATCCTATACAAGCTCAACTTCTGGTTTTTCGATACGGAACAGGAATTCCCGACCCCAGGCTACCTGCTGCAGCAAATCCCTGACGGACAGGCGACGAACACGACCTACGGCATGCAATGGACCACATCCACCCGGTGGCTGCGCAGAACGTTGATCGTGTTGAAGGACTACTCGCCGTAAGAACGTTCCCAGGCTTGCAGGTTGGCGGACGTTTTGTTTGTAGGATATTTTCAATGGCATATAATGCCAAATATTAATAGTTATACAGCCTATAGGCTGTTAAGTATTCTGAATTCGAATCTTATACAGATGTCTGTATAAACTATAGTTGGGTGGTTGTTTATTTCTATTCTTATTCGAGGCAGATTCTGTAATCTGCCTTTCATACAACAGCATTGTTAAGACAAAAGAGGGCGCATTATGCGAAAAGGACGAAAGCTTGAATTGTTGGTGAAGGAAATAGAGGCGTTGAAACTACCTAACGCCACAATCAAAAGTCCAGAATTTGTAAAAGATCGAGATACCAATACACTTCGTGAAGTAGATATTAGTGTCCGTTATTCTTCAGAAGAGAAAAACTTCTTTATTGCGTTAGAATGTCGCGATCGCGATGCTCATCAGGATATTGCCTGGGTTGAACAATTAATAGCAAAAAAGAATAGCATCGGAGCCGATGTTTTAATCGCAATAACGTCATCTTCATTCACGGCACCTGCAAAGATAAAAGCATTTAAGAATGGAGTTGTATTAAGGGAATTGAAAAAGTTTAATGTGAATGAAATAAAGAAATGGACGGACGAAACTTATATCGAAATTCATCTAATACGAAGATTCGTGAGAGAAATGTCTCTTGAATTAGAGGAAGAAACGACATTATCCAAACCGTTGCACGAATACACATTTGCACATGAACGTATTCCAAATCCAATGTCACTGATGGAATTCATAGCATTTATCGCCGACCGAGATATGTTTCTTAGACTAAGGGAAAGGGTTGAACAAGTGAAGGGCGACATGACAGGTCAAATTGATTTCACAGTCGGAGTAAAACCTGTTGGAAGCGCCTTCATAAACGTTCCCTCTCCAATAAAGATCAAAACTGTAAGATTGGAATTAAGTGCAGAGAACATATTTTTAAGGGCACCGCTTGTTAGTGGCTTCAATTACCATGATTGTAATGATGAATCTCTCATCGCAGAAGGATTTTCTTATAAGCTCGGACAAGATGACGTGTTTTCATCGATATTAATTGATTCGCAAACAAATAATGCAAAAGGTGAACTAGATTTTTCCCAGCTCACGCGTATGACAGAAAATGATGTCATCGCTAGCATAACGTTCAAATACACAAAGCCTATCATAGTAACCCACTATACTATTAAGACCCAGTAAATTCATTCCATAAGATATCTGCAACATATGAAAGACATAGCACTATCCGGGCAGAAAACCACCCAACAATGCGTGCTGCGGGGAGTCTGCGCGTTTTACAAGCATTTTTCTGGCTTCAAGTTGGTTTTGCTCTCAGGCTTTTGTCTCCGCCCACCGCTTGTCCGCTGGTAACGCCCACCATTGTGAACTCGGGCTATCTTCCCCGCACAAGTACTTACTTTCACTTTGGAAAGGTCGCTGTTCCAGCAGGCTCTTCGGTTGCAAATCTGATTTTCCTTATTTGCTTTTACAAAAGCTAACCTAGCTTTTTCAATTCCCAAGTTAGCTTTTTGTCACCCCCTCTCGAACACATTAAATCATGACTACACGACCAGCGATTCTTCATCACCAGTTTGGTCAGGGGAAATCTCCCGCTGGCAATGCGATAACCAGCAGGTATTTTCGGCAATGACATATAATTCGCCCATTCTGTTCGCCAAAGGACCGCCCAACGCCCATGTCACGCACTACAAAAGGATATTTGATCGCGCTGGTCGGGATCACATTCTGGTCCACGACCGGTGTATTCATCAGTTACTTGATCAATAACTACGGGATGCCAGCCCTATCGCTGGCGTTCTGGCGGAATTTGTTCGTCTGCGTGGCGTTGATTCCGGTTCTATTCCTCACTCGTCGCTCGTTGCTTTTTATCGAATGTTCACAGATCAAGTTCTATGTGATCTATGGGTTCATCCTGGCAGTCTTCAATTCCATCTGGTCGCTCTCTGTGGGAGCCAATGGAGCGGCCGTTGCCACAGTGCTGGCGTATAGCTCAGCCGGGTTTACGGCCATCCTTGCCTTATGGTGGTTCCACGAAAAGCTGGGGTTGCCCAAGGCTATCGCGGTCATCCTCAGCCTGGTCGGATGCGTATTGGTTTCCAACGCCTATAGTGCAGATATGTGGTCACTGAACCCGATGGGCATCATCACGGGGCTGCTCTCCGGGTTGTTGTTTGCCGTCTACACATTGATCGGCAAGGAGGTCGCCCAACGTCAGATCAACGCCTGGACATCCATGCTGTATTCGTTCGCTTTCGGATCATTCTTCATCCTGATCTTCAACCTGTTCCCCGCCCTGCCCGGAGCGGCGGGATCGCTCCGCGCACTTCTCCCATCCATGCCTGTTGACGGTTGGTTGATGCTGATCCTGTTGTCGTTCTTCCCCACTGTGCTTGGCTTTGGGCTGTATAACACGTCCATGAACTACCTGCCTGCCAGTATCACCAATCTGCTGGCAACATTGGAGCCCGCCATGACCGCTGTGGAAGCGTATGTCTTTCTAAATGAACGTATGACGTTCGTTCAGATCGTCGGTAGTTTGATCATCCTTTCGGCGGTGTTGATCGTCCAGTTGGAGAGGGAATAAGAGACATTTCCCGATTCAGGTCTTCCGAGGATGGCGTTCGCAAGAGTCTCTTGTGTATGATGAGTGGCGAAGGAAAGGTAGGTAATCCATGAATAAGGTTCTTAGTGTCAGCATTGTCCGGCACACCAAAAATTATGAGGCAATGGTGGAGTTTTACCGTGACAATCTTGGAATGAGCATTCAACAATCCTGGGATCATCCCAGCAATCGCGGCACACTGCTCGCGTTTGGCGGAAAAACATCCAACACCGTCGTCGAAGTCATCGACCTGAATGACGAAGCCGTAGTAGGTGTAAAACCCATCAACGTGGTCCTGACCATTGAAGTCTCTGCAGCGGAGGAATGGCATGATGAACTGGTGAGCCGCGGCGTGACGATCGCACGCGGACTGGAGGATGCTCCCTGGGGACACCTTAGCTTCGGCATCGATGACCCGGATGGGCTGCGCATTTGGTATTATCAGGATATGAATCCAAAGTGACACGTCAACTTTTCACGACCACGTAAAGTATGATCGCCTGACGAATGTACATCTTAGAAAGATAAAAAGGAGACTTTGTTAATGGATCACTCACAGCCCTACGAAACCCTCGACCCCGAAAACTGGAACGACATGCGCACTCTCGCCCACCGCATGGTGGACGATGCGCTCACATACCTTGAAACCGTGCGTGAACGCCCTGTATGGCAGCAGATGCCAGATAATGTAATGGGTACTTTCGAGCAGAACGCGCCGCACGAACCCATCGGAGCCGAAGCCGCCTACCAGGAATTTGTCGAGAACATTTTGCCCTATCCAATGGGTACGATCCACCCGCGCTTTTGGGCATGGTACATGGGCAACGGCACGGTAACCGGGGCGCTGGCAGATTTTCTGGCCGCGGTGATGAACTCCAACCTTGGAGGAGGCAATCACTCTGCAAATCTCGTCGAGTCACAAGTGGTGAACTGGATGAAGGAGATTATCGGCTTCCCCGAAGACGCCAGCGGGTTGCTCGTCAGCGGCGGGTCGATGGCCAACTTTGTTGGGCTGGCAGTGGCGCGGAACACGAAGGCCGGCTTCAACGTCCGCGAGAACGGAATGTTATCCGCTCCTCAGCCGCTGACGGTGTACGCATCCACTGAGGTCCATAGCTGCAATCAGAAAGCCGTCGAACTACTGGGAATGGGAAACAGGCACCTGCGCAAGATCCCCGTTAAGGATGATTACACCATCGACCTGGATGTATTGAAACAAACGATCAAAGCAGACCATGAGGCAGGGATGCGCCCGATCTGCATCATCGGCAGCGCGGGCACGGTCAACACCGGCGCGGTGGATGACCTGAACGCGCTGGCAGATCTTTGTCGTGAGGAGGATCTCTGGTTCCATGTGGATGGAGCGATCGGTGCGATCGCCGTGCTGGCGGAGAACGTGAAACCGCGCCTCGCGGGAATCGAACGGGCTGACTCGATCGCCCTCGACCTGCATAAGTGGCTGCACATTCCGTTCGAGGCAGGCTGCGCCATCATCCGTTCAGACAAGGCTCATCGCAACACGTTTTCTCTCACGCCTGAATATCTGGCCCACGAATCGCGCGGACTGGCTGCCGGTCACTGGTTCAGCGATTACGGACTGCAACTCTCGCGCCAATTCCGCGCGCTCAAAGTGTGGATGTCGATCAAGGAACACGGGCTCGACCGCTTCGGTCGCATGATCGCTCGCAACGTGGAACAGGCTCATTACCTTGGACAACTCATCGAGAACGAACCGTTGCTCGAACTGATGGCGCCCATCGGCATGGATATCGTCTGCTTCCGCTTCAACCATGGCAACATGAACCTGGAGGCTCTCAACATACTCAACAAAGAGATCCTGATGCAATTGCATGAACAGGGCATCGCTGCACCATCGTACACCACACTGAACGGAAAATATTGCATCCGCGTTGCCATTGCCAATCACCGCAGCCGCCAGGAGGATTTTGATCTCCTGGTGCGTGAAGTCGTGCGGCTGGGGCAGGAACTGACGGCTCAAAAAAAGTAGCCTCTGTACCTGTGAACGCTCTGTGCTGACTTGTTCACGGGACGCATATAATCAGCCACGATGGCAATCAAGAGTCCCTTACGGTATCCCGGCGGCAAATCACGCGCGCTGCCTACGATCGAAAAGCATTTTCCGACCTCCTTCAACGAATTGCGTGAGCCGTTTGTGGGCGGCGGTTCGGTGTTTCTCTTCATACGACAAAAGTTTCCGCATGTGCAGGTCTGGATCAACGACCTGAATTATGACCTGTACTGTTTCTGGAAGATCGCCCAATGTGACACACCCCGACTTGCCGCAGCCATTTCAACGATCAAGGATGAATCTACCGATGGGCAACGGCTATTTGACGAGATGCGGAGCAATATCGATGCAGACATCTCCGAGTTTGACCGGGCTGTCCGTTTCTTTGTGATGAACCGCATCTCTTTCTCTGGAACTGTGGACTCCGGTGGGTTTTCGCAACTTGCCTTTCATACGCGCTTTACCCACTCCTCCATCCAGCGGCTGCGCGATCTGGAGCCACTGCTGCAAAATGTAAAGATCACTCATCTTGATTACAAGTCTGTGATCCATGAGCCGGGAGAGAATGCGTTTCTCTTCCTCGATCCACCGTATCTGGCGGCGACAAAGTCCCGGCTGTACGGAAGGAACGGCTCCCTGCACACGAATTTCGACCATGCCGAATTCGCCGAAGAAATGAAGAAATGTCCGCATCAGTGGCTCATCACGTATGACGATTCGCCCGAGATCCGAAAAAACTTCGAAGCCGCGAACCTCTACGAATGGGAGTTGCAATACGGCATGAACAACTACAAACAGGACAAAGCCAATAAAGGCAGGGAGTTGTTCATCACCAATTATGCGCTGGAACACAATTAACGTTTTGTTTTATTGGAGGCACCATGACATTCCCCTATGCTCAACAAAATGCTGAATCGCGTGACCGGTTGAAAGCTCTCGTCCGTCGGTTGACCGACACGGACCTTGCCCTCTCCACCGACTATGGCTGGACCATCTCGGCGCTGCTCGCTCATCTTGCGTTTTGGGATCACCGCATGTCCATGATCCTCAAGCGCTGGCAGACCGAAGGGCTTGACCCATCTCCCATCGATTCAGGGGTAGTCAACGACTCGCTTCGGGTGCTCTGTCACGCGCTTGAGCCGCGCGTTGCCGCTGACCTTGCGCTCACCGCCGCAGAAAAGATCGACTCGGAGCTTGAAACATTGTCAGAAGAGTTCGCTAAAAAGCTGGAGTTACATGCTGAAGCGACGGGCACACAGTTCCGCATGAACCGATCGTTGCACCGCAATGCCCATATCTATGATATTGAAACGCTGCTCAAGTAGGTTTTGATTGTTGGCTGCATGCGCTCCATTACCCGATTCATCTTTATGCTCTTTCCGGTAGTCCTATTGCTGACATCCTGCAGCACAATGCCTACCGAAACACCTATTATCGTATTGCCCAGCGAAGCAGAAACACAAACTCCTGTTCCCATGCCAACAGAGACATCCACAGTAACCGTTCAGAATGGCAACATCCTATTCTCGGGTTATGAATGGGAAGTTCGGAACAGCGGACTCTCTGGTCCCGGGCCGAATGTGTGGGACAAGGACAATGCCTGGGTGGATGAGAATGGCGACCTGCACTTAAAGATCACCCATGCAAGTGACGGCTGGCACTGCGCCGAAGTGACAATGGCACAACGGTTGGGCTTTGGGACCTATCAATTCCAGGTGACCGGTCGGGTCGATCAATTGGATCGCAACATCGTCCTCGGGTTGTTCAACTACCCCACAGAAGATGTGGGACCCGATGCCACGAACGAGATCGATGTCGAATTTGCCAGATGGGGTAATCCGCAGGCAAACATGGGCAACTATACGGTGTGGCCGGTGCAATCTGAACTATCACCAACATCGGAAACATTTCCCGTCCAACTCAATGGAACTTATACAACTCACCGCTTCACCTGGCAACCTGACCAAATTCTGTTTCAGAGTCTACACGGCCATACAGATGGCGATGACAACCTGATCCATCGCTGGCTGTATAAACCTGAGGAACCTTCGCAACGGATCTCGCAACAGCCCATGCCAGTCCATATTAACCTGTGGCTGTTTCAGGGACAATCACCAAGCGACGGACAGGAAGTGGAGATCATCATCCACAACTTCACATTCACACCATTGGAACCGTAAAGCGTCTTCACATGTAGGGTATGATTGCGCAAATCCAAATTGTTTTACCGGGTACTTCTTGTTCACTTTTGAAAGGTTTTAGATGTCACGAAATCGAATCATATTGGTAACAGCTGGGATCATGCTCAGCTTGTTCCTGGCATCCATGGAATCGACCGTGGTCGCCACAGCCATGCCGACCATTGTCGGGCAATTGGGTGGGCTGGAACATTATTCATGGGTGTTCTCGGCATATATGCTGACGTCCACGACCACGGTCCCGCTGTATGGGAAATTATCGGACCTGTATGGTCGCCGCAAATTGTATGTTGCCGCGATGGCTTTATTCCTGATCGGCTCCATCCTCAGCGGACAAGCCAACACAATGACCCAACTCATCCTCGCCCGCGGGCTGCAGGGTATCGGTGCAGGCGGCATCATGCCTTTGGCATTCATCCTGATCGGCGAGATATTCACATTGGAGCAACGCGCCAAAATGCAAGGCTTCTTCTCTGGCGTCTGGGGTGTGTCGTCCATCGTCGGTCCGTTGTTGGGCGGCTTCCTCGTGGATCAGCTTTCCTGGCGCTGGGTGTTCTACATCAACATCGTGCCGGGGTTGCTCGCCGCAACATTGGTCGCCGCTGCATGGCGGGACCAGATCCACAGTCACGGAAGACCCGTGGTGGATTATGCTGGAGCCGGATTGTTGACGGCAAGTGTCGTCTCGTTGTTGTTGGGGCTGATGGAGTACGGAACATCCGCTGGTTGGGCACTGCTCGTTGCAGCTTTCGTCCTGCTTATTATCTTATTATGGGTCGAAAACCGCGCTGCCGACCCGATCCTTCCGCTTCATTTGTTCCGTGAGAGACTGTTCGCCATCACCATAACGCATGGCATTTTGACAGGATGGGCAATGTTCGGAAGTATTTCGTTCATCCCACTTTTCGTGCAATCGGTGCTAGGGACAAATGCCACACAGGCAGGCATCACCATCGCGCCGATGCTGTTGGGCTGGGTGAGCGCGAGCATTATTGGAACACGATTGCTGCTCAAGGTCGGATATCGAAAGCTGGCCATCCTGGGCACCTCGTCGCTTGTAATCGGTGCATTCCTCATGTCCCGCGTGGATGCGAACATCAACCAATATATGCTCATGTTCTTCGTCACGCTGATGGGCATCGGCATGGGATTTTCCATTCCGCCGTTCCTGATCGCCGTGCAGACCACCGTGGAGCGGCGGTATCTCGGCACAGCTACATCCACGATCCAGTTCAGCCGCTCGATTGGCGGGACTCTGGGAGTCAGCGTGATGGGCGCAGCGTTGAGTGCACGGCTCGCGGCGAACTTGAGCGCTTCCGGCCTGGACCTGAGCCTGGTGACGCAACTTCTGAATCCCCTACCCGGTTCTGAAACGGTCATCGAAGAGGGCGTGCGCGTCGCGGTGGCGAATGCCATCAATCTGGTCTTTGTCATTGCGTTCATCGCAGCCCTGCTTGGGTTGCTGGTTACGCTGTTCAGCCCGCGCCAGAATCTAAATGACAGCACAACAGAAAGCGAACCTTCGATGATCAGTGCGGATTAAGGAGAATTCAGCATGGTGCAGATTTCACACGTACAAGGTCGCGTTCCCGTTACGGTCTTCCAACTGCACGACCGCATCACCATCGGCAATTTTGCCGAGTTGGAAAGGATAGCCAAAGAGGCATACAGCAACGGAATGCGGGACCTGGTGATCGACCTCAGCCAAACCACTGTTCTGACAAGCATTGGCGTGCGGGCAATCATCGTCATCCACAGGATGCTATCCACCGAAGGCAGACGACATCTCAAGATCGCCTGTCCTACACCAGAGATACAGGATATGCTGGATATCTCCGGCGTCACACAATACATTTCGATCCATGATACGGTGGAGGATGCGGTAATATCCTTCTAAGATTTTCCCAAAACAAAAGACCGGCGAAAGCCGGTCTTTTTCGTTTATATATCAACTACTACTATTCTCAAAAACACTATGTCACTCTGAGGGAGCGTTCGTT
>CAZKSG010000096.1:0-3564 GCA_964555335.1 uncultured Anaerolinea sp.
ATCGAGAGGGAAGCCCACGCGAAAGATGAGTGCGCTTACAAGTAGATAAAAGAGGATCGCTAACAACGCAACAAGAGCGATCACAATGCGCGGATCAACGCGCAATTTCGATACGGTAGAGTCGCGCACCGTCCACCTCTCCCAAATAAGTGAATGAAGGATTGCTTTCCGGTTGGTCGTATAAATCTTGAATCGAATCAAAGGTGCCGTCTTTTTCAAGGATAAGATAGCGCGCACCAAATTTTTTCGCTACTGCCAGGATCGTACTCTCATCTCCAAATGGCAGTGAAACGGATGAACGTCCTGAAGCAAGGAAATATCCCGGGGGATTGCGGACGATCACAACGTCGCCCGAGCCCATCCCGTTATCAACAAGTTTGGATTCCACTTGCGGGTAAATGACGTCGTCCTTGGCCCAACCGCTTGCAATGACGCGGATGTTAACAAGATACGCTGTCATAAAAACTGCAAGTAACACAAGAATCCCCTGAAAAAAAACAGGGGCTTTCTCGTCGGTGAACTGGCCGCGCTTGCGCGCCCATGCGATCACTGCATCCAAACCAATGGGAGCAACCACCCACCAATAAGGCTGGAACGCGGCACCTGCATGGAAGAAACTTCCGCGAGAGCCGGCAAAGGGAAAGATGATCGTCATCACCGCAAAAAGGATCAGCCAACCTGTGACAGAAATTCTCGTCCGCAAGTCATGGCGCAAGGACCATAAGCCAATGATAATGAACGGGAACAGAAATATCGCACCCTGGGCGGCAAACGCATTGCTGAGGTTGGCAAGCAGCGCCGTAACACGATCCTGAATCGCGGCGTCCCACCCTGCTTGTAAAAATCCTTCGCGCGACAGTTTCTCTGGCGGATAGATAAACGTCTGGTTGTAGTTTTCAAGCCAGAGCAGGCGTCTACCACCGGGTGTCATGAACGAGCCAAACAGGTTTATGCTGCGAATATGCCAACCGCCCATAACAACGAAGTAACCCAATAGCGCAAGCAAACCTGCCGGGATGATCAGCCTGGACCATTCGATAAAAGACGGTTTTGTGCCATCATTTTTGGCCGCGGCCTTCCACATCACTGTGAGCCCGGCCAGCCCAAGCCAGAGAAGTCCGTCGCTGCGGGCGAGGGTGAGGAAACCGGCACACGCACCCAACACGACGGGAATCCATGTCTCGCGGCGTGGAGCAAGCAATAGAAATATTCCGCCAAACAACATGTAGAGTCCGTAGTTGTCGGGCACGGGCATGAAGGATGCATAATATAGCGAGAAGATGGAAAGCAACCCGGAGACCATCGCCAGCCGTGTTTGACGGGAAACGCTGTAGGCAAGAGCCGCTGTTAATAACGGAATGACTGCCGATAGGAGAATGAACGAAGCGCGTCCCGCCGCGTAGGTCGATTGACCTGTGATCCACATTCCGATCGCGGCAGTAATCGAGGCCAGAGGCATCCAATAGGTGTGGGATGGATGAGGCAAGCCCTGTGGGTTATCCAAATAATTCCAGATGTATGGCTCAGTGAAGCCTTTGCCTTCAGCGAGTTGGACACCCCCCGCGAAATAATAATCGGCATCCATATAGCCCGGCATGGATTGGAAGCGCGAGACTCCAAATGGAACAATGAGACCGATGATGAAGAGGATCAGGAAGTGTCGCCAATTCATTTGCGGAATCCGATCTGATCTGCCCAGGTGCGCGGTGAATGGACCACCCACCAGCGCATCCAATATAAACCAAGGATAGATGCTACAGGCGGAACTACGGAAAGCAACTCTGTATAGAACGGAGCATAAACCAAAACGGTCTCATAATAAAGGGCAAACGGGATGGCCAACATAACAATTAAGATAAACAGGACAACCCACACACGTCCGCGTCGCCAGCGTTCCCAAACCAATGCAGTGACAAGAATCAACGAAGGTGTCAGGGCGACAAAATTGTCCGTAAAAATTGCCAGCCCGGTCAGCGGCATGGCGGCCAAAGCAAGACACGCCGTCCACATGACACGGCGGAACGGAGCCTGAATCGCTCCAACCGACTCAATGGACACCACCCCAATTGCCACCACTGACACAACTCCTCCCAATGAGAACTGTAGATTGGGGAACCACTCGGCAAGAATCGTACCAAGATTTAAATGAGTTTCTTGAAAGAAATTGGAAAGCGTTGCACGGATATAGGCAAGTCCCCAACCGGGGTGAGAAAGGAACGAGACGATCAATAGAATCGCCAGTGACATGCCAAAACCTGCAAGGACGCCCCAGCGTCGATTGGCAAACACAAAAATCAGAATAAACAAAAAGAACAAGGCGCTCACTTCCCATTGATAGGCGACCAACAGCAGTAATGCCCCGGCGAGCTCGTCAGAGAAAGAACGCAAAGCGAGCAGAATCGATAAGACCAGAAATATCAGAAAGATCGAAGGCGATGCCGTAACTAAAGCGTTTAAGCTGAAGAAGCCAAACAACCCCATCCCCATCAACCCAACGAACAACCAACGCGGCGGTTCCCACTCTGCAAGTCGAAACGAAAATAAAACTGTGACCGCCAAAGCCACTTCTGAAAATAACATCCAGATGGCACGAACCAGATCAAAACCGACATTAACTGTCGGGAGAAGCCAGTTCACAACACCGGGGAGAATGACCAATGGCGTATATAACAATACGATATAGAACGGGTCGTTTAGCACATATCGGTATTCGTTCGGAAATGCGTTTCTTCCATACACAACCTGCTGAACGCTTTGAGCCACTTCTGAGCCATAAGGCTCAATGCGTTTGACAAAGAGAACCGGCTTGCCATCTGGCATGACGCGCCCATAACGATCCCCCAGTACCGTATCCGTTGTCTGCCCCAGGAAGGCACGTACGCCACTCCAGCGCAGGTAGAGCCACTCTCCGCCTGGCAAAATACGTGCCAAATAAAGGTTCAATGCAAACAACAGCATAAGAACCAATAACAAGGCAACGACGATGCGAATCTCTTCCGCGCTCAACCACTTCCGAGATTTGCGTATATCTTGAAAAGCCATTTGTTATTCGATCACGAATCGAAAAATGGGACGCGTCGGTGAATGACGCGCGACTTCCTGAAATCCTGCCTGCTGGAAGGCAGATGCGGTTCCTGTGTAAATGAAAGGTGCAGGCATCTCCTTTATTGTATCCACGGGATAACCCTCAACGATCCTACCGCCCTGCTTGCGGACATATTCCACCGCGGCGCGGAGCAGCTCGACGGTGATCCCCTGCTTACGAAAGTGCTTCGCCACAAAGAAACATGTCACCGACCAGACGGGTTGATCGTCCACAGGCTTGAGGGAGCGGGAATGGGCAAGTTTGGGATATGCTGAACGCGGCTCGACGGCCACCCAACCAACTACATCACCATGCAGGTAGGCAAGCAATCCAGTGACCGTTCCCGAGTCAATAATGGACTTGTGCATTTGGCGCGTTTCGTAGCCCCTTGCTTCCTCGTACTCTTTACCGCGCAGTTTCCAATACATACACCAACAACCGGCACACGCACCGTTGGGTCCAAAAAGTTCTTCCAGGTC
>CAZKSG010000096.1:3664-16007 GCA_964555335.1 uncultured Anaerolinea sp.
GCTTTGGGGAGCGCCAGGAATAATCCGCTGCGCGTGGCACGATAGCCAAAGGCGAAGGTCAACTTTCCGTCAAAGGGATCTGCGTGCGGCGTCATGAAAAAGCCACCTGTCCGGCGTCCATTGCCGATCGAGATAAAGGAAAACTTCCCGGTGTACTCACCACCATCCCACTTCACGATCCCATTCCATTCAGGTTTGTCTCCAATTGCCTGAACAGCAGCCACCAAGTACCGCGCCATGCCTTTGATCCAATGGATCTTTTCATGCTTGGTGGTGACGTACGGTTCAAGCCCGCCACCGGAATTATTGGCAAAGTAGCGACCGTTCAATATGCCAAGGTCCATCGGCCGCGTTTTTCCGCGTGCAATGACTCGCGCTGCTTCGCCAAGATCTGTGGGAAGTCCCAAGGCAAAGGCAAGATCGTTCGCCGAACCGGTTGGCATGATTCCCAATGGACCTAGCGGTTCCTGCACTGATGAGGCGGCTCGCGCCAATCCGTTGACGGCATCGCCCAAAGAGCCATCTCCACCTGCAATGATGATCGGTGAATAATCTTCACGAACGGCCTGTTCTGCCAGTTCGACAATATGGCCTTTTCGTTCGGAAACGACCAGATCAAATGAAACACCCGCGGCGTTCAATGCCGCTTCGGCCTCCGGCCAGCGTTTCTGTGAATTCCAACGATTGGAGTATGGATTTAATATTACTCGGGCGGTCATCGTCCCTCGATAAGGTGGTCGGGGTCAATTGTACCCCGCTCGCTATTCATCATGGAAGAGAAAACCGAGCGGGGTGTACCCCGAAGGTTCCATTCCTTGAATTGAGAGAGCAAAACCGCAATGAAAATCAAGGCACAACCTAAAACTTGAATGACAACCAGGCGCTCATTCAATAAAAGCCAACCTGAAAGCACAGAAAATACCGATTCAAGACTTAAGATCAGCGCGGCATCGGCAGGAGGCGTATGTCTCTGCGCCCAAATTTGAAGCGTATAGCAGAGTCCGAGTGAAAAAAATGCTGTATAGGAAATCGCAAACAACAGCGGCGCGCTGAGCGGCATCATCGGTTCGACAAAAATACCGATTCCCAGATTCAGAATTCCGCACACGAGAAGTTGTCCCACTGAAAAGGACATGGATTCAAACTTCGATGCATACTTTCCCAGAACGATTACATGAAATGTCCAAAACAATGCCCCGATCAACTCCAGCACATCCCCTTTCTGAATGTGGAAGCTGCCGCCTGTCGAAAGAAGGAACGCTCCAATTCCAGCCAGCACAACCGCAACGACTGCCATCCAGTGAAATCGCTCCCGCCAGAACAAGAACAGAACAATGGGAACCAGCACCACATAAAGACTTGTGATAAAACCAGCATTTCCAGCTGTAGTATAGAGCATCCCGGCCTGTTGCAGGGCGCTGCCAGCAAAGAGGAAAAATCCCGCAATGAACATCCAGGTGTATTGTTCACGCGGCATTCGGCTCGGATCGGATGCTCGCAAGCTGCGTATCGCCAGCGGCAATACGACCAGCGCCGCCAACAAATAACGAGCACCATTGAAGAGGTACACACTTCCCAATTGTCCTGCCACACGCTGTGCAACGAAGGCAGAACCCCAAATTATGGAAACAACAAGTAGAGTAAGGTCAGCTTTGAGTCTCATGAAGTGAAGATGATAAAATCAGTCAATATTGAAAGTGCGGTGGCAACCATATCGCCAGTGCAATTTGCCAATCATAGCATAGGATATAGATGTACAACTCGGATGAGATCGAAGCCAATCGAGAGGAGATGCGCAACGCGGTGTTGAACGCACGCCCGTTCAAGCCTCTTTATGTCAAGGTGAAGGTCTTCTACGGCTGCAACCTTAAATGCGAGATGTGCAATCACTGGCGCGAGACGCGTGAGCCACCGGTTTCAGCCGACCGTTTCAAAGAGATCATCACAGAATTGGGTGAACTGGGGACAAAGAAAATCCACATCTCCGGCGGTGAACCCATGCTGCGCCCGCAGATCCCTGATTTTATTGAACTGGCATCATCGCTTGGCATCAAGGTGACTATGACGACCAACGGGACCTTGGTGGACAAAGAAAAAGCCAAGCGATTGGTCGAAGGCGGGTTGCGCGGCGTGAACATTTCCATCGACTCGCCCATCCGCAAGATGCATGAAAAGATACGCGGTGTGGAGGGCGCATTCAAAGCGACAACGAAAGCTGTTGAACTTTTCAACCGTTACAAGCATAAAGGCAAATTGACCATTCGCATCAACACGGTTGTCAGCCGCACCAATTATCAAACACTGGCAACGCTCCCCGACCTGGCCCACGAACTCGGCGCGGATGGGATCAATCTGATCCCAGTGGACGATCATTGCGGCGAAATCCTGTCCATGCGTAAGAAGGATATCGCTCTCTTCAACGAAGAGATCGCGCCAAAGATCGCCGCACATGCAATGGCACTGGGTTTGATCGTTTCAGATGAGGATGCGTTTCCGTTTGGGCGCAGTGAGTCGGAGGTTCGGTTGGGACGCGCGGGACGATATGCATTTGGGTATTACGACACGAATCCCTGCTACGCGCCGTGGACGCATAGCCTCATTGATTTTAACGGCAACGTCTACGTGTGCTGCATGACGCGTGAGCGCATCCCGCCGATCGGCAATATTCGCAAACAATCGTTCAAGGAAATTTGGGAGAGCGCCGCGTACCAACGCATCCGTTTAAAAATGCATCCGCCTGCATTGAGTCCATGCAGGCGGTGCGATGATTTTATCGGTGAGAATAAGAAAATCTGGGAAACGATCAGACCGTATTAGCTGAGATCCGAGAACATATCGGCGCGGTCATCGTCATCCCAGGTGCTGGCACGATTGAACGTATCGTAATCGGCAGCAGTAAAGGTCGCCGCTGCGATCGGCAGCGCAACTGGTTGATCGAGACCTTGCAGGCAAGCTAAACAAACACGTCCTTCTCTCGTTTGATTTGTGTGCTCATCGCAGTACCCCCGTCCACATCTGGTGCAGGTTCCAAGCGATGGGTTCTCGCAACGATGAGGTACCAGGTAACCAATAATCATTTCACATTGTTCAGCCATGAATATCGCTCTCCTCTCCGAAAAGTATACACCAGACGTCGGCGGACTGGCAATCTCGACCGAACGATTCGCGCGTCTGTTGACATCTGCCGGACATCGCGTGCGCGTCTTTTGTCCAAGCCTGAACTTATCCCCCTCCGAACAGCAGACTCTTAGCCACAATGGAGTCAGCGTCACACGCTTCGGCGCGCACAAACGCGTGGATGATACGCTTGTGAGTTGGTTCGAATTGATTGTTGCAGAACATGAGCAAAATATATTCGATGTGCTTCATGCCTACTTCCTCACGCAAGCAGGATTCGTGGCAACCTATAGCGGGAAATATTTAAACCTACCCAGCGTCGTTTCCATTCGCGGCAATGACATTGAGCGCGCTCCATTCGATCCGTCGAAGTTTTCACATGTGATGTACGCCCTGCAAAACGCAAGCGCACTGACAACGAATGCCAGTGAATTAATAAGGAAGGCACGTGCATTCTGTGATAGAGAGGTCGTTCTGATTCCGAATGGGATTGATACTGCCGTGTTCAAACCCATGCAAAGAAATGAAATTCTGGCAGAAGCATTGGGGTTGAATAATGAGGAAAGAGTGATTGGCTTCGTTGGTGAACTGCGCGAGAAAAAAGGGCTTACCACACTCCTGCGTGCCTATGCGCAAGTCAATAAAAAACAACCAACTACTCTACTGATTGTTGGGGATGTGCGAGCAGGCGAAGACAGGAAGACCTTTGACGAACTGCATTCCTCCATACCGAATGCGAAAATTGTCGTCACTGGCTATGTCTCAAATTATGACCTTCCATCGTATTATTCATTAGTAGATGTGTTCGTGCATCCATCACTGCGGGATGGGCTGCCGAACGCGCTGCTCGAAGCAATGGCATGCGAACGACCTGTCATCGCAACGCCCGTTGGTGGAGTGTTGGATGTGGTTGGTGACCATGAGAATGGACGGATCGTCGCAGTCAACGATGTCAGTTCTCTGGTAAAGGCAATTCAAGAGATAATGTCAGACAAAGAATTGCAGAAACATTTGGGCACGTCAGCGCGTCAAACTGTCGAAAGCAAATTCACATTAAAGAATGAACTGCAAACGAATATTCTTTTGTATCGCAAATTGGGACTAAATGTTTGATAAGATACTCATATATGGTTAATTGGAGTTTCTTATACTAACCAGAGTTACAGGTGATAAATGAATAATCCTCTTGAATCCACTGGCAAAGTAAAAACGTCCTTGAACGAGCAGAAATACATCGCCTCAGATGAGATCGCAACGATCGTGTTCCTGGCTCAAAAGCTTGGCAAACCTCTCCTCACAGAGGGACCGGCAGGTGTGGGAAAAACGGAACTTGCCAAAGCCATCGCGGGTGCAACCGGGCGTGAGTTGATCCGTTTGCAATGTTATGAAGGGCTGGACGAATCAAAAGCGTTATACGAGTGGGAATATTCCAAACAGCTGCTTTACACACAACTATTACGCGATAAATTAAACGACACACTCGGCAAAGCAGAATCACTAGCCGAAGCAGCAGATAAACTTGCCAACGAAGAGGATGTTTTCTTTTCGAATCGTTTCTTATTGCAGCGGCCGTTGTTGAAAGCGATCCTAAGCGACCAACCCACCGTTTTGCTGATCGACGAGATCGACCGTGCAGATGTGGAATTCGAAGCTTTCCTTTTGGAAGTGCTGAGTGATTTTCAAGTCTCTGTGCCGGAGTTGGGGACACTGACGGCAAAACACAGGCCGTTTGTGGTGTTGACATCCAACAACACGCGCGAATTATCTGAAGCATTGAAGCGACGCTGTTTGTATCTCTTTATTGATTACCCGACGGTTCAAGAGGAATTGGCGGTTGTGCGACTCAAAGTTCCAGACCTGAACCCAAAACTTGCGCAGCAGGCGGTCGAATTCGTACAGAAACTCCGCAACGCAGACATGCGCAAATCACCTTCCATTAGTGAAACATTGGATTGGGCGAATGCGCTCGTTGCGTTAAACGCAAAAAGCCTGGATAAGCAGACGCTGGAAGATACGTTGTCCGTATTAGTGAAACATGAAGCAGATATTCAAAAAGCGAAACGTCAATTGATCGCTCCCCCACCCGGACGCGGCAACAAGCCTGATGAGTTTGGGAGATTTTCTGGTAACTAGTTCGTCATTGCAAGGAGGGTGCATTTCCTAACGAAGCAATCTCCAACCCAGGGTACGATTGCATTGCTCCTAATGATAATAAAGGAGAGATTGAAGTATGGAAACCCGCATTTTACAGTTAATCGCAGCCTTGCGTGCCAGCGGAGTACGTGTCTCTCTGGCTGAATCGGCGGAAGCCTTCTCCGCAGTGGATTTGATGGGTATCCAACATCGTGAGCATTTCCGTCTATCGTTGCGTACCACATTGATCAAAGATGTGAAAGACCTGCCCATCTTCGATAAATTGTTCCCGCTCTTCTTCGGCTCAGGCGATATGCCGCAAATGGGAGGTAACCCAACGGACAATATGACTCCCGAAGAAGCGCAGATGTTCGCCGATGCCTTGCGCCAGTTTGCCGAGAATCTACGGCAGCGAATGGAACGTTTGATGAACGGCGAAAAGCTATCCAAGGAGGAATTGGATGCGCTGGGGAAAATGGTCGGATTGAATCAAACGGACAACCTCCGTTATCAGGAATGGCTCGCTCAACGCATGATGCGAGCGATGGCATTTCCAGAAGTCCGCGAGGCGATGAAGGAGTTGATGGAACAGCTCCAGCAAATGGGGATGAGCCGCGAACGCATTGAGCAGCTCCGTGAGCAGATCGCCCAGAACATGGCAGGGCTTGAACAGCAGATCCGACAATATGCCGGAGAACGCATTGCTGAAAATTTGAGTGAACAGCCACCCGGTGAAAGTGCAGACGACCTGATGAACCGTCCGTTTCATGCGCTTTCTGATGCAGACAAAAAAGTGCTGCAACGTGAAGTGAAACGCCTCGCCGCCGCGCTCAAAACGCGCATTGCTCTGCGACAAAAACGCGCCAAAAGCGGGCAACTCGATCCCAAAGGAACCATCCGAGCAAATCTCAAACATCATGGCGTGCCCATGGAAATCCACTATCGCGACAAAGTCCGCAAACCCAAGATCGTTGTCATTTGTGATGTCAGCACATCCATGCGGTTTTGCACCGAGCTCATGTTAAGTTTTCTCTTCGCTCTGCAGGGACAGGTGAGCAAGACTTACGCCTTCGCCTTCATCGACCACCTGGAATCCATTTCGGAGGATTTCCACGGCTCGGACGCGGACGAAGCGATCACATCCGTTTTGTGGCGCATGCCTAGCGGGCACTACAACACTGACCTCGGCTGGGCGTTGAACAATTTCAATGAAGAATACATGAGCACACTCACTGGACAGACAACCCTGCTCATCGTTGGAGACGGGCGCAACAACTACAATGACCCGCGTCTGGATATTTTCTCCACCATGTCCCGCCGTGCGGCTCGAACCATTTGGTTAAATCCGGAGCCACCTTATCTATGGCACGGGGATAGCGATATGCCCAAGTATGCTCCGTTATGTAACAATGTTTTAAAAGTTAGCAACTTGAAGGAATTGGCTGAGGCAGTGGATTCGCTTCTTTCTGTATAGCGATGTTAGTTTCCATAACAATTGCATGACAGCACAGGAATTTGTAACCTATTCCCAGGGTTGTAAATCGTTTGCAAAGCCGTTTCGCTTATAATGTACCGAGGTCACCGTTCACAATACAGATCACATCGCAGAAAACGGATTGCAATATGAAAAAAATCATGGTCGTGGAGGACGATAGGCAGGCATCGACTTTCCTTGCTGAATTGCTTGCAATGGAGGGATATGTTCCCATTGTGGTAAATGAGAGTGCCAGGGTGTTGGCAATGGCTGAAGCTACTCTTCCAGATGCCTTTTTACTTGATTTGATGATGCCTGAACCCGATGGTTTTAAAGTATGCAGGATGCTGCGTGCGCATCCCAAATTTATACTCTCGCCGATCATCATTGTCACCGCTCTGGACGATATGGATAGCCGAATCGTCGCCTTCGGCGCAGGCGCCAATGATTATCTGGTGAAACCGTTTCAGATCGAGGACCTCTCTGCAAAGCTGAAAACGCTGTTGTTCGGATGATAATTACATGGCAAAGATCATTGTAGTAGACGACGATAAAGCTTCTACAGCACTCTTCAATCAGGTGCTTTTAATGAATGGCTATGAGGTCGTCATCGTTAACGAAAGCACAAAAGTTCTGGAAACTGCCGCGAGGGAATTGCCGGATCTGATCATTTTGGACCTGATGATGCCTGAACCTGACGGCTTCAAAGTATGCCGGATGCTGCGGGCAGATCCCATCCTTCGCAGAACGCCGATCATCATCGTCACTGCTTTGAATGATGTGGATAGCCGCCTGGTCGCCATTGGTGCAGGCGCAAATGATTATCTGGTGAAACCTTTCCACATTGACACACTTTATGATAGCGTGGAGAGGCAACTCAACAAGAACAAATAGACTTAACTTTCAAAGATAACCCATTGCTTTGCGATGGGTTATCTTTTTTGTTGAGAGCGGCAAAATAGAAACTGGTACATCCATGTGTTACAATGCCCGCCAGAGCCACAGGTTCTGCTGTGGCTCTATTATTTTTAGGATTAAAACTACATGCAACTGCTTAAGAATTTCGATGCGCAAGTCATAATCTTCGATAAAGACGGAACACTGATCGACTTCGATCATATGTGGGGAACATGGACGCTCCAACTTGCCGAACGACTGGGAAGAGTCACAGAGTTGGATGCACGTGAAGCATTATGTGCTTCTTATGGGTATGACAGAGTTCGCAGGAAAATTCTCCCTGATGGGAAATTGACCTGCACACCCATGTGGCGTCTCCGTGAGATGATGGTGGATGTAGCGGGATCGCTCGGGCTTGACGAAGAGTCCGCCCAAAATGCGGTGGATAAAGCATGGTTCGTCCCGGACCCGGTCACGCTCGCAAAACCATTCACAGATGTTTGCAAATTGTTCACGAACATCCAACACCGTGGCATCAAGATCGCCGTTGCCACCACAGACGACCGTCATCCCACCGAAGCGATGCTCAATGCATTTGGAGTGACTCATTTGGTGGACACAATGGTTTGCGCCGATGATGGGATCCAAGCCAAGCCTGCACCCGATATGGTACACATGATTTGCAAACGCTTGAATGTGGACCCGTGTAAAGCGATCGTCGTTGGCGACACTGTGGCGGATATGAATATGGCCCGTTCTGCAAATGCTGGGTTCGTGATCGGAGCGCTATCTGGTGTTGGGCTGCTGGAACACCTCACTCCTCTCGCTGATATTTTGATCGATACCGTGGATACTTTGCAGGACAGCTTCATTATCAAGGAACAAATCGAGTCGGTGCCAGAGACGTTGGAAGCGCTGGCCAGTTTGAATCCCGACCCGGCATTTTGATGCGCTGCATGATTTATCAAATTGAGTTAAAGTTGGGGGTACATGACAAGGAGAACAGTTATGAATGAGCCAGTCCTCACACAACGACATGGACACATCCTGCAAATCGTTCTCAACCGTCCCGATGCCTATAACGCCTTGAACTTTGAGATGATGAAGCTGCTTGGGGAAGCGCTCGTTCACGCAGCAGCCGATAAAACCATTCAAGGAATCCTCCTCACCGGAAACGGAAAGGCATTTTGTTCCGGCGGTGATCTCAAATCCATCGGGCAGAGATCGGAGGACGCAGCTTCTGTTTTATACAAGCTGGCGCCCCAATTCCATCTATCGATTGTTGAAATTCGCAGGATGGAAAAGCCAGTCGTTGCGGCCATCAACGGCATCGCGGCGGGTGGAGGTTTCTCTCTCGCCCTGGCATGCGACTTCCGTGTGATGGCAAAGTCGACAGTACTCCGCCAGGCATACACATCCAGCGGTTTGAGCATGGACGGCGGCGGCACCTTCGCCCTGCCACGCCTGGTGGGACTGGCACGGGCAATGGAGATTATGACATTCGATAACCCGATCTCCTCTGCGCAGGCGCTGGACTGGGGGCTGGTGACAAAAGTTGTCCCGGATGATCAAGTGGTCTCTGAAGCATTGGAAATGCTCAGCACCATTCTGCACGGTGCATTACACTCGTTTGCATGGTCCAAGAAGTTGATGACCTCTTCGCTCGATAATTCACTGGAAACGCAACTCGAACTCGAACGACAGGGCATTAGCGACTGCGCCGCTCATCCCAACGGACAGGAAGGCATCCGCGCATTTATTGAAAAACGGAAACCTATTTTTGGATGATCGACTGATATTCTTTATAAAAGTTATTTGAACATTCTTTTTCTATTGAGGATACATTGTGGCAAAAATACTAATTGTGGACGATGATGTAACGATCACAACACTGATAAAAACCCTGCTCGCCATGGAAGGTCACCAATCCACTGTGGTCAATGACAGCACAAAAGCAATGGAAGCGGCTGAATCATACCAGCCGGATCTCATCACCCTGGACCTGATGATGCCCGGTCTTACCGGCTTCGAGCTATGCGAACTCCTTCATCAGGAGCCACGGTTTGCGAATATACCGATCCTGATCATCAGCGCCAGAGATGACACTGCGAGCAAAGAACGAACGATGCAGGCCGGGGCAAAAGCATATCTCACAAAACCCTTCGGTGTGGAAGAATTCATTCAATCCATTAGCGATTTGACCCATTCTTAGCCTGGTCAGGGGAACATTTCCTTCATGCCCATATCTTCGGTCTATTCAAAAACATTCACGATCGCAAAGTCCGCCATCGATGACAACAGACACGTCAATAATGTTGCCTACGTCCAATGGATGCAGGATATCGCCATCGAACATTACGAATCCATCGGCGGCGTCAACCCAATGCAGCTTGTTGGTGCCACGTGGGTCGTACACGAGCACAAGATCGAATATCTGCTCCCAGCTTTTGAGAACGATGAGATCGAGGTCCGAACCTGGGTGGAAAATGTGAGACGCGTACGGTCCTTGCGGAAGTACGAGTTCGTCCGCAAATCCGATGGCAAAATCCTTGTTAAAGGTGAAACCGATTGGGTCTTCGTGGATGCAACAACTGGACGTCCCGTTGCCATCCCCGAGGCGGTGTTCAAGATATTTTCAGCAAAATCAGAAAAGTAATTTAAAGGTATTGCAGTTCATGGTCCAATCATCGGCAGCAAAAGCGCATAATTCGATTCCCCTTTATTCCCTCTTCATCGCCAACGCCATTTCACTGATTGGCAATGTCTTTACGATGATCGCCATTCCGTGGTTCGTGCTTCAGACCACGGGCAGTGCAACCAAAACCGGCATCACCGGCTTCTTCAATATCCTGCCGGTGGTATTAGCTGGTTTTTTCGGCGGCACCATCGTGGACCGACTAGGCTATAAGCGCACCAGCATTATTTCGGACCTGGCCAGCGGGATCACAACAGCACTCGTTCCCATTTTGTATTTCACCATCGGGCTGGAATTCTGGCAGTTGATGGTGCTGGTGTTCCTTGGTGCATTTCTCGATACCCCTGGCAGCACAGCGCGTTCAGCATTGCTTCCCGAACTGGCAGAACAAGCCGGGATGCCCATTGAGCGAGTCACATCCCTGACACATGTCATCGAGCGCGGCGCTCGAATGGTTGGCGCTCCACTTGCAGGGTTCCTGATTGGCATTATTGGCACAGCCAATGTTCTTTGGTTGGACGCAGTTTCGTTTCTTGTCTCTGCAGGAATCGTCTGGATCTTCATTCCCAGGTTTGCTGCACACGCCGAAAAGAAATCAGAGTCAGGAAGCTATCTGGACGAGCTTAAGGACGGGCTACGCTTCATCACCCGCGATACACTAATCCTATCTATTGTCGTGATGATCATGCTGACGAACTTTCTCGACGCGATCTTTGGCGGTGTGTTACAGCCCGTTTATGTCAAGCAGGTGTATGGCAACGCGCTCAATCTGGGACTACTTATCGCCGCCAATGGCGCCGGTGCGGTCATTGGCGGATTGATCTTTGCAGCCATCGGTCATCGTCTGCCGCGGCACGCAACATTTGTCGGTGCTTTTGTATTAACGGGATTCCGCTTTTGGGTATATGCCATGTATCCACCGGTTTCGATCCTGATCGCCGTGACTTTGATTTGCAGCATCGGTGCCGGACCGATCAACCCGATCATCGGGGCGATCGAGTTCGAACGCATCCCCGTTGACATGCGCGGACGCGTCTTCGGTGCGATCACCGCGGGAGCCTGGTTGGCCATGCCTTTTGGGATGCTCCTCGGAGGGGTCATGACCGATAATCTGGGTATTCTCCCCATGTTCATCGGGCTGGCGATCATCTACTTCATCACCACCCTCAGCATGGCATTCATCCCTGCCATGAAAGAGATGAACCGCAAGCCTCAGCCGAGCAATCTCTCATAGACTTTGATCAGTTTCTTTTGTGATTCGTGCCAGGTGAATGTACTGAGAGCACGTTCTGTTGCCGAATCTGACAATCGCTTTGACAATTCAAAATCGGTCAACAACGTCAACACCTGGCGCGCCAGATCATCCGGGTCATTCGGCGAGAACAGCAGCGCATCCACATCTTCGCGGACAAGTTCTCGCACGATCGGCATGTTCGATGCGACCAGTGGGCGAGACGACGCCATATATTCCAGCACTTTAATGGGGCAAGCTCCCTGCGTTACGTTGCGATCATTGAGACCGAGCGGTGCAATGCAGATATCGGATTCGGCAATCAACGCCGGCACTTCGTGATGCGGCACCGCAGGCTGGACCACCACGCTTCCTTCCACGCCCAGCTTGCGAATCTGCTTCGACAAAAGTTTCCTCTGCCGCGAACGCCCTCGCCCCACAATATGGAGTCGAACAGCTTGCCGTTCAAGAATCTTTGGCAATGCTCTGATCACTACTTCCAATCCCTGCCAATCGGCAAGCGTACCAATGTACAACAAAACTGGAACACGACCATCACGTGCCGGCAGAGGTGACGGGACAAAATCTGAAGGGCTGACCCCGTTCGGAATGACAGTCACCCGTTTGCGGCTGAGTCCGAGCGAGGCGATGTAGTCCCGAGTCACGTTTGAAGGGCAGATGATCGCGTCACTTAAATACAGAGTCGCAATTTCCTGCTCTTTTATTTTTGCCAGCAAAGCGGGATGAATCCCTGGATAATGATATTTGAGTTCAATGGACGGCAATCCGTTCACTT
>CAZKSG010000097.1:0-15798 GCA_964555335.1 uncultured Anaerolinea sp.
GTAAATTCAATACAGCAGCCGAGTCACCAAGTTCCTTCATCATCGCGGGTTGGAAATAAAAGAACTCGAATCCCAGTACGATCAATGTTGTGACAACGCCTAACAGAATGCTCAGCGGCAAAATGGCACGAATGTTGTCGGATGCCGATTCACCATGTGTCCACGAGTCAAGGATCGGCATAGCGAGTCCAACACGCCCGGCAAAGAACAATCCGCCAAAGATGACGACGGCGAAAATGATCGCAGTTTGCATGGTTTGTATTGCAATCAAAGCCGGTAACGGCAATCCCAATTGGGTCAGGTCAATGGCAGAGGATTGCACTTCGAGTGCATAGGGCAAAAGCAAAAGTGTTGCCAGGATGGCGGCAGATAGCAGAACAAAAAAGACCTTCCAATTGACGAGTGTTTTCATTTTCATTTCTGTTTCACGTGAAACATGGAGCAGGGGAGGCCTGCTCCATGTTTAATTTGGATCAGGCCTTGATTTCTCGTTGATAGATCACGTACGAATAGACCAGTGTGATGAGTGTCGAGCCGATGATCGGGACGAAGAGGAACCAGAAGGCGGTCATGCCACCAAACAGCGAACCGATGAACGCCAGCACGCCGGAGATCATGAACAGCACAGAACCGATGCGATGCGTCTCATCCCAAACCTTGTCACTGGAGAGCGTCCACGGGGTGCGGATGCCGATGAAAAAATTGCGTTTTGCTTTACGGAGCATATATCCAACAAAGAAAAACAGGATGCCCATGGCTGGCAGCATGGCTTTGCTCATGCCGAAATCGGTGAAGCCCAAATTCCAACGCAGAGTAAGAGCGTAGACGTAGAGCATGAACGCGACGATCAACGTAATGAACAGATTGAATACGTCACGGAATGCTGCAATATTCGCTTTAAGCGGGTCAATACTAGGGATAATCAGGAACAGTACGAGCATTCCCAAGGTCATCAATGGCATCAAGAACACGCCCCAGAACCTGGACATATATCCGTTCACCTGGTCATTTGGACCCCAATGAGATGCCATTGGGTCAGGCAGTTGGTTCCAGAGTACGATGCCAGCGATGGCAGCAGTGGTGATCATGAGCAAAACGACAATTGTTGTAGTACGGGTATTCATTCTTTTCCTTTATTTTCCGGCGAAGGCTTTTCGTAAGAACTACCCGGGAGTAGAACCTTCGCAAGAACATATAGTTACTTTTCTTTTGGAGCATTGTTCTGCGCTAAAGAGACCATTCCGCTCAATCCGCCCAGATTCATGGTGTCGATGGCTGAACTTGGGACAATGACCAATGCGCCTTTTTCCTTCAGACCTTCGAAGAGCATATTCATTGCACGCAGGTGCAATGCCGTCGGATTGTCTACATACGCCTGTGATGCTTCCGAGAAGGATGCAGCGATCTGCTTTTCCGACTCACCAAGGATAACGCGGGCTTGTCGTTCACGTTCCGCCTGTGCCTGACGGGACATGGCATCTTCCAGATCCTGCGGAATGACAATATCGCGGATTTCGACCGATTGCACGGTGACACCCCAGGGTGTTGTGCGCTCGTCGATGATATGCTGCAGTTCTTCATCAATGGCTGTGCGTCCCACAAGGATGTCTGCCAGCATCATCCGACCGATAATATCGCGCAGCGCAGTTTGGGCGGCCCAGGCGATTGCATTCTGGTAATCCTTTACTTCGAGCGCGGCTTTTTCTGCGTCCCAAACGACCCAGAATAGAACGGCGTCCACATCCACCGGTACAGTGTCTTTGGTGAGCGTCTTTTCCGCCGAGAATGGTGTGACCATTACGCGATGATCGATCCAGGATGGAGTCGAATCGATGATCGGAATGATCCAAAACACACCTGGAC
Source organism: uncultured Anaerolinea sp. (assembly GCA_964555335.1). GTDB lineage: Bacteria > Chloroflexota > Anaerolineae > Anaerolineales > Villigracilaceae > Defluviilinea. The sequence continues at coordinate 1,864 of CAZKSG010000097.1, forward strand.
CACGCAACCCATGAAATTTGCCAAGGCGCAGGACAACAACCTTTTCCCATTGTGACGCCACTTTCAACGAATACATAAAGTATGTACCTAACACGGTCCAAAACACAACCCATGCGCCAAGAATGGCATCGTTGAACTTTCCATCGCCCAGAATGGCACCGGTCACAGCGACGATCAGACAAATGCCAAACAATGTCCCTGCGATCGCTGAGATATGCAGTTCTGCCTGCTGAGTCTTTTTCTTTTCCATTGCTGATTTGATAAATTTTGCATCCATTCTTACATTCTCCTTTGTTACTCTCCATCGGACGAGTCCGATGCTTTCCAAGCCTTAAGTTGATCTCTGACCATCTGGCTGATTTCTGCCTTTGAGAAATCGAGGCGCATGGCTTCATTAATGAATCGATGAGTCAATGCTTCCAGTGATTCTTTTCGTAATTGCTCTGTGACCTTGGGCGGCGGAATCTCTGTAATATAAGTGCCGCGTCCTTGTTGTGTTGAAATGATACGGGACTCATCCAGTAACCGATAAGCTCGCGCCACTGTGTTGAAATTGACACGCAACTCTTCTGCCAGAGCGCGTACTGTTGGTAATTGATCTCCTGGTTTGAGCACTCCGGTTACAACCTGCGCCTGCACCTGATTGACAATTTGAGTGTAGATGGGGAGTCCGGAGCGAAAGTCAATTTGGAGTAATAACTTCTTGTTTGTCATAGATTGTATCATTGTATTATTGTAACAATTGTATCAATGTCACAATTGTATCCAGATTAGAGTTCCTGTCAAGACCTGTGTTAATGAAAGAAACACCCCACGAAGTACCGATCTTCATGGGGCTGATCGTATTACAGATAGCATTCTTTTTATTTATGCGTTGCCTTTAGACGTTTGATGGCTTTCCCCAATCGCTTAACGCCCTCGTCGATCTGACCCGGCTCCTGCGCAACGAAATTCAAACGCAGCCAGTTACCGCCTTGTATTCCATCTGGAAAGAATGGCTTTCCCGGAGCAAAGTCCACCCCGTCCTCCCACGCCAATGAAATGAGCTTTTCAGAGTCCAGATCACCAGGCAGTTGCAGCCAAATGAACAAGCCACCTTGAGGCATATCGAAACGGACGCCAGCTGGCAGGTGACGTTGAATCGCAGCGATCATCACATCGCGACGCTTGCGGAAGATCTGACAGGAACGCCGCAGATGAGTCTGATACCGTCCCACTGTAACATACGCTTCCAGTGCGCGTTGAACCAACGCCGATGTGGCAACATCATGAATACGTTTGAAGTTGACAAGAGAGTCATAGACCGGCCCATTCGCTGCGATGAAACCCACGCGCAGACCGGGCATCAGCATTTTTGAGAACGTGCTGATATAGATCACACAACCACCAGGGTCGAGCGCTTTCAACGCTGGTTGTGTGTGCCCTTCATATCGTAAGTCCCCGACAAAATCATCTTCAATGATCGGAATGTTGTATCGGTCTGCCAGTACAAGTAATTGACGGCGGCGTGGCGTGGTGAGACATGTGCCGGTCGGGTTGTGGAAATTGGGAATCGTGTAGATCAACCTGGGATGATATTGCTGAAGTAATTTCTCCAATCCTTCGACCTGCATGCCTTGTGCATCGACAGGGATGCCAACGACCTTGAACCCAAGAGCATGAAAGAGATCCAAAGCACCTGAATACGTGGGACTTTCCACGAGAATCACATCGCCGGGATTCAGCAGGAGTTGCGAGACCAACGATAAGGCTTGTTGTGATCCGGCGGTGATGAGAATGTTTTCCGGCAGTGTTTGAATCCCCTGACTGGCCAGGATGTGAGCGATGCTTTCGCGAAGCGGTCCATATCCGCTGCGTTCGCCGTAGTCCAATGCGGCGATGCCGTCCCGTCGCATGACCGATTGAAGTGCCTTGCGAATATCTTCTGCGGGAAACAAATTGGCATCTCCGATACCGCTGGCAAAACTGATCAATTGCGGATGCAGCGCTGCATCCCGTTTGAGATCGGATACTTTACTTCGAGTGACTTTATCCTGCGCCAGTACACTCTGCTGCCAAAGCGGCCAAGGCGCATCGGAGTTGCTCTTGGGAAGAGATAAAAGCGGATCAGGCGTCAACACATACGTGCCGCTGCCCAACTTGGAAAACACCAATCCTTCCGCCTCCAACTCGGCGTATGCATTTTCAACCGTGATGCGGTTCACCCCCAGATCATGAGCAAGTTGACGGCTGGCGGGCAGGCGCGTATCAGCAGCCAGGCTGCCCGAAAGAATCCCCTGCTGCAAATAGTCTTTGATCTGCTTGTAAAGCGGAATTTCACTTTGACGGTCGAGTGGGATGCGCATTTTCCTGTCTCCAAGGCCATTGGTACGATAACTATACCGTCCTTTTGCCCGAAAAAACAGAGCCAATTCGCTTTTATTGATGCCAATCCATTAAATTGGACTACACTTGATTCAAAAGTATTGGCTCTTAACGTATACCGCTTTTATTCTACAATAACGAAAGCCTACAAAACATATCATGTTCCATCGCCGAACGAGGCGAAAAGGCAGCATGGTAGAATTTTCAGTCATTATTTCTAAGTACCGCATATACAGCAAAGCTTGAATCTGCCAGCCAGCCAGATAGAGAAGTTTCGCTACATCCAAAAAGCGGTAGAAAAGGAGAAAGAATATGGAACAACAAACTGGTACCTTTGCCGTCAAGAAGGGCCTGGCACAGATGCTTAAGGGTGGCGTTATTATGGATGTGGTCACACCCGAGCATGCAAAGATCGCCGAAGAAGCAGGCGCCTGTGCCGTGATGGCACTCGAACGAGTACCTGCCGATATCCGTGCGAATGGCGGTGTGGCGCGTATGTCGGACCCGGAACTGATCTTGAAGATCATGGACTCGGTGTCCATCCCCGTGATGGCGAAATGTCGCATCGGTCATTTCGTAGAAGCGCAGATTCTTGAAGCGCTGGGTGTTGATTACATCGATGAGTCTGAAGTGTTAACGCCCGCCGATGAGACCAATCACATTTTGAAGCACAACTTCAAAGTGCCGTTCGTGTGTGGATGCCGCAATCTCGGTGAAGCGTTGCGACGTGTGGGCGAAGGCGCGGCCATGATCCGCACCAAGGGCGAAGCGGGAACCGGCGATGTGGTGGAAGCGGTCCGTCATGCCCGCACAGTGCTCGGTGACATCCGCCATCTGACTGCGATGGCCGATGAAGAGTTGATGCGGTATTCGAAGGAAATCGGCGCACCGTACGAACTTATCAAAGAGACCAGGGAACTCGGACGCATGCCGGTCGTCAACTTTGCTGCGGGCGGCGTTGCCACCCCGGCCGATGCAGCGCTGATGATGCAACTCGGTGTGGACGGTGTGTTCGTAGGCTCTGGCATCTTCAAGAGCGGCGACCCGGCTCGGCGTGCGGCTGCCATCGTAAAGGCCGTCACGCACTATCAGGATGCATCCATTCTTGCAGAAGTAAGCAAGAACCTGGGTGAGCCGATGGTGGGACGCAACATCTCGCAGATGCCCGAAGGTGAGAAGATCGCCGGACGCGGGTGGTAACTGCATACATGTCACACCTGCGTTCGGGGCAGGTGAGCAATCTCTACGAATGAGGAGATTGCTTCGTTGAGCTAAAGCCCGCCTCGCAATGACATGGAACTAGAACTATGAAAATCGGTGTACTTGCATTACAAGGCGATTTTGCTGAACACATCGCCATGCTGAAACGTTTGAACGTGGAGACGGCGGAAGTTCGCCTGCCTGAACATCTTAAGGGGCTGGACGGTTTGATCATCCCCGGCGGCGAATCGACGACGATCGGCAAGCTGGCTGTGGCGTATAATTTGATGGAGCCGCTGCGCGAATTCGGTCAGCGACACGCGATCTGGGGAACGTGTGCAGGCGCGATCTTCTTATCGAAGGATGTAAGCCGTAACCAGCCGTTGCTCGGGCTTATGGGTATCAAAGTCGAGCGCAACGCCTTCGGTCGCCAGGTCGATTCCTTCGAGGAAGACCTGGATGTGCCGGAACTCAAACAGGCCACCCATACAAAGGATGCCTATCACGCGGTCTTCATCCGCGCGCCGATCATTGAGTCGGTGCATGGCGACGCCAAAATTCTCGCCTCTGTTGCCGACGGGAGGATCGTGGCCGCCCAACAGGGGCATCTTCTGGCCACTTCGTTCCATCCTGAATTAACAAGCGACACACGCTTCCACGAGTATTTTCTGTCTCTGGCTGATTGAGACTTAAACACGAAGGGACACAACGATCACAAAGGTGCAATAAAAAAATACCTTTGTGTACCTGGCGCCTTTCGTGGTAAAGTATTTTCATGCCCATTCGCCCATTAGCCCTGTTCGATCTTCCCTACGTCTATGGTTTCCGCGAGGAATCCATCGGGCTGGATACCGCACGCACATTGACGCGCGGGAATCCGCTGGGTGCGGTTGGGTTGATGGCATATATGAATCCCGCCAGGCACATCTATTCGGCGATCGTGAACGGATCGGAGGATTCAGTGCTGGGTGGGATCGTCCATTCGCGTGAAGATACCTTTGCCAAGCTGCTTTACCTTGCCCCGGCATCCCAATTGAATCATCCCGACCTGCCTGCCCTGATCGAAAACCTGTCGGCGCAGGCGGGGGCGTGGGGCGCGTTCCATGTGATTGCCGAGGTGGGTGAGACCAGCGACGCCTTCGTGCCGCTGCGGAAAGCGGGGTTCTCTGTGTATGCCTGGCAGCGGATGTGGAATGTCTCGCAGATCGCAGAATCAAACGCAGGCGTGGGGTGGACGCGTGTCAAATCTGTGCACTTGAATTCGATCCAGAACCTCCATCATCAGATCGTGCCGCCTTTGCTACAGCCCATCGAAGCGCCGCCCAGGCAGGCCACAGGCTGGATGTGCAATGAAGGGGCGAAGTGCTATATCAGTTTGACGCAGGGCGTGTATGGGATCGTGCTTTCTCCGCTCATTCACCCCGAGGCAACCGATGTGAGCGCAAAGCTGATGTCGTTGATCGCGAACCTGCCCGACCGCCGCAATCGCCCCGTGTATGTTTGCGTGCGTTCGTATCAGGCATGGCTCGAACCCGTGCTGGCAGACCTGGGCGCCCAGGGCGCAGACCGGCAGGCGGTGATGGTGAAGCATCTCGCCCGCCAGGTAAAAGATGCCCAGACCGTAACGGCCGTGCCAAGCGGTGTGAGCATTCAGCCTTCGCGCGTGAGCCGGGCAGAGGGCAAGAAGTAGGCTCGGCTGCAAACAGGGACGTACTGCCCGTGTGACGATGCCAGAGGCGCCTGCCGTGGTTGCAAGCGCCTTTTTTGTTTGATGGTTCCTGTTTTACATGGTTTGCAATAAACCCATCTACTTTTCATGGATGTAAGGCCAACCAACAAAGCTGCAAAGGGAGAATCACCCATTCCATTGTAGAATTCGCCCGCAAGTCATCTCAAAAATGTCATTCTGAGCGGAGTAGAGCGAGACCGGCAGGCAAACACCTGCTGGTCCCCGAAAAACACGCGCTTAGAATGACATTTTGATTTAAGACGAAACATTACACATCACATCGCTGCAAGAGGGTAATCGTCGTATGGTAAAAAAGAATCATAGCATTCAGATCAAACGCAAAACGTTTATATACGTTGCTGCTATTTTGATCGCATTGGCCAGCGTCACACCGGTTTTGGCAGACTTTCTGGGTCCCAACCGTACTGTTACCGAGACTGGTACATCCTGTAAGGTAATTCTGTTAAGTTGCCAGTATGTGCCATCCAAGGATTTTTGGAAATACAAGACTGTAAACAGTTGGTCATGTTCAAATGAAAGCAAACCTTGGGAAGCTTATTCTGATAAGCCTTCTTCACAAGGCTGCTTTTCTGCGACAAAAGGGGATAAATATTGGGATAAAGTTCAGAGCACTAAATCGGTAACTGTTACTTACGACCCTGCGACCATAACAGGTTCTCTTCAAAACTGCAGTTTGAACAATGATTGGTGTACTACATCTCCGCAATTATCCTTGATAGCTGAGGAGCCAGTAACAGGCTATAACATTATCGCTATCGAAGGCACATTGAATGGACAGAACTTCGCCTGCGCCAATACAAGTTGTAGTGTGCCATTACCTGAAGGGGAGAATACGTTGAAATATTGGGCACTCTCATCGTGGGGTGATAGTTCTGAAATGGAAACAACATCCGCAAAGGTGGATTCACAACCACCTGTTCTTGCTGGAACGTTTACCGGCTCATTGGGTTCGAATGGCTGGTATGTGAGTCCAGTCCAATTTGACGGATCTGCTTCTGATGCAACTTCTGGGCTGGCAAGTTTCACTTGCTCACTGGATGGAGTCAATCTTGGATCCTGCACGTCAATCCCCATGAACAGTGACGGTTCACATAAACTTGTTCTTACTGCTTCCGATAACGCCGGCAATATCTATACGTTGGAAAAAGATATTTCCATTGATACAAAAAGCCCAGTGCTAACCGCTGCCCTTGAAGGCGTTTTGGGGTCAAATAACTGGTACAACGACGTGCTGCTTCATGTATCTGCAACTGATCCCGCTCCTGGTTCAGGGCTATCCACTTTTGAATACAACATTGACAGTACAAGTTGGCAGACATTCCCTGCCTCCGGCTTATTGGATTTGCCTGAGGGCAAACATTCTGTGGATATCCGTGCTTTGGATACTGCTGGGCATTCTGTATCATCTTCAAAGTCATTTGCCCAAGATAGTGTTGCGCCTGATGTGCTACTGGAACCAACTGGCTCATTGGGGGCTAACAATTGGTATGTAACTGCCATTGATCTCTCAGCATCTGCAAGTGATACCACGTCTGGCATGGATATTTTCGAATACAGTGTAGATAACCAGGCGTGGGCAACATATACAACACCACTAAAACTGGCTGATGGTTCTAACCCAGTCTCGTTTTGGGCGCAGGATAAGGCAGGTCTCGTTACACAAGTAGACCGTCTCTATCAGGTGGATACACGTCCGCCTCAAATCGCAGGCAACATCAGTGGAACTCCCGGGGCAAACGGCTGGTACATATCGAATGTGGTTGTTTCCGCATCATCTTCCGATCCGCTGCCTGGTTCCGGTGTGGACACGTTTACCTACATCCTGGACGGAGCCGTTGAAACTCCATACACAACCGGAATCGCGATTCCCGATGGAGCTCATAAGATCCAATTGAATGTAAAAGACAAGGCAGGGTTGATCTATTCCCTACAGCAGTCGATAAATGTGGATACGATCCGCCCATCCCTGCTTATCAACACATCGCTTCCAAACTGGATCAAGGGCAATGTTTCGCTTTCCGGAATAGCCAGTGACAATGGAAGCGGAATTTCCAAAGTAGAGATCTCTCTCAATGGTGGACAAAGCTGGCAACCTGTGACGGGAACAACTTCGTGGAATTACGAATGGGATACACTCGGCAGTTCAAACGGAGCTCATAATGTTATTGTTCGTGTTATCGATCAAGCTGGGTTGACAACAGAGCAAGTAGTCAATGTCTCCGTGGATAATGAGTCCCCAAGCGTGAGCCTGCCTTCTTCATGGCTTCAGTGGCAAACCATCACATTAGATATATGGGATGATGGTAGTGGGTTATCTGAAGCAAAAATCGAGATCAGTGATCCCAATGGACGCTGGACTAAACGAGTAATTGATTTAAATTCGAGTCAGTTTCCCCTGAGTTTCAAATGGGACAGGCGTTTCGGGGACGATACTGTTGCTCCAAACGGCACCTATAATGTGAAAGTGATTGCGTTGGATAAAGTGGGGAACACAACGAATCAAACTGCATCTGTCAAAGTTATCATAGATGTTTTGCCTCCTGGTCCAACATCTACCCCTCAACCATATTCACGCCCTACTTCTACATCAACACCAGCCTATACGGCTACACCTACTTCATTACCAACAGCTACGCCAACTGCTGTCGTGAGTGTATTCGGAAATATTGACCCGACTATTGAATCCACACCAACCCCTATCAATCCAGTCATGCCGCGCGAGACCCCAACTCAAACAAGTGTGCTGGACTGGCTGGAGTCTGTTTTCTCATTCAATGGTGACTCAACGGAACAGGCTACAGAACTGGACGCATCATCACGTTCCACGGATTCTCGTACGCCTGATCTCGGATCTGGCGTGCTATGGGGTACCATGGCCGCAGCTATGGCAGGCGCAGCTACAAGCTATGTCCTGGAGGAAAAAGCGAGGCGAGAAGAGGAAGAAGCACGGGAAAGGGCCCAAAAAGCTGCTGAAAAGGCTGAAAAGGCAAAGAACGAGGCGAAACTTCATGCTCAGAAAATGGAGAAGTTGGAAGCGAAGTGGGCACAGGAAGCAGCCTGGGAACAAGCACGGCTTGAAAATCAAAAGGATTTTGCAACTGTAGGGCAAACGGCAAAGATCGAGCGTGAAGAGGAAAAGGAAAAAGCTAACTGGATATCCTTAATCACTGCCAGCCAAAGAAAGGCAGAGGAAAAGAAAAGAGAGGAAGAACTAAAGGATGCAATGGATGCCTATTATTCAGCCAGGAAACAGGCGGAAAAGTTGGCAGCTGAACCGATTGCAGAACCTGAGAATTGGTGGGAAAAGACCAAATCTTTCATAAACGAGAGTATTCTTCAACCGCTGGACGAGTATGTTTACGAGCCGATTATCGAGCCGGTAATAGAGGAAGCCAAAGAGATTATCACAGTTAGTACACAATGGGTAAACACCAATGTCTACCAACCTTATATAGCACCTGCCATCGACAAAGTAGAAGAAGAGATATCACAAGGTACTTCATGGTTAAGTGAAACCATATATCAACCTTATGTTGCTCCAGTAATAGAGAAAGTAACTGAAGAGGTATCCAATGGCTTTTCCTGGGTAAATACCAATCTCTATCAGCCATATATAGCCCCAGCGATCGAAAAGACCATACAAATTGCGTTGGAAATAACAAGTTGGTTAAATGAAAATGTTTATCAACCATACCTCCAACCAGTATTCGCAGCAATTGGTCAAAGCATAATTCAACCATATATAGCCCCTTTCTTGAGTGATGCAAAAGATGCAATTCTGGATGTCACTGCCTGGGTTAATACGAATATCTATGAACCGTATATCGAACCTGTAGCAAATGATATTAATCAATATATTTACGCGCCATTGGTGGATGAAGCGTCTGAATGGTGGAGTGAATATGGTGAATGGGTCCACGGTGCTCTGGATGCTGCCGGCTTCATTCCTGGTTTGGGGGAGATTGCTGATGGTCTTAATGGATTAATTTATTTGGGTGAAGGAAAATATATTGAAGCAAGTGTTTCCCTCTTAGCAATGCTCCCGATTCTGGGAGACCTTGGGAAAGCAGGTAAATGGGGTCTTGTGGTTGGGACGGAAGTCTTGGAGGAAGCTGCAGAGCAGGTAGTGAAAGAAGTAACCGAGGAACTCGTTGAGAAGGTCGCCGCAGAGACCGCAGAGAATCTGGCGGAAGAAGTGGCCGAAGAATTAGCTGAAAAAGTTGCCACGGAAACGGCAGAGGAGTTTCTTGAAAAGACAGCAAAAGAAGCCGTTGAAGAAGTGTCGGAAAAGATCCTGAAAGAAACAGGGGAGGAATTGGTTTCCGATGTCGTAGTAGAAACTGTAGAGAATACTGTAGAAATGGTTGTTAAAGAGACTACCGATGATGTTATTGAACAAGTTGTTTCAGAGTCCGCTGAGCAGGTCTCAAAAGTAGTTACCGAGAGTGTTGCTGAAGATGTTGTAGAGAAAACGAGTAACAACGCTGTCGAACTTATTAGCTCCTTAACAACAAAATTAGGAGATGATGTTACTTCAATAAACAAAGTTACTACTTTATTACAAAAATATGGAGATGATGCGGTCAATGCACTTGCTTCCGTTGATCTTGCGACAGCGCAAAAAATGCTGCAGACACTCGATCAAGAAGCTCTGGATAATGTAATAGAACAAGGAGCTGATGCATTTATAACGTTATCGCGCTGGAGTGAGGATGAATTAGTAGAACATGGTGCTGAATTGGCGTTACGTGCTACAAGAGATGCAGATGCATTAAAAGCTGTAAAGGAGTTAATCGAATTAGGTCCTATTGACCCTAATGCACTCACCGAGGCACAAAAAAAACTGATTGAGCAAATCGCTGAAAATTCAATACAGAATCCTGATGCCTTAAAAGTGGTATTGGGACAATGGCTCGGTCTTGATAGTGGTTTTATTCAACAAGCAATGGAATCTGGTTCACTCTACTATAATCCTCATCCAGACGTTTGGAACTTGTTGAAAGGACTAGGTAAGGAAAGTCAAGAACAGGTTGCTTGGCTTGTTAATGAGCAGGTTATTCAAACAGGTGTCAACAAAGGTTTACCCTTCGAATATACTTTAAATGGTATTGAAAGCGCAGGCAACGAAATGAATGCAATTGAAGCCGTATTTTCAGGCGAGACTGAAGAAGTTATAAAGAAAGAATTAATGTCAGATCACCTGCCATTTCGAATGAAGGAATTACAAAAATTAAAGGACATTGGTTTCGAATTGACTTTTGACAGCATTAACAATTCATATATTTTGATCAAACCGTAGAAAGGATATTATCCATGGATACAATTGATGAGAGAAATGTTGACCCTATTAGTGAAATGACTCGGATAGCAGATACAATCTTGAATTTAAAATCGCGTAGTTTTGAATTAAGTTTTTGCTCTGACAAGTCCAGAAAATTAATCTACGATTCAGAATGGTGTCGTATTAACCTAATTTGGATGGGATGGGATTACGGTGGCGGTAATAGCATGCATATTCTATATGGCAGATTACATGCCTTAAACAGTAGAGATACAATGGTTTGGAACGGGGAAGAATGTCGTTGTTGGCATCGCGTGGAATATGCACTTCATTTCTTAGATTCACGCCCACCCGCTGATGTTTCCCAGCTTCGTTATTCTCATCCAATCATAGATCCTTTTTATAAAGCGGAAAATACGGAAAAATTTCACCGCCGCCAGCCGGAGTGGCTTGCACAAATGCACGTAACAATATGGCAAAGTTACGGGCAACGTTTGTTTGATCTTTTTGACCTTCGAAGACCTGAGTTATGGCAACAATACCGGCAATTCTTAAAGGATGTTTACGATATAGCAGGCAGAAAGCCCAGACCAGGACCATCAATGGATAAGGTTTGTTAAAGACGTTTTTGCGATAAGGCAAAAGTAAGTATTCGTTGTTTTATGTTCTGGTTGTGCGAAAGAATACCTTTTATCAAGATCCGTGTGCAATGAATGGCATGTCATTCTGAGCGACCAACAGGAGCGAAGAATCCCTGTTCATGTTGGGAATTGCTTTTGAAAACGAGATTCTTCGTCGCTTTGCTCCTCAGAATGACATAAGTTGATTATTTTGCATGCATTCACCACCTAATGCATGCTCCGAGGTGATGTATGAAAAATCCTGGTATTGATCTGGAAATTTGGAAAGGATTACGAAAGAAATGGGCAGATTTAAATGTCAATGGACACAAAGTAAGTGTCAGATTTGACCTAATCACTCACCCGGATGACAACAAAAATATCCTGGCAATCGACGTAATCCAAACAATCGATAATGAATTAGTTATAGAAACTATACAGCGAGACACTGGAGAAGCGTATGCTGTACTTGGGATCAATGGACTTTCGAGAGAAAGGCTTGAAAAAGTATATGAGGATATTGTACTTTCATTGTTTCTTCAAACAACTCAACGCGACACTACCATGACTGTGAACATGTCACCCACTTCTCCCACATCAGGGGAGCTTCGCGGCTTCTTGGAGAAGCACAATTCTGATTCAAAAGAGAGTGTGCAGCTTAACTATCAACATTATTATATATTGAACGCACTACGCGAAAAAATGATGGAACAATTGGGAGAAAATTGGGACGAAGTGAAAGTCGTTTGTCGAGCAGATCATGTGGAGTTCTACTTCGATTATTCCAGTTAAAAAATGTATACCTTAGTAACGACTGAAGGCGTCACTACAATATCAAGTAGTTGAAAATATCTTAATTTTTGACAATCACATTTTAGCCACTTGATAAACATATTCTTTCAAGGATCAAACATGCCCGCTTGGTTAAAAAAACACTCCAACTTACTCTTATTTTTTCTGGTCATAGTTTTAATTGTGGTAGCCTGGCTATTCCCTACCATTGGTGGAACACTGGGCATTCTTGTACTATTTCTAGGATTTATCATAAATAGTTACTTGCTCATCAAAAAGCATAGAAAGGAATACATCCAAGGCAGGATTTCACGTTCCATCTATCGGCGCAAAATAATCCTGGAAATAACAGGCATTCTGATCGCCATGGTCGTGGCATCCCTTATTGGAAGATATACGGCCGAATTTGCAGCCAAACAAATCACCCACACTGTTGCAAAGTTTCTTATAGGTATATTTGTTTCCTTTCTGGCTGGACTAGGTGTGGGGTTTGTTATCAAAAAACTGTGGGATGGGGTACAAAGACGTTACATAAGATAAAGGTGATGTGTCGAACATTCCAGTTGTAAAACAACGCAGTATCTATACTCAAAAGATGTTAACATCAAAGGACAATACAACATGAAAAAAATCTTAATACGTCGAATTTCAAGTTAATAGCCCTCTTTATCGGTGCGATATCGTTTTGCCTTGTAGGCGGAGCATTTGTTGGTACGACCGTCGGCATGATCGGCTCTTTTCTTTTTATTGCATTGCTCTTCCCAATATTCATGGGAATCGTCAGTGAAACACCCTGAGAGCAACCGTCCGTCCAACCTGGTGAGATACGAAAAGCCAATCAATTGATCCTGATGGCAATTCTGGTAGATCTTATGAGACAAGATATATGAGTGTTGAGAGGAAAATGAAGGTAAATACCGAACATAAAAACTTCCGAGAGCAACTCGGAAGTTTTTATGTTTATTTTTTCAAATCCCGGGGAACCAGATTCTTCCCACCGACCCAACCGCCGACAATGGTTGCCAAAATCGCAAGCAGAAAACTGGACAGGATCGCCGTCTCAAAACGACCCATCATCAGTGCATCGAGCACAGGCATCCCTTCGGTATTCGCGCTCATTCGCAGGGACGTGGGGACCAACGCCCCGACGATCATGCCAAAGACCGCGCCGAACGCCATGCCTGTGTAGGCTCCCACACTGACGCCGCCGGTTGTACCCGCGGTCTTGACCGTCAATGCAGCGGTGAGAGCACCAGTAACAACACCAAGAACAAGCCCGATAACCAATCCCACGAGAATACCGTTGAGCTTCAAGCTGATGGCCCCAAAACCTGCACCAATGACAGCACCGAAAACCGTACCCAAGATGGAACCTAAAAGAATACTTTTTTGCATTACCGATTTATTCATATAAATTTAAATCCTCTGGAAATTTTGCCCATTGTCTAAACTGATCTTTTGTTAGGTTATTATCATTTTCTATTGAATTATGTCTTGCGTTCCATGCAAAATTAAGATGGTGATATATATGTTCCATCGCCACTTGGAATTCACTTTCATCAGGCAAATTACCTGATGAAATAAGATTATCTAGTTTTTGAAGTTCATCCAAGGCATCTTGAAGATTATATGCAATATTTTCCCAAACCAGTTTTCTCATAAATAACTCCTAATTAACGTGAATAATGGATAAGCCAAAACCACTATCATGTCACCATGAGGAAGCGATTTCCAGCGACCGAGGGTCTCGGATGAGTCTTTCCGAGATGCTTCGGGGCAAAGAACGCCCCTCACACCGTCCCGAAGCGGTGTCCTTCGAGAGCATGACACAGAATCGTTATCCATTATTGACGTTAATTACCTAAAAACCTTCTCGTTTCTTCAATTCTATCCCTTTCCACTTTTCCATTTTCTCCCCAATAGTCCAA
>CAZKSG010000098.1:0-15669 GCA_964555335.1 uncultured Anaerolinea sp.
GCTTCACCCGCAACAAGAACGTCGCTCACACCATGTTGATGAACATGATGGTGTTCTGTATCGGCGCCGTGGGCTACTGGCTTACCGGCTTTGCTTTCCAGTTCGGTGCAGTCAACGCAGCGTATCCAGAAGTGGCACGCGCGGGCGTGATTGCCGGTGAATGGGCACACTCCCCTGTTACGCTGGGGGATTGGTCTGGTTTGCTTTCAACTCCGTTATTGCGCATTGGACAGTTTGGTCTGCTCGGCGGCAGCGGCTTCGCTCTGACCGGTATTGGAACGAACGTCGGCATCCTGGCCTTCTTCCTCTTCCAGATGGTGTTCATGGATACTGCTGCCACCATCCCCACTGGCTCGATGGCGGAGCGCATCAAGTTCAGCGGCTTTGTCGCGATGAGCCTCTGGGTCAGCATGTTCATCTATCCGCTTGTTGCAGGATGGATCTGGGGCGGTGGCTGGATCCAGAACCTCGGTCGCAGCCTCGGGCTTGGTAATGGAGCCGTGGACTTTGCCGGTTCGGGTCCAGTTCATATGATCGGTGGAGCGATCGCTCTTGCCGGCGCGATTGTTATTGGTCCACGCATCGGCAAGTTCAACAAGGATGGTTCCGCCAATACGATTCCTGGGCACAGTATCTCGCTCGGTGTTCTAGGAACGATCATCCTGTTCTTCGGATGGTTTGGGTTCAACCCCGGCTCTTCGCTTGGATTTTTAGGTGGGTTCCGCAACCTGGCCGTGATCGCCGCTGTCAATACGTTGCTGGCTGGTGCAGCGGGTGGTGTTTCTGCAATGACATATATGTGGCTGTTCAGCGCCATCAAGAAACCAGATCCTGGTATGTCGGTCAACGGCATCCTCGCCGGCCTTGTCGCCATCACGGCACCCTGTGCCTTCGTGGATGGTTGGGCTGCCGTGGTGATCGGCTTGATTGCTGGCGTGCTGGTTTGCCTGGCTTCGGTCTGGCTTGAGAAGTGGAAAATCGACGATCCCGTAGGCGCTGTTCCTGTGCATTTCTTTAATGGTTTGTGGGGTGTGTTGGCAGTTGGTATCTTCGCCAACGGCAACCCCGACACGGCTGCATGGAATGGTGTGGAGACGGCAGTTACCGGTTTGCTCTATGGCGGCACCACGCAGATCCTTGCACAGGCGATCGAAGTGACCAGTGTTTTTGTCTTTGCCTTTGGCCTTTCGTATGTGTTCTTTAAAGTTCTTGTCGGTTTAAAGATCTTGCGCGTCTCACGTGAAGTGGAACTGCAGGGCCTGGATGTCCCTGAAATGGGAGTAGTGGGCTATCCAGTCGATTGGGAGCCGTCTGACCTAGAAGAGGAAGGCACCCCAGTTCTTCCTGGCACGGCCGTCAACAAAGCCTTTGGAGCGGCCGATTAATCTAAAGAGTTTTCTTGGTGAACTCGACTCCTTGATAAAGGACGGTTGCGATCATGATCGCAACCGTCCGACTCGTTAAAGTATGTTCGTTTCTTTGGTCTTATACAAAATATTCATGCTTCATCACTCCTGGGGTGATTTCATCCGGTCTCCACTTTCTTTGTTTTTTTCTTTCGAACACCCATCGTTTTGCCTGGCCCTTTTTCATGCGTTTGAAGGACCTCGGACAGAGAACGTCCACTGATATGAGCGGCTGCGCGCACGGCTAACGCGCAAGCGGTAAGTGTGGGATTACTCGCCATCGAATTCGGAATACTGCCCAAACCACCGAGATATAGATTTTCATAGCGCCATACCCTTGAGAATGCATCGGTCACAGATGTACCATCCTTCTCCGAGGCATCATCACCCATACGATATGTACCTTGCAGGTGCAGCGTGCTTCCCGGAGGAGAGAGCATCGGGATGCCATGGATCTTGCCGATGGCGCGTCCGGTTTTTACCAGGTCCCACCACATGCGCGCTGCTCGTATCCAGTCATTGCGGCTGTAGTGAAAATTGATAGTGATTTGCGGCATTCCAAAGCGATCTTTTTTAGGCCCAAAGGTAATGTGATTCTTGTAATTAATATCCACAGTGCCATACCACGTGAGATGGACTTGCGTACGAACATCTTCACCGGGCATGTACAGGAACTGTCGCCCAAGTCGATGCATTTGAGCATGCCAGGGTTTTTCAGGTGTGGGCGTGCTGCCAAGAGCAGGACCGGGGTCATTATGCGCGATTGGGATGGGCTTGGCAGCATGAGGATTGTTTGGGTCATCCCTCATTGCTTTGATGATGGCCGAATCGACGACCACATGGCAACTTACTTCGAGATTGTCGTTCAGGTAATGACCCAAAGCGGGAGGAGTGATCCCCGACGCCCAAAGAAGGCTGGGTGTGAGAAATGAACCGGCTGCGACGATGAAGGTCTTTGCATGGATCGTGATGGGGGTCATCGTACGCAGATCGTTTACCACGGCAGATATTACTTTGTCCCCTGACCAATTTAGCTTTTCGGCGCGATGTTCTGACAGGATCCTAAAGGAATCCTTATAGCGCGGGTCATCGAGCAATGGTCCAAGGATTGTATCGGCACCTGTCCACTTAATAAAGAATGCCCGTCGGTCATTTACTGGAACCTTTTCCGCTGCCTGCTGCAGGGGACTTAACGAGAAGCCTTTGTCTTGAAGGCGCTTTTGAACCACATCTCCCAACTGTGAAACACTGAAAACATCCGTGTTCACGTGGAGTAATTGCTTTGCCACAGCCAGCATTTGTGTCCAATCTTCGTCTGGGATGAAAGATGCGCGCTCGAACGGAGCCGGGTCTGGTGTGGATGCAGTCCAGAGCGTGAGCATCCCGCCCACGGCATATACGGCGGATGCCGCTGGCATATTACGCCACCACTTCTGTTTCAGATTTTCAAAATTCTGGCGTAACGGGGAATTGGGATGAGGAAAAGGACCATCTGGGACTGAATACACCTCAAGCTGTGACATGATCGTATCGGTGAACATGTTCGGCTCTTGTTGATATCGGAAGGTGTTGCGAAGATGCTCACCCGGCCGGCCGGAGAGTTGTTTGCCCGAATCGACCATGAGCACTTCGCGACCCGACTCGACAAGCAGACGCGCAAACGTTGCACCTGTAGCCCCCGAGCCGATGATCAGCACATCGGTTTCTATTTCATTTGTTGACATACCTGCCTCCCAAGACTCAAACTGTTCATTCCAAAATCAACAGCACCCCTGTATACGTCAGCGCGAGCAGCGTGACGATATATACCCAGTATGGTGGAAGTCCGCGTCTCGATTTGCTGCTGCGATGCAACAATTGATAAATTATTTTCGGTAAAGCCAGGATGCCTAATGGTGCAAAGGACCAGGGAATTGTCCCATTTCGTAGAGCAAACAGGCAGAGCAGCACTGCGATGGATGCCGACACTTTAAGGATAAACATGGTTCTTGGGAGTCCCACTCGCGTGGCGAAGTTCGTGTCGGTCTGAGCATCCACCTCGAAGTCACGGATCTGCTGATTGAGCTGGCCGTTTAGTGAAGTGAGAAAGAAAATCCCAAGCAAAATGCCATCCAACTGTGTCCAGGTGGAATCGGCCAACCATATGCAAATAATGTAGGGCCAGGTCTGCACGAAGATGGCATGAGTCAGCAAGTCCAGACCGGGGCGGCTTTTCAGTCGCAAAGGCGGTGCAGAATAGGCCCACATGACAAGAAAATTTAGCCCAAGGACGAATAGTCCACTCCAGCCAAACGAGAGAAATACCAGGGCAGAGAATCCAAAGACCGAGCTTACTACAATACCTACCAGCTTGCTCGCGTTTGGACGCTGCACGAAAAGATTCTGGCGAGCCTTGGACTTATCCTTGCTGTCATGGTCGGCATCGAAATAATCGTTCAGCCAATATCCGAGCCAGTAATTGGCTGTGATGGACATCACAAGGATCGCTGTTTGGAAGGTGATGGTGTGGTGAACGATCAGCGCCAGCGCTGTCACAATGAAGGTCACGCCCCAGGCATCGATCCGCTTGAGTCCCCAGCATTCCAACTGCCAGAGAAAGTGCGCACTTGCAGAGATTGAAGTCGCGGCTTGATTCTGATCCGTAACAGCCATGGGTTAGCTCGTTTGTGTTCCTTTCCTGGCTTCTTTCATTCGTGGTTGATAATAGTAAACACCCATTTCCTCGAAGAGTTGTTCTGCACGATCCAGGTATGTCACTCTTTGCGGATTGTCTGCGGATAGATGGCGACCCAGTTCATACTGTGTCAATGCTTCTTCAAGTGGCATGTGCATCGCCTGGGCACGCGCCAGGCTTTGTTCCCATAACTGGTGTGCCTGTTTGTCGCGACCGGAAAGCCAGGCATGCACACCATGTGCCCGCAGCTTGGCCGGTTCGCCGATGGGAAGGATCTGCGCAAAACGTGTGAGGAGTTTGCATGACAAAGTTGCCTGTTGGCGTAGGTAGTTTACATCCGGGAGTGCGTGACGTTCCCAAAGGCTCAAGTATGTGTCTGCCGCGGCAATGTATCCTGTGAGCAACCCGAACGAAGTGGGGCGCTCTTTTGAGATCAGCTTGAGAAGTTGTTTGGCGCTTTCATCTGCGGCGGTCCACTCGCCATTTTGTAAATGCACCAGCGCGCTTACGCCATAGAACTTCTGCCGCGGACCCGTCTCGTTGCTTTGTCTCACCAGTTCTTCCAGCTCAGCCGCTAATGTCAGAATATCGTCGCGGTCAGCCAGCAGCAGGTGCGTCTCCATTCGGCTGGTCAGACTCCACGATTGCTGCACGATGTCCCTTTGCTGTTTAGCCATGGCATAAAGCTTGTCGGCAAGTTGGGCGGATTCGTGGAATTGTCCCTGGTAATATTTGATGCGTGTCAGCATTTCCATGCACACGCCCCACCATTCCCAAACACCTCCCTGCTCAAAGGAAGCGATGGACTGATACAACCGTTGTTCTGTCTCTTCGAGACGTGCCGCACCGGACGTATAGACGCTCGTTCCCATTAACGCCCGCGCCGTGATCAACGGATTGTTGACCTGCTCCGCAGTTTGCAGGGTCAGCCGGTCATATAATTTTGCCAACCCGTGGGCAGGGATGAGACCCGCCGCACCGGTGGCATAGGAGTAAGCGATCGCCAACTCTGGCGATGGACCGACCTCTTCTGCAAGGTTCAGGGAAGCAAGTGGGCAATAGACGGTCATTCCAGCATTATTCTTGATAAAGTACAACAAGCCAAGGCGTTCGTAGATTTTGCAGGCCAAACGCCTGGCTTCCAGTTCGTTTTCGTTCAGTCGCTTGCTGGATATCTTGTCCGCTCGTTGGAAGCGGGTGCGTGTTTGACGGGTAACTTCCTTTAATATGGAAGTCACGAGACGACCGGATGTGGCTGGCAGGATCCAACCCAAATACTGCAATGACTTGCCGAAGTGCTGCTCGCACTCTTCCAGGTGACCCAGACGGTTGTGAGCTTCGCCCAATTGCTGCTCCCACTGAGCCATTCGCAAGATGGAGAGATTGAAGGACTCGGCGTTTTGCGGTTTCACAATGGTGAATAGTTTGTTGAAATAATCAACAGCCTCCTGGTTGGCGTAACTGCGTAACGCTGCCTCTCCTGCCTTTTCAAGATATTCGATCGCTTTCAGGGTTGCCTTATCGCTGGGAGAATTTTCACTGGCAATCGTCCAGTGATGAGCAAGCAATGGATAGAACAAAGATAGATCGTTGGCGAATGTTTGCTCGTACCATTCTGCCACTGCCTGGTGGAGTTGACGGCGTTGCGCGAAGAGTAACAGATTGTAGGTCACTTCACGCGTAATGATGTGCTTGAACATATAACTTAAGTCGGGCGGTGGTGAAGCAAGTGGGGTGACATCCAGCGTTTGCAGATGTTCCAGAAATTCAGGCAGTTTTGGACGGTCGGTGAGAACCGGATGGATATCCTCCAGAAGACGATAACCAAACACCGTCCCGATCACACTTGCCACCTTCAAGATCAATTGTTCGCTGGCTGTAAGTAGATCGATACGACTGGTAACCACACCTTCGACTGTATCGGGCAGGTTAAGGGTTGAAAGATTAATGTTGGACGCAATGCTTGCCTGTCCATTTATGATCCGCAGTACGCCCGAGTCACGGAGGGCATAGGCAAGTTCTTCACTAAAGAAGGGGTGACCTTCGGCCTTTTCGATGATGAGTGATGCGACCTGCCCCGGCAATGTCTCAACACCGAGTCGCTGGCAGACCAGTCGGATCGTATCCTCAGGTGACAGGGATTCGAGGCTCAACTGCAAAACACCTGGTTGTTCGAGCAAAGACTCATATTCAGATGGGACGTTACCCGATAATGGACGTGTGACTAGTACAAACAACAACGGCTTGACTTGTCTCACTGCGTTAAGTGCCAAGGCCCATGAAGCTGAATCCAACCAGTGTGCATCCTCGATCACGATGCGTAACGGTTGCACGGAAGCGGCCTGTTGTAGTAACGTGACCAGTACTTCATGCGTGTTATCGGCACGAACCTTGCCGGCCATTTCGATGGTCAGGGCATTGTCTGGCAGATCTAATGGCAGCACAACGTTCAACAGCGGGGCACGTTCCTTCAGTCCAAGAAGTTGAAGCCGCGCCAGCACATGCTCATGTCGTGCTTCACGCTCATTGGGCAGTGCATCCCACTGAAAAAGCTGGCTGAAGACCGAGCGCCAGGCATGGTAAGGCGTGGATTGCTCGATCGAATCGCCGGACCCAGTCAAAGTCTGGATTTCACCCTGAGGTACAGAATCCAGCCAATCTGCAATGAGACGCGACTTCCCGATCCCGGCTTCGCCTTCGATGATCATGATGGAATTGTGTCCATCGATCAATTTCACGACCTCAACATCCATTTTTGAACGCTGGGCTGCACGTCCAACGAGCTGACCAGTGTGGGTCTGTGCCAATCGGTTCGACAGGCGAACAATGTTCGTTATTCGATAGACCGGTAATGGCTCAGATTTTCCTTTCACTTTGAGAGGCGGGAGCGGAATCGACTCGAACAAGCCGGTCACACGTTTCACTACGCGCTCACTCACAATGATCTCCCCAGGCGTGGCCGCTTCCATGAGACGTGCCGCTACGTTGACTTCATCACCCAGCACACCATATGTACGCCGTACCGTGCTGCCTGTGGGCCCGGTTCGCATGGTGCCGCGGCTTATCCCTATGGGAACAGGTTGAATAAAAGATAGCGACTCGGGTGGTGATAGCAATTCAAGGGCCGCCGCCACAGCGCGACGCGCATCATCTTCATGAACAACAGGCGCTCCGAATGTGCCGTAGAGATAGCTCCCTTTTTCGCCCAGCGTTACCTGCAGGAGAACGCCTTCATAACGTGCCAACACAGCCTGCACCCAACGGATATAGGCATCCAGTTGCCCGCCTGCCTCGGGATCGCGTTCGTAATCGATGCCTCCAAAGCGCAGAAAGAGGGCCACAGTTGGACGCAGTTCCGTCAGGAATTGGCCATGTCCCTGACGCATTCGCTCATATAGAGCAGGCAACACCCATGGACGAAGCGCTTCTTCTTTCAATGCATCCAGTGGGATCTCAGGCCAGGGCGTGGACTCCACCGAAGCCCGCAGGTCTGTCACTACAGCGAATGATTGCGAACCATCAGGGTTTTGACGTCGCTCACTGGTTGTGAGCATTCCAGAAAGTCGTTGTGCTGTTTCTGTATCTACCAGCACTTCGCCGGAATGGACCACTTGCGCAGCGACCGCCAGACGCTCAGCCACAGCTCCACCTAACACATCGATGAGCTGAATGGACGGGTCGCCGACTAGAAGCCGTAAACCGCCCCCAACAACGATAACCACTTTGACAGCGAGGGAAACAGACTCCCCGGATGGGAACGAGATGGAAAGCAACTGTTTCATAGCTGCCTGCATACCAAGAGCAGCAGCGATCGCACGACGCCCATCATCCCCATCCAGCCAGCAGGTGATGGCATCGCCACTATATCCGATGACGCTGCCGCTGTACTGATGGAGCTGTTCTATGATTGTGTTGTAGACGCGATCTAAATGGGAGATAAGTTCTTCGGCGCCCCGCTGTGGACCATGATGATGGACCAGCGCTTCCGTGAGTGGCGTAAATCCTGAGATGTCGGCGAACAGGGCGGCACCTTGCATTCGCTCAGGGAGCATTTCACCGCGGGCGATAGCTTGCCGGCGGTCTTCCGGAATATAAACAGAGAGTGCATCAAGCATCGGTTTATCTACTCCCTCTCCAACTTTGTTGACCCTATGCCAGGAACTATGAACTAAATGTGGACTGAATGAGTGGGATTATAAACTTATACAAGACAAAAG
Organism: uncultured Anaerolinea sp.; assembly: GCA_964555335.1. GTDB lineage: Bacteria > Chloroflexota > Anaerolineae > Anaerolineales > Villigracilaceae > Defluviilinea. The sequence continues at coordinate 8,298 of CAZKSG010000098.1, forward strand.
TCCATTGACGCACAGATTTTCCACCCGACATTTAAAGTTAATCTTAATGCTTTGTAAATACATACCAAATACATCCTCCATGAACAGAGGCGGAATGTTACACTTTAAAGAAAATACGAAATGTTGTCCTTGTTATTGGGTGAGAAACATCATGCACGCTGGGTGGAAAACGAGACCACGATGGAGCAGTCGGAGGAGAAGATGATTTGGTTGGAGACAGACCTCACCAGGTCATGCCCTGCTGTCAATACAGGCTTGTTCGCCGGCCTATAAACTACAAACAGGAGAAACCATGCAAAAACAATCTCTAAATGGCAATTGGCAATTCCGCCAATGTAGAACGAGCGAATGGAATCCTGCCACCGTTCCAGGTGGTGTGCATACCGACTTGCTCGCTCTGGGTAAAATTCCCGACCCCTTTGTGGCAGACAATGAATTCAAGGTCATGTGGGTGGCTGAAAATGATTGGGAATATCGGTACGACTTCACCGTCCATGATGATCTTCTTGCTGAGAAGAATATTGTCCTCGTTTGCGACGGGCTTGACACTATTGCCGATATCTACCTTAATGGAACCTATCTAGGCCATGCCGAAAACATGTTCCGGAGTTGGGAATGGGATGTAAAAGATCTGCTGCGTACTGGCGCAAATGAATTGCATATTGTGTTTGGTTCGCCGGTACGTTTTATCACCACCAAACAGGCTCAACTTCCATTGCTGGGTGGTGGTGATATTCCGGGCGGTCCGCATCTGCGTAAGTCCCCCTGTCATTGGGGATGGGATTGGGGACCCAAACTGCCGCCCATCGGCATCTGGAAAGATATTCGGCTTGAGGGATACTCTGCCCGCCTTGAGGATATCCACGTGCGACAGAATCTTGATGTAGATGGTGCCGTTATCAGCGCGGACATCCAGGCTGAGGCGATGGGCAAAGAGGAGATCCATGCGTCCATAACGGTCACCGGACCAAACGGCGAACGATTCGAATCGACCGAGAAGTTGATCCCGTTTGTGGAGGGGGAACTCTACTTTGCAGATCTCTCCGTTAAGATCCCCGATCCACAACTTTGGTGGCCGAATGGGTACGGCGCGCAACCACTCTATGAAGTGGAAGTTAACTTGAAAGAGGGAGAGAACATCCTCGACCAACGTACCTACAACATTGGTCTGCGGACAATCGAGCTTTGCCAGGACCCAGATCAATGGGGCAGGGAGTTCACATTCTATGTCAATGGTGTACGCCTCTTTGCCAAGGGTGCAGATTGGATTCCCACTGATTCATTGCCAACTCGCATCACCCGCTCAATGTTGGAAGGATTGCTCAAGAGTGCGGTTGATGCCAATATGAATATGTTGCGCGTGTGGGGCGGCGGGTATTACCCGGAGGATATGTTCTACGACCTGTGTGACCGCCTCGGCATTTTGATCTGGCAGGATTTCATGTTTGCCTGCGGTATCTATCCCGCTGACGCAGATTTCTTCGATAACTTCCGTGTGGAGGCGATCGAGAACATACGCCGCCTGCGCCATCATGCATCGCTAGCGCTGTGGTGCGGTAATAACGAAATGGAACAAGGCTGGTGCGATTGGGGTTGGAACAAGCCTGAAGATCCTATCAACCAGCGTCTTAAAGATGGTTATGATCGCATGTTCCATCACATGCTGCCCGAACTGCTTGAGGACGAAGACCCGGATCATCCCTACTGGCCAAGTTCGGCATCAGCCAACACTCCATTCGAGGGAGCAAACAACCAGGTGCAGGGCGATTGTCATTACTGGGATGTATGGCATGGGCGCAAACCCTTCACCGCGTACCGCACACAATATCCGAGGTTCATGAGCGAGTTTGGTTTTCAGGCGCTGCCTCCGCTCAAGACCATTGCCACCTATGCCGATCCCACCGATTGGAACATGACATCCTACATCATGGAACATCATCAGCGCAGTGGTTCCGGCAATGGTCTGATGATTGCACAGATGACTGACACCTTCCGTATGCCGAAGGATTTTCCCGCCCTTGTGTACTTAAGTTTGCTCCTGCAGGCGGAAGGCATCCGCTATGGGGTGGAGCATTGGCGGCGTAACCGCAATCGTGTCAGTGGCACGCTCATCTGGCAGTTGAACGATTGCTGGCCCGTGGCATCGTGGGCGTCGCTCGATTATTTCGGTCGTTGGAAAGCGCTTCACTATGCTGCAAAACGTTTCTATTCTCCTCTGCTGCTCTCGGTTGCGGAGCATGGTAAGGGCATGGATGTTCACGTTACGAGTGACCTGGTCGAACCGGTGGATGTTCTTGTTCAGTGGCGGCTGGAAACGCTTGATGGAAAACGATTAAGTGAGGGAGAACAGTCTCTGCGCGCCATGGCGCTTGCCGATACTCGAGTTGGTTCGTATGATTTTTCAACTCTTGTCTCAGCCGACAACCAGCGCCAGGTTGTTTTCATCGCTGAGATGTGGCAGGATGGTGAACTGATCTCACGATGTGTCACTCCCTTTGTTGCGAACAAGCATCTTGAACTACGCAAACCCGGTTTGAAGGCGCAATCCCGTGTGGAAGGAAAGACATTGTGGGTGGATGTCTCCGCCCGATATCTGGCACGCTTCGTGGAGATCTCTATCGATGGCATAGATGCAGTCTTCAGCGATAATTACTTCGATGTACCCGCAGGGTCAACGGTCACTGTAAGCACTCCGTTGCCCGAAAACTGGACTGCAGGAAGCACGATTCAAGTTCGATCCTTATACGAGTCGTTCGCGTAAGTTGCTTCCTCTTGCAATCTGATTAAAAAAAGAAAGGCGCACAGTGGAATGTGCGCCTTTCACTTTTACTTATGGCTATTAGACCGTGGAGAGGTCCCATTCCTCATAGATCTTGGGAACATCATTGATCAAGCGTTGGGTGTATGGTGCCTTGGGACGCAGAATCACCTCGTCGGCAGATCCGCTTTCAACGAACTTTCCGTGTTCCATGATGTATACGCTGTCAGAAACGTAATAGGCGAGACCAATATCATGGGTGATGAAAATGATCGTCATCCCGATCTCGTTCCGCAATTGCATTAACTCGTCCAGGATGGTTGCACGTGAGCACGCATCGATCATCGATGTCGGTTCATCTGCAAGCAGGATCTTCGGCTTGAGCAGGAAGATGCGGGCGATCATCAAGCGTTGCATCTGTCCACCAGAGAGCTCAAAGGGATATTTGTTGGTCAACTCATCGTACTTCAAATTGACGAAACTGCACGCTTCAGACATCATCTCCACTTTTTTCTCTTTCGGGAGATTCCCGCCACCGCGCATGCGGATGCAGTCCAGTAAAACAGTATCGATCTTGTTAAATATATTGTAGGAAGAGAACGGGTCCTGAAAGATCGCCTGTATGTTCTTCCAATACTCCTGTTTCTTGCGTTGTGTGCTGATATCCCGCTTCTGACCCTGGAAGTACACATCGCCTTCGGTGGAACTGATCAATCCCAGGAGCATCTTTGCCAGCGTGGTTTTTCCACTGCCCGATTCGCCTACGATCGAAACAACTTCGCCCTCATAGAGATTCAGATCCACATGATCCACAGCAACTGTTCTCTGGCGACCGAACCCAAATACTTTGGTAAGCCCTGTGGTACTCAGGCATAGTTTCTTTTCACTTGGCATTTTTATACGCCTCCCGGGCATACGCCTCTCTGAGTTCGTTTTCGGGTATGATGCACCGATATGCGCGTCCATTTCCGGCTTCTTGCAGTGGAACAGTTGTGACCTTGCATTCTGGCCGAACAAATTTACATCGTTCGGCAAAACGGCAGCCGGCAGGCGGTTTTTTAAGATTAGGCGGTACCCCGGGAATGGCGGTCAACTTGACATCCCGAAGGCCCTTCTCAGGCACGATGATCGAACCCATCAATCCCTTGGAGTAGGGGTGGAGTGGGTCGAACACGGCTTCTTCAGATGTTGCTTTCTCCACGATCTGCCCGGCGTACATCACCATGATGTCGTCGGTCACGTTGTACAAGAGGGGAAGCTCATGCGTGATGAAAATCATCGAACTGATCAACCCCGTTTCCATTAACTGTCGCAGCATCTTGATGACCATCTTCTGTGAAGTGACATCAAGTGCCGAGGACGGTTCGTCCGCGATCAATACTTTGGGCAAAAGCAAAACCGAAACAGCGATCACGGTGCGTTGCTTCATGCCGCCCGAGAGTTCTACGGGGTACTTTTCCAGGACCTCCGGTGGGAGTCCCAGAGTCTCGAACAGTTTTTTTGCGCGTTCGTAAATGTCCCTTTTAGTCACGTACAGATCATGCTCTTGAATCACATCCTCGATGAAATGAATGATCTTCTGGGTGGGGTTCAGCGCATTCATTGCAGCCTGGGGGATGTAGGCAATTTCCCGCCCCAAGATCAGTTTTCGCACTTCATCGGGATCCATTCCGGAAATTTTACGCCCATCGATAGAGATCTCGCCGCTCATATAGTGCAGAGGTGGGAAGTAATATCCCATCAAGCTGAGCGCCAGCGTTGACTTTCCGCAACCTGATTCGCCTGCGATACCCAACGATTTTCCCTCTTCCACTTTGAGAGAAACATGATCGACAGCGTACACATCCTCCCGAAATCGGGTGATGTATTTTGTTGTCAGTTCATTCACCTCTAACATTGCGTTTGCCATTTCAAGCTCCTAGTCCCTTAACGCAGGATTGAATACCTGATCGAGACCAGTATTCATCAAATTCATAGAAAACGTAATCAAGGCAATCGTGACAAGTATGGGCATGTACGCCCACCATTTACCCAGGATCTGTGCCTGGTAGATCATTGCCCAGTTCATCATTAAACCCAAGGTCGGGGTCTCGGTAGTTCTTGGACCCAGCCCAAGGATCGATAACTGTGCCTCTGCCAGAATGCCCGACGCGATCTGCAGGATCAGTGCCATGACAACGTATGAAGCAATGTAAGGCAGAATGTCTGAAAGAATGATATGGACAAGGGAATGTCCGGAAAGCTTGGATAGGTTGACATGATCGCGATTACGCAAAGAGAGCACTTGTGAACGCACTGCTCTGGCAGTCCATACCCAGGAGGTAAACCCGATCACTACGGCAATGGTAAATGCACCTCGTTGTTCCTGACCGATGCTGAAAGAGATCAAGATCAATAGAACAAACGGGGGGATGACGATGAAAAGATTGGTAATGAATACAATGATGTCATCTACAAATCCACCGATATACCCTGCCAACAACCCAAGGGTCAAACCGATCAGCGTTGCAATAATACCTGCGACAAAACCGATCTTTAGGGATACACCAGTAGCTGCGACCAGTTCGGTCAATACGTCCCGACCGAAGTTGTCGGTTCCAAATGGCAGCACCCGGATGTTCGCAACCTCGCCGACATTTACATAATCAGTTTGGTTAACGGCATCCACCTGCTCAAGAGTATTTGTTTGAGGGTTTGTCTGTGAGATGGTCACACCCTCGGCAGCCATAAGTCCCTTAAGTGAATTGTTGAGACGCGCGTAATAATTGCGCTTGGCATTTGTCATCCCGGGAATATTTTTCTTGGGATCGTAATTGGCGGACCACTGATTGAGGAGTTTCTGAGTGTCTGTGGTGTCGATCTCGCTTTCAGAAATGCCGGCTGCTACAAGCCATTCCTTGATGGCGAGACGATCTTCATCATTTAGCTTGCTTGCGATCCGTTTGGCAGCGGCGTCATCCAGATTAAGCGTATATGATGTGGAATTCATGCTGTCATATACGTTTACATAGATTCCAGGAGGAAAGAATGTCCCTTGACCTATAATCGATAAAGGATGATCTGTGATGATAAGTGGGTAAACGATTACGATCAGTAGAACCACCACAAAAATGGAGAAACCGAAAACAAATTTGCCGGAATGAAAAATTTGTTTGAGTGTGTGTTTCATTGCAGCGTCTCCATCTAATCTGACTGTACCGCTTTGATGCGCGGGTCGATGAAACCGTACAAGATCTCGATGACGAGATTCGCGATCAGGGTCATCACTGTGACGATCAATGTAGCGGCTGAGATGAGCGGATAATCCTGCCCGAGGACTGCCCTTAGGAGGGTAGTGCCAAGCCCGGGGTAACTAAAGACGATCTCTGCTATCAAAGCGCCTCCGACCATGGTCCCAATCGATAGTGCCAAACCAGTCACTTGAGGGAGCATGGCGTTCCGGAAAACATAACCAACGATCTTGCGATCCTTAATGCCCATAAAGCGGCTGTATTTCACATAATCCGCGTTCAATTCGTAAATGGACATGGCGCGCATACCGATTGCCTGACCGCCGATCGCAATAGTCACGATCGACCAGAATGGCAACTGGTAATGAACGATCACAGACCAAATAAATTTCCAGCTAAATGCGGGGATCATGTCAAACCCGTAGCCTCCCGAGGTTGGGAACCATTTCAGGTTGACTCCAAAAATGACCATGAAAATGACAGCCATGCCAAACGCCGGAAAATTGCTTACAAAAATGCTGAGTGGCATGAGGACTTTATCAAACCCTCCTTTAAGATAAGCAGCCAAAGCACCGAGTGTATTTCCGATCAGCCAACCGACAATAATCGCTGGGAATTGTAATGCGATCGTCCACCAGATGGATGATTTAATAACATCCGCCACGGTTCTGGGATACTGGCTGAACGAGAAACCAAAGTCGCCATGCATTACATTTCGTATATAGATAAAAAATTGTTCAAGCATGGGTCGGTTTGTGCCAAACAGGTCAGCATACTGCTGATAAATCGCCTGGACTCCGCTCGTATTACTCATGCCCTGGGCAAGTCTTGAAACGATGACTGCCACAGGGTCACCTGGCATCAGACGCGGCAGGATGAAATTTAATAGGAAGGCAATAACAAAAGTGATTGCGAACCACCCCAATTTGTTGAGGAAATACTTTCGGTATCCTTTCAACGCACACCTCCACCACAATAATACTATTGCATGTAACTGCTATTATACCAATTTGATGACGGTTGCTTTGGCGGCTTCAATGAGAGGCTGTTGTTTGGGTGTTTGCCATCTTGAGAGCAAAGCAACCGTCATCTGGTTATTACAATGTAACAGCCATGCCCCAACTGTTGGAACATGGCTGTTATTACCTACAATACGCCTTACTTAACGAGGGTCAGGTTGTAGAGACCTGCAATGCTCCAGCCATCGGTCAGATCGAGCGGCGGAACAGGCGGGTTGGTACCATCACCATCGTGCGGGAAGTTCGTCCAAACGCTCTCGTTCACAGTGTGGAACGATTGCGGGCGGTACATGAGAGTGAAGGAAGGAATATCGGTCAGGTAGATCTTGACCAATTCGGTGTACATTTCCTTCAACTTGGCAGGA
>CAZKSG010000099.1:0-15536 GCA_964555335.1 uncultured Anaerolinea sp.
CGTGCCTGGTCGATGGTCACATCTGTCCAGAACTCTTCGGTGTCCGCAACGGTGATCCCGTTGTTGCTGCCGAAATGCTTGCCAAGTCTTTCTTTCAACGTATTGATCGTTTTCTCGTTGAAATCGTCAATTTGCAGCTTCAAAGTTCGGTAGGCGCCAAACAATGCGTTGACCTTCTTGATATCGCCATCATACAGGATCTTCCCTTTGTCGATGATGATGATGCGATGACAGAGCGCTTCCACATCGCCAAGATCGTGTGTGGTCAGAATGATCGTCGTGTTTCGTTCCCTGTTCAGTTCCTTGATCACAGAGCGGATCTTGGCTTTAACGGAAATATCCAGTCCGATGGTCGGCTCGTCAAGGAAGACAACCTGTGGGTTATGAAGAAAAGACGCGGTGATGTCGCATAGCATGCGTTGTCCGAGGGAGAGAGTCCGCACTTGTTGTGAGTACAATGTGTTCAGTCCAACCAGATCGTTGAACATGCCCATGTGGTGGTCAAAGGTCTTTTGATCCACCTTGTAAATCTCTTTCAGGATTTTGAACGACTCGATCACAGGCAGGTCCCACCATAGCTGTGTGCGTTGACCAAAGACAACGCCCATGATCTGTGCCTGGCGAATGCGATTGTCATATGGCGGACGCCCATTGACTTCGATGGCTCCGCCCGTTGGCTTTAGAATGCCTGTCATCATCTTGATCGTGGTGGATTTCCCTGCACCGTTCGGACCAATGTAACCGACGATCTCGCCCGGTTCGATGTCGAACGAGATGCCTGCCACCGCTTCGACGGTACGATAGCTTCCCGAAAAAAGATCGCGGAACGCTCCGCCCAGTCCTTCGCGGCGGTTGAGGATTTTGAAGTGCTTGCTAAGGTTTTGAATGTGAATAAGACTCATGGAATTGTCCCTGTAGATGAGCTGGTGCGAGAGATTTTAGCACATATATTCTATTGTAAAAGACGCAGTTTCCCCCTGTCCATGTGGATGGTTTTACAGAAGTCCGAATTCGTGCAGGCTTGCTTTTAACTGCTCCGGTGAATGGAAAAGTACTGTCGCAAATCCCATTTTTTGCGCCTGCGCGATATTTGCTGGTGCATCATCAATGAACAGACATTCATTGGCGGGTTTGCCAATTTTTTGCAGAAGCAGTTCGTATATCTCAGGCTCAGGTTTGATCATACCAACTTCTCCTGAGATCACTCTGTCATCCAGCAAGTCGAAAAAATCGTACTTTTCACGCGCGATGGGGAACGTCTCTGCCGACCAGTTGCTCAGTCCGTATAATGCGTAACCTGCCTTTTTCAATTGTTTCATGATTTCGACTGTTCCATGTAGATGGTGACCAATTGAATCGCTCCAGTTATCGGAGTAGGCTTGAATTAAATCCGCGTACTGCGGGAACTGCCTGGAGAGTTCGGCAACCCCATCAGCAAATGAACGTCCCTTGTCCTGCTGGGCGTTCCACTCCATAAAATTCACTTCCCGGAAGAAACGTTCCATCGCTTCTTCGTCATTGGAGAAATAGCGGCGGTACACGAGACGGGGATCCCATTCAAGGAGAACATTCCCGAAGTCAAATATGATGGCTTTGATTGTTGTTGACATCCTTTAATTCTACTGTAAAAAAGTGACTGTCACTTTCGAGGCGACAGTCACTTCATGATCATGCTTTTATCTTTTCTCCCTTCGGATCGTACAACGGCTCTTTCTGGATCTCTGCCTGGATCTCGACCCCGAAACACTCCACGCTGAGGCGTGTTCCCGGTTTTGCCAGTTCGATGGGCAGATACGTGTACGCAATTGACTTATTAATCGAGTACCCAAACCCGCCCGAAGTGACCCAGCCCACGACCTTTCCTTCATAGCGGATCGGTTCGCTGCCGAAGACAACAGTATTCGAGTCGTCCAGCGTGATGCAGCAGAGTTTAACTTTAACACCCTCTGCCTTCTGCTTTTGTAGTTTTTCCCTGCCCATAAAATGTACAGATTTGTTCAATGCCACTGCAAATCCAAGTCCAGCTTCGTAGGGAGTGTAATCGGGGGTAATATCCGCGCTCCAATAACGGTAGCCTTTCTCCAGGCGGAGTGACTCGATTGCTTTATATCCGCCAGCCATCATGCCGAAGGGCTTGCCTGCTTCCCAGAGTGTATTCCATAATTGCTCACCATATTCAGAGGGAGCATAAAATTCCCATCCCAATTCACCAACGTACGTGACACGCAGTGCCAGCGTGGGAATGTTCCCAATCGTGATTTGTTTGGCGGTCATATACGGGAAAGCTTCGTTGGAAACATTATCCCGAGTGATGGATTGCAGAATATCTCTTGCACGCGGACCCCACAGTCCGAAGCATGTTCGCGCAGAGGTGACGTCATTGATATAGACTGTTCCATCTAATGGCATGTAGCGGCGCAGGTGAGTCATATCATGTGTGCCGAAGGCTGTTCCGGTGACGATCATGAAGCGATCCTGTGCCAGGCGCGAGACGGTGAAGTCACATTCAATACCGCCGCGCGCATTCAGCATTTGGGTGTAGACCACGGTGCCAACGGGTTTGTCAATATCATTGTCACATAGCGATTGCAGGAAAGCACAAGCACCTGGTCCTTGCACTTCGATCTTCGAGAAGGATGTCTCATCGAAGAGACCGGCTGCTTCGCGTGTGGCGCGGTGTTCTGCAGCGATGGCTGGCGACCAATTGTCAAGCGCCCAGCCCTTCAGCGCTGGAACTGGAGCCGCACGTGAGTCTTTTTCATTTGGCGTGAACCAATTCGGTCGTTCCCATCCGCCTTTTTCGCCGAAGATTGCGCCCAGATCCTGCAAGCGATGATACGCAGGCGAGAGACGTAACGGTCTCGCGGATTCACGTTCCTCATAGGGCATGTGAATGTCGTAATACTTTCCATAGGTCTCTACCGTGCGCGCCAATGTGAACACCTGACTTCCATATTGATTCCCAAAGCGACGCACATCCAGTTTCCACATATCCCATTCGGGGTGTCCATCGATTATCCACTCTGCCATCACCTTGCCGATGCCGCCTGCACCCGCGATGCCATGGGCGCAGAACGCACACGCCACCCAGAAGCCGCGCACGGCTGTGGGACCAAGCAGATATTCTGAATCGGGTGTAAAGCCTTCCGGACCATTCAGCAACTGCATGATCTCAGCAGTCTCCATTGAAGGAACACGCTTGATGATGTTTTCCATCAACGGCGTGAAGCGATCCCAATCGGGTTCAAGTAGTTTGAAATTCCAATCCTGCGGCACACCTTTGAGTCCCCATGGTTTGGGTTCATGTTCGTATCCGCCAGCGATCATGCCGCTGCCTGTGCCGCGGAAATAAACCAAATTATCCGGGTCACGCATCGTGGGCATGGACGGTGGTTGATCCTTGACCGGTTTGGTGATGAGATACAAATGCGCCATTGGGATGATCGGCAACGTGACGCCCACCATGTTGGCAATGTCGTTGCCCCACAATCCCGCTGCATTGATGACAACATCGGTCTTGATCACGCCTTTGTCTGTCACCACTTCCCTGACTTCATTGTTGCTGATGGTGATTCCTGTAACGCGAGTGTTCATCATGAATTTCGCGCCACGACTCTTCGCACCTGCTGCAAGTGCATTTGTGAGTCCGGTCGGGTCGATCTGCCCGTCAGTCGAGAGAAAGACTCCGCCTTTGACATTTTCCAACGACATCAGTGGGAACAGATCCAGACATTCCTTCGGTGACAACATATCGAGTGGCATGCCAAATGCCTTGGAATATCCCACGACGCGCTTGAGTTCCTCCATACGCTCATCGGAAGAGGCAATACGCAAACTCCCTACTTCGTCCCAGCCGGGATCGACACCCGTTTCATTCTTGAGCCTGCGATACAGGTCCGTGCTGTACCGCATCATCTTGGTGAGGCTGGACGATGTGCGCAGCTGTCCCACCAGCCCAGCGGAATGGAATGTGGATCCGCTGGTGAGTTCATGTCGTTCAATCACGACAATGTCCCGCCACCCCATCTGGGTCAGATGATACGCAATGCTTGCCCCGCCAACTCCTCCACCGATGATGACTGCCTGTGCGTGTGTAGGGAATTCCATGTGTTGTCTCCAGGGTTGGGATTTTATTTCTGCTTATTGAAATATTTCGTCCACTACGCGTCCTTCCCATTCGCGATGTGGCGATATTTCCAATATCTTTGTGATTGTAGGAGCGGTGTCGAGCAGGCTCACTTGAGATTGAATTGTATAGCCTTTTTTGATATTTGGACCTGCAGCCATCCAGGGAATAATCATGTCTTCATCTGAACCGGTGCCGTGATTGCGATCGTGTCCACCGTGATCGCTGTGGATAATACTGGCGTATTCATCTGAAAGTATCGTGAAGAAATCCTCTAGTAAGGAATCTACGTGTTCAAGTTGCCGCAGGTAGGCATCCGACATCCATCCATGATCGTGACCTGTGGTATCCACAGTGCCGATATAGATGAAAGCCAGATCTGGTCGTTCGTTTTGGATGAATCGGGTAGCATGCTCTACTGTCTCATCATCTCCGGCGGGGTCGTAGGAGCTGTCTCGAAAATACGAATAATGGATGTTGCCTGGGCGGGCGAGATCGCGTAACTGCTCCCAGTTGTAAAAGAAGGCGATGCGTTTCTCTGCCGCACGCGCAACTTCCACTACCCCGGGCAATGGACGTGCCATCGGGATGAATGTGTTCGATGTGATCCCATGCCTTGTCGGCGGAACGCTGTGAAAGATGGATGTGTGGCAGGGCAGCGTGATGGAAGGCATGACACTTCGTGCCCGCATGGTGCTGGCTCCGCGTTCACGGAAAGCGTTCAGTGTCGGACAATTGGCAATTTCGATCGCGTCTGGGCGTACGCCATCGAGCATGATGAAGACAATAGGGGACATGGAAGGAAGATACCTTTTGTGTATCGTCATTGCCAACAGACGAAGCCATCTGGGTTGCTAATGGCGGGATCGTTGTGTTCGCAATGACGAAGAGTTTTTACACAGTGTGTAGCCATTCAGTGTATTCATTTCCACGGGTACTGGCTTCGAAACGATCAAAGTACTTCTGACCGTAACCAGCATAATCAAAGTCCAGTTTGGAGACACCGATCTGGACCATCGCCCACATGGACTCGCGCAGATCTGACATGATCTTCATCAGCTTTTGACGCGCACGTTGAGAATGGGTGGGCGAGCCAAAATACACTTTCAGCAGCAGCTCATCCTGTTCCTCGTTGAAGTCGTGCTGCACGGCGAAGTTGCCTAAGTCAAAGAAAATGTCACCCATGCCGGCGTATTCCCAGTCCAGGATGCGGATGCGTGTTCCGTCATCGATGAAGTTTCCATTGAGTAGATCATTATGACATGGACGCGGCTCCAGCGGCTGACGATACATTGCCCCTTCGATTTCGCGGGATTTCTCAAGATACCAATCCATTTTGTCAGGGAGTTTAACCTTGAATTGCCGGGCTGTCTTGGCATATTCTTCTGCCACGCGAAACGGGGAGAAGGATCCGGGGAAAAAATCCAGGGCGTGATAGCCTTTCATGGATTGAACGACACGTGTGATATTTTCTTCTGTTCCGATCTCTTCGGCAGGGATTCCTTTGCCCGAAATAAACCGTGCCAGAATATAGCCTTCGGGTTCCAGGAATGCTGTTGGCTCGGGGGCGATTCCCACTTTCGACGCGAGTAGGCTGCACTCATATTCGTTTTTCCGGTCAATGCCCAAATAGGTGGTTTCGTTTCCGCCCAACCGCAAGACGAAAGACTCTCCGTTGACCGTGATTTTGAAATTGCGGTTAGTGATGCCGCCGGTTAGTTCCTTGATCTCAGTTGGTATTGCAGACGCAAATTGTGGAATCCGTTGCAGGATATGAGAAATGTCGTCCATGCTGGCTCCTTTGGCGAAGAGTCTGGTTGACGTATGTAGGGAATAACCCTGAACATCCCCTTAAGTTATCGGTCTCGATATGGTCGTTATGGTTCTGATCAATTGCCTATTGTTTCACCAATCTCCCATTCTCTAATTCTCTAATCTCTCTTGCCCCACATGCAAACATCGTTACCTCGATCTGTCGCCTGGTCAGCTTCACCATTTCAACGGCCTTGTCAGTCGAAATTGCCGCAGCTTTCAAGAATTGACCTGCCATTCCACCCAGCGCAGCGCCGAGGGCAATGCATTTGGCGATGTCGAGTCCGTCTTTGATGCCGCCGCTGGCAAAGACCGTCATGTCGGGGACGGCTTTCTTGACGTTGAGGATCGAGTCTGCGGTGGGGATGCCCCAGCCGACGAACGTGGCGGCAAGATCGCGGGTGAATTCGTCGGGCGCGCGGTGCATTTCAACTTGCGACCAACTTGTGCCGCCTGCACCTGCCACATCAATAGCAGAAACGCCGCAATCGGCTAATAGCTTGGCTGTCTTCTCTGAGATTCCCCAGCCAACTTCCTTGGCGATGACAGGCACTTCCAGCTTTTTGCATACTTCTTCGATCTTTCTTGCCAGCCCGGCGAAGTTCGTGTCGCCTGCATCCTGCACTGCCTCCTGGAGAGGGTTAAGATGAAGGATTAGCGCGTCAGCTTGTACCATTTCGACAGCTTTGCGGCATTGATCCACTCCGTAGCCGTAGTTGAGTTGTACGGCTCCGAGATTGGCAAACAACAGAATATCCGGAGCAACGCGTCGCACCTGGAAGGTTTTGGCTTGTTCGGGATTTTCGATGGCTGCCCGTTGACTCCCCACGCCCATGGCAACACGCATTACATAAGCAGTTTCAGCAAGGCGCAGGTTGATGGTCTCGGCTTCGGCTGTCCCGCCGGTCATGGAACTGATCAGGATGGGTGCATTCAGGGGTTTTCCGAACAGGCTCAGGCTTGTGTCGACCCGACTTAAGTCCAGTTCGGGCAACGCCTCGTGGACAAAGTGATAGTTTTCCAGCCCGGTTGTCAGGGCAGAGCGAACATCCTTCTCAAGATTGATCTTGATGTGGTCGGCTTTCCGCTGGTCGATTGGCGCAACTTTTGTCATGGGGTAGTGTTCCTGTGATTGTATAAATATCTGGCTGGACACGGTTGATGCCTGTGGCGCTCTGGCGCCTTACCGAGTACAATAGCCACGAAAACTCTAAAGGAGGTTGTCATGTCTGACACATATACTGAAGTAAAGGCAATTATCAAAGACCTGCTTGGTGCCGATGAATCGAAGATCACACCAGAAGCCCGTTTTCGCGAAGAGCTCGAAGCGGATTCCCTCGATCTTGTGGAACTGATCATGGCTTTTGAAGACAAGTTTGGCGCCGAGATCTCAGACGAGGATGCTCAGAAGATCACCACTGTGGGTGACGCTGTCACGTACATCGATTCGCACAAATAATTTGTTTTGTGGATTATAACTCGTAGAGCCGTCCGAAAGGGCGGCTCTACGTGTTTAATGTCATTGCGAGGAAGGCAATAGCCCAACGACGCAATCTTTAGTTTACTAAAGTCACCCGTTGAATGGGAGATTGCTTCGCTCTACTCGCAACTACATGGCTATTTGAGAAGTGACGGAATCTCTTCAGGATGCTTCGCTACTTTGACGCCTGCGGCTTCGAGCGCACGGATCTTATCTGCCGCTGTGCCTGCTCCGCCTTCGATGATGGCGCCAGCGTGTCCCATGCGTTTACCGGGAGGCGCCGTCTGCCCGGCGATGAACGAGACGACCGGCTTGGTCATCTTGGATGCGATGAATTCTGCGGCCTTGTCTTCATCGGTCCCGCCGATCTCACCGATCATAACGACTTTTTCGGTTTGCGGATCGTGCTCGAACATTTCGAGCACATCGATGAAGTTCGTGCCGTTGACCGGGTCACCGCCAATGCCTACGCAGGTGGATGATCCCATGCCGACGAGCTTGAGAGCATAGAGCACTTCATACGTCAGCGTTCCAGAGCGTGAAACAACGCCTACGCTGCCAGGGATGGCGATGTCACCGGGGATGATGCCCACTTTGCACTCGCCGGGAGTCAACATGCCCGGGCAGTTCGGTCCCACCAAACGCACTTTCTTCTGGTCAAGATAATTGCGCACGCGCATCATATCCTGTACGGCGACGCCTTCGGTGATACAGATGATAAGGGGGATGCCCGCATCTGCCGCTTCGAACATTGCATCGGGTGCGAAGCGAGCCGGAACGAAGATCACCGAGCAGTTCGCACCGGTTGCGTCTGCAGCAAGTTTGACCGAGTCAAAGACCGGAACCTTTCCATCCAGAACCCATTCGCCGCCTTTGCCGGGAGTTACACCCGCAACAACATTGGTGCCATAGGCAACCATTTGTGCGGTGTGAAAGAGTCCGTCATTGCCGGTAACGCCTTGCACAAGAAGACGTGTGTTTTTGTTGATAAGTATGCTCATTGGTGATTATCCCTTTGCTGCTGCAACAGCCTTCTTGGCTGCATCGGCGAGTGTTTCTGCCGTGATCATGTTTGCATTCTCGAGCAATCTACGACCTTCTTCCGCGTTGGTTCCCACTAGGCGAACCACCATCGGAACTTTTGGCTTGACTTCATCCATGGCAACCAGAATTCCCTTCGCTACTTCATCGCAGCGGGTAATGCCGCCGAAGATATTGAAGAGGATGGCTTTCACGTTCGGGTCTGCGAGAATGATGCGCATTGCAGCGGCTACTTTATCCGCCTTGGCGCCACCGCCTATATCCAGGAAGTTGGCGGGCTCGCCGCCAAACAGCTTGACGATATCCATGCTGGTCATGGCCAGTCCCGCGCCATTGACCATACAGCCAATGTCTCCGTCGAGCTTGATGAACGAGAGACCATGGCGGCGCGCTTCGGTTTCAGCAGGAGCTTCTTCGTCGAGGTCGCGTAGTTCGGCCAGATCAGTATGACGGAAGAGCGCGTTGTCGTCGAGCATCATCTTGCCATCCAATGCGACGAGGCGGTTGTCCTTCGTGATCACCAGCGGATTGATCTCAGCTAAAGTTGCATCCGTTTCGAGATAGGCGTGCCATAATCCGGTTGCGATCTTGCTGAAGTCGCGCCACAATTCGCGCGGCAGGTCGATGGATGCGGCGATATCGCGTGCCTGGTAGTCGCGCAGCCCTAGCAGGGGGTCAATGTGTACTTTGATGATCTTCTCCGGCATGGTTGCAGCGACTTCTTCGATATCCACGCCGCCCGCCGCAGAGGCGATCATCACTGGCTTTTTTGCCGCGCGGTCATTGGTGATCGAGAAGTAAATCTCATGCTCGATGGCGGCGGCTTCATCCACCAACACCTTGCGGACCGGGAGCCCTTTAATGTGCATGGCAAGGATTTGATCGGCGTACTGCGCGGCTTCATGCGAATTCTTGGCGACCTTCACACCGCCAGCCTTGCCGCGTCCGCCAACCAGAACCTGCGATTTAATAACAACGCGGCCACCCAGTTCCTCGGCGATGTGCTTCGCCTCTTCTGCAGTAGCCGCTACCCGTCCCTTCGGGATGGGAATTCCGTACTTTGCGAATATGGCTTTTGATTGATATTCATGAAGTTTCATGCTTGTTCCCTTGTGGATATGAAGTTAAGGCGATTATACCACCTGACATTTTTGATAAAAATTCAATGGGGTGACCCATTCGAGAGTAAATTGCAAGGTGGCATCTCGAGGGGATTCGTTATAATCCTGGTTTAAGGTAAAGGAGAGCGAATGGGTAGAGCAAAAGCCCTTTTCAGCATCATATTAATTTTGTCGACAATTCTCTCCGCTTGCAACGGATTATCAGGCTCCGGCGCCACGGTCAAGATCGGCTGGACTGGCGAGCCGGATTCGTTGAATCCCGGCATGGCGTTATTGACTGAATCGTTCACTATTTTTAGTTTGATCTACGATACACTCTATACATTGAATCTTGACGGTTCCTATGACCTTTCTCTGGCTGAGAGTGCAAATGTCTCTCAGGATGGCAAGGTCTGGACGTTCAAACTGCGCGACGGTGTAGAGTTCAGTGATGGACAGCCTCTCACTGCCGCTGATGTGGTCTATTCATTTAACTTGTATTCCCGGCATCCCGAAGAGTTTGTGTATATGCCGGGATATACAGCCTACTTTGAAAGCGTCGCGGCAAAGTCAAAAGATGAGGTTGTAATTACCCTGTCTCAGGCCATTCCCAACATGGAAAGCCAGCTATCAGGTTTATATGTGTTGCCTAAACATGTTTGGGAAACGATCGAAGACCCCACGATCACAGACCTTCCCCTTGAGAAGTCAGTGGGTAGCGGTCCGTTTACATTGGTGGAATATGTTCCCGGTCAGTACATTCGCCTTCAAGCGAATCGCAAACATTACAAGGATGTGCCCAAGATCGGCGGGATCGAATTCCGTATCTATAGCGACATGTCTTCCCTGATTACCGCGATCTCAGAAAAAGAAGTGGACTTGATTACCGCGCTGCCCGTAAACGCGGTCTCTGCGTTGGATACGATGGCTGGTGTGCAGGTGGTCGCAGGTCCGCCGGTGGCGCCCAACGTATCCGATATCATCATGAATCAGGTGAAGCCAGGGCAGTGTCCTGTAGAAGCGGGCGGGTTGTGTACAGGGCATCCTGCACTGCAGGATCGCAACGTCCGTCTGGCGATGGCCCATGCGATCGATAAGCAGAGACTGATCGATGAAGTGATGCTCGGGCTCGCGGACCCGGGGTTAACCCTGATCCCCAAGGGATTGGGCTCCTTCTACAACTCGTCTATCAAGGATTACGAGTACGATGTCGAGGAAGCGAACAGTATTCTGGATCGCGCAGGGTATCTGGATGCCAACAATGACGGTACGCGCGATATGCCCGACGGCAGTCGCGATCTGACCTTCCGCCTCGAGTGGCCGGACTCGAATCAATATGCGCAAAGCGAAGCCGAACTGCTTAAGGTAATGTGGCAGCAGATCGGGATCAGTGTTGTAATGGAGCCGGTGGACTCGGACGAGTTAAGCTCACGTTGTTGTCCGGCCTTCGACTACGATATCATCTTATGGGAATGGGGTTCGGACCCAGACCCGAGTTTTCTGCTCGGCGTGATGCTCACCGATGAGATTTCTTCGGGATTTAATGAAACAGGTTATTCCAATCCCGAATACGATAAACTCTTTGTACAGCAGGGTACCGAACTGGATGATGAAGCACGACGCGGTATTATCTGGCGCATGCAGGATATCGTCCATGAGGACGTTGTATACATCATCCCCTTCTACCAGAAGGCTGTGCAAGCCTATCGCACAGACACCTTCCGTGGTTGGCCGACCGATAGTGGCAACCTTGACCTCAGCAGCAGGTCATCGTTGAGTGCCATCGAACCGCTCGAATAAATGACAAAAGGCTTCCGAACTTGGAAGCCTTTTTTTATGGTATCCTTTCAAATCCCTATGAAACATTTAATCCGCATACGCGTTTTTCTCAAGCCATATTTTTGGCCGATTTTGGCGACTTTGATGCTGCTATTGGTGTTGACAGGATTGAACCTGATCGTACCGCGCATCATCCGCTCCGTGATCGATGATGGATTGGCGCGACGCGAAACAGGATACCTCGTCCACTCGGCGCTTCTTCTTCTGGGACTTGGGCTGGTTTCCGCTATTTTGAATCTTGGTAATCGCTACCTTTCGGAGTGGATCGCAGCGCGTGTTGGCTATGACCTGCGCAACCGAATGTATGACCACATCCAGTATCTGCCGTTCACCTATCATGACCACGCCCAAAGCGGACAGTTGATCTCGCGTTGCATCGAAGATGTTCGCGCCATCGAGCGCTTTGCAGGCGGTTCGGTGGCAGACCTTGTTCGCTTTGTGTTCCTTACAGTGGGTATCCTGTATTTTATGCTCACCGACAATGCGCGGCTTGCTGTGATCGCCTTGCTGCCGATGATCCCCTTGATCCTGATGACATCCAGTTTTGGGACAAAGATCGGTAAGCTCTTCTTTGATGTGGATAATGCAGTGGGCGAGGTGTCCAATCGATTGCAGGAGAATGTCGTCGGTGTTCAAGTGGTCCGTGCATTTGCGCGCGAGGAATATGAAACCAGGCGCTTTGACATCGCCAACAAGGAAGTGTTCAAAACCTGGGTCTATGTCATTGACGAGTGGTCGAAGATCATGCCTACCACCAACTGGTTAACGTCAATCAGCATCATCCTGATCTTGTGGTTCGGTGGTCAGATGGTCATGGATGGTACGTTGACGATCGGTGAGATCGTGGCGTTCAACGCATATATCCTGATGATGGCAGAACCAGCGCAGCAGTTGACGGGTCTGGTCAATGCAGGCGGTGAAGCGGCGGCCGGCGCCCAACGCGTCTTTGAAGTGCTGGATACGCAACCGGCGATTCAGTCAGCCCAAAATGCGGTTGCGTTGAATCAGTTGCGGGGTGAAGTGGTGTTTCGCAACGTCGGACTTAAATATCATAATGAAAAGACCGCCTCCTTGAGCGGTATTAACTTGCAGGTTGAGCCGAACCGCATTGTTGCGTTGATCGGTCCTACAGGGTCAGGAAAGACATCGTTCGTGAATCTGATCCCTCGTTTTTACGACGTGACGGAGGGGAGTGTACTGGTGGATGGCGTGGACGTGCGCGAGATGGATCTGGTAACGCTGCGCAGGCAGATCGGCATAGTGTTGCAGACATCCCTGCTGTTCTCCGATACCATTAAAGCAAACATCGCCTACGGTCGTCCCGATGCAACAATGGATGAAGTCATAGCTGCGGCAAAAGCTGCCCAGGCACATGAATTTATCGAAGGCTTTACAAAAGGATATGACACGATCGTTGGCGAACGCGGTGTGACTCTCTCTGGCGGGCAGCGTCAACGCGTGGCGATTGCACGTGCCTTGTTGATGAACCCGCGCATCCTGATCCTGGACGATTCAACATCTTCTGTGGATACACAAACGGAGAAACTGATTCAGGCTGCTCTCGATACGTTGATGGAAGGTCGAACTACATTTGTTATTGCTCATCGTTTGTCAACTGTCCGCCGGGCAGATGTGATCCTGGTGATGGATGACGGCCGCATTATCGAACGCGGCACACACGAAGAATTGCTTGCCCGTGCTGGATTATATAAGGAGATCCATGATCTTCAGTTGATCGACCATGCTACCTTTGCGGAAGAGACGGAAGAAGTGCAGACAATGGAGCCTACTCAGACCGATGACGGTTCCCATGTGATCGCCTAATATGACCATAGAGTCGCGGGAATACAGAGAAATTGAAAGACCGCTCCTCTAGACTCTGTGGCAGATAAACATATGACAACCAAAATCATTCCTCCAACTTTTATTATCCAATCAGAAGAAGCCTATGATAAGGGATATGATCCCAAAGTGGCACGGGGACTGCTGCAATTCCTCAAACCTTACTATGGGCAGATGTCGCTTTCGTTGTTCTTCATGGTTATCGTGACCGCTGCAGCTGTTTCAGGTCCGTATTTTGTGAAGCTTGCCATCGATGAAGGCATTGGTAACAATGACCTTGTCGCGCTGCGAAACATCGTGATCGCATATCTGGTCGTCTCTGTGATCCAGCTGGCGACCAATATCGCCCGCGTACGCATCATGTCGCGCGTGGGGCAACATATTCTGTATGATGTTCGCACGGCTATGTTCCAGCATCTGCAAAAGCTCTCGTTGAGTTTCTATAATCGCTACAGTGTGGGACGTGTCATCACACGGGTTATCAACGATGTGGGTACATTGCGCGAGTTCGTGACCTGGGCCGTGCTGGCGATTGTCCGCAATATTCTGGCGATCGTAGGGACGCTGGTCGCCATGCTCTCGCTAAATCTGCGACTCTCACTGCTGACGTTCGCTGTTCTGCCGCTGATGGTTTTGGCAACGATCCTCTTCCGGCGTGCAGCGCGACGAAATTATCGCAAAGTGCGTGCCGCCGTCTCTTGGACCAATTCTGTGCTGGCTGAAAATGTCAACGGTGTGCGCGTGGTACAGGCATTTTCGCGGCAGTCTCATAATTACAGGAACTTCAAGGAATATGTGAACCGCTATTTTCTGGAGACCAGCCTCGACGCGGCAAAAGTGGCTTCCTTGTTCACCCCCGTTGTCGATGTGTTGGGCGCAATTGCCACAGCACTCGTCGTATACATTGGCGGGACGGCCGTCCTCGGCGAGTCGATCACGGCGGGCGTATTGATCGCGTTCGTTCTGTATATCGACCGCCTCTTCGACCCGATCCGTGACTTGAGCCGTCGCTTCGATACGCTTCAGTCCACGATGGCCGGCGGCGAACGCATCCTTGAACTGCTCAATACGCCGATCGAAGTTCAGGATGCGCCAGACGCACGTGAAATGGGGTCAGTGACCGGTGAAGTCCGATTCGAAAATGTCTCTTTCCATTATTCCGATGACCCGACTCTTGTTCTCGATGGGATCGATCTGGATGTGACACCCGGGCAGACGGTG
Source organism: uncultured Anaerolinea sp. (assembly GCA_964555335.1). Lineage (GTDB taxonomy): Bacteria > Chloroflexota > Anaerolineae > Anaerolineales > Villigracilaceae > Defluviilinea. The sequence goes on from CAZKSG010000099.1 coordinate 14,462, forward strand.
GCGCTGGTAGGGGAGACAGGCGCCGGGAAGACGACCATTGTCAAATTGCTCACCCGCTTCCACGACCCGACCTCAGGCAGCGTGCTCGTGGACGGCGTGGATCTGCGAACGGTGACTCAACAGTCTTTACGGCGGCAAATGGGTATGGTGTTGCAGGACCCGTTCTTGTTCAACGGTTCGGTGAAGGAAAATATTCTGTTCGGACGACTGAATGCCAGCGACGACGATGTGATCGCCGCAGCAAGGGCTGTTGGTGCGCATGACTTTATTATGCGCCTGAAAAACGGATACGACACTTCCGTGGAGGAAGGCGGCGCGACGCTAAGTGTAGGTCAACGCCAGTTGATCTCGTTCGCGCGTGCCCTGCTGGCAAACCCACGCATTTTGATCCTGGACGAAGCGACGTCGTCAGTAGATACACAGACCGAGCAGATCATTCAAAGTGCACTGGCGACTCTTTTAAAAGGACGCACATCCTTTGTAATCGCACATCGCCTTTCGACCATCACCAGCGCCGATAAGATCGTGGTCATCCACGATGGCAGGATCATCGAGCAGGGAACACACACTGAGTTGCTGGCGAACCAGGGAATGTATTATGACTTGTATCGGACAGGGTTTCAAGAATAGATATAGAAACCTGACAGGTTTCCTGCGACACTTGCTCCATCACGTTACTCGCGTGGACACGGGTCCCTTTTGGATTCGGTTCTATGAAAACCTGTCAGGTTTGGCTGTGTATAATGATTTGTATCGAACGGGTTTTCAGGAAAAACAAGAGCGAAACTGTCCTTTTGGCTAGTCGACGTTACTGCACTTACTGGTAGAAATAAGTGCTAGAGGATATTCACCATGACTTACCCCATTATTCAACGCGAACTGACCATCCATCTCCACAACAAGAATTGGTATCTGCGTCCCATCGAAGACGAAGAAAAAATTCTGGGTCCCGTGGATTATGGTTGGCATCGCTACAATTTATATCCAGACAGTTTCACCTTTGGCGAAGGATTGCTGGCGGGCAGTTCCATCCCTGGCTCGCGGCGGCTGGTCTTCTGCTCGTGGAGTTCGCAAT
>CAZKSG010000100.1:0-1941 GCA_964555335.1 uncultured Anaerolinea sp.
ATCGCCCCAACCGACCGGAAACGGCTCCTGTCCGGGATCTGTCCAATCCCACGGCCCGCCGATCGCCCAACATCCCATGCCCAGCGCGCTGACTTCCAGTTTGCTTTTGCCAAGGGTTCGTTTTAGCATCGCATACCATCCTTATTTGAAGAAGTATGAATCCAGCCTAGTACTTATGTTTCCTCCCCAATAAACCCGGACAAGTATAATCCATCCATTATTATCCAATTTAACAGAGGAGAGAATCTATGGCAGTCATCGAAACGTCTGTGAAGGTCAACAAATCTGTCGAGCAGGTCTGGGCGTTCATCACGAATCTCGACAACCAGAAGAAGTTAAGCACGTATATTACCGGTATCGAAGTCAGTGGGCCGCTCGCGTTGGGAACAAAATACAAGGTCGAGACCACATCCATGGGAATGAAGAATGTGACCACGAATGAAGTCGTTTCGTTTGAACCGAATAAAAAGTTCGGCGTGAAAACCCTCGCCGCGCCTCCCGCTTCCGATGTGACCAACACCTACCTCCTCGAAGCCGACGGCGATGGCACCAAGCTCACCCTGCAGATGGATGCCACCCTTGTCCCTGCCGGCATGCCGTCCATGCCCGGTATGGAAGATATGATGAAGAACCAGATGAAAGCCGGGCTCGATACCACAATGGCTGCCATGAAAAAAGCCATCGAAGGATAGAGTTCTGCGTACATCACAACATCCCGCACAGAGAAATGTGCGGGATGTTGCATTTCATGATATGCTGTGACACTTCTTGCAAAGGATATGCCATGAGTCGATTCGGTTCTGATCCACGCTCATTTTTTGATGCCGTTTACACAGATACTCCGCCCTGGGACATTGGCGGCCCGCAGCCTGCGATGTCCGCACTTCTGACGGAATACCCGCCTCTTGCCCCCGTTTTGGATGTGGGGTGTGGCTCTGGTGATCTTTCCATTCACCTGGCCGGTCTCGGCTATCAAACGGTCGGGGTTGATTTTGTAGAGGCTGCCATCGCTCACGCACAGCAAAAAAGAACGGCGCTTCCCTCCGGTGTTGCGAACCGCGTGGAATTCAGGGTGGCAGATGCGTTGAGACCCTCGCTGCTCCAGCAACAATTCGGCTCGGTTGTGGATTCCGGCTTTTATCATCTCTTCGACCCTGATCAATGTAACCAGTATGCCGACGAACTTGCCCAAACGTTGATTCCCGGCGGCCGTTTGTAGTTGCATGCATTCAACGTTGACTTTTCCTCCATGCCCAACCTGCCGCGCCAGATCACTGTAGAAGAGCTCCAAACGCGCTTCACCGTAGAGAGAGGCTGGCGCATTTTGGAGATCCGCCCGGTGGAATTTCTCAGCCGGGTCGCACCGCCTGTAGCCGCAACCGCTGCCTGTATTGAAAGGCTTCCTGGAAATTAAGTGTGATGATTACACCACCCACGTCAGACAGTGTGGGTGGTTTTATAATGTTGTAGTGGTGCAATCGACAAGCGATGCGTATGGGTCAAGGCGGATACGATCATGAAAACAAAGGACTTCCTTGGAAGGGAATGGGATATCAATTGCATGGGTTGTGCGATCAGCAACCGGTCGATGTCAGTTCCGGGAGGTTTGATCCAAAGAGCCCAATATTTTTGTGTACATCAAGATCCCCTCATTCCCCTACCCGGGTTTCTCGTTATTGCTTCCCTAAGACACTTTCAGTCCATTGCCGATATGCAGCTGGCGGAGTATGAGGAATTCTCAAACCTTCTCAGAAGGACACATGCCGCGATCAAGAAGGTCACAAATGTTGAAAACCTGACGATCGTTCAGGAGGAGAATTCCGCCCATTTTCATTTGTGGTTTTTTCCGTGGACTCGCCCTGTCGTGGAAAGATACGGACAGCCTTCCCTGACCCGGATTCGGGAGATCATGGCTGACTATCGAAAACAATCGGTGAATGA
>CAZKSG010000100.1:2041-15524 GCA_964555335.1 uncultured Anaerolinea sp.
CCCTGACCCGGATTCGGGAGATCATGGCTGACTATCGAAAACAATCGGTGAATGACTCCCAATGGAAAGAACTGCAGGAATCAATCACGAAGATAAAACATGGGTACGATGTGTAATCTTTCTTCCACAAAGATACTGTAGATACAAATCATCTTTTGCGGTTCGCAGCGTAGATTGGAATCAATATGGACATGAAGAATATTCCCTTTGGGACAACATCCTGGTCGCAGATTCCGGCCACCGAACACAAAGGCGAATCCGGGCTGGCGATCTGGCGTACACAACAATTTGATACGATCCGGGTTCGCATGGTTGAATACAGCCCCGGCTATCGTGCGGATCATTGGTGTAAAAAGGGTCACATCCTGTTATGCTTGGAGGGTGAGCTCCACACCGAGCTTGCCGACGGCCGGACATTCACGCTTACACCAGGGGTCAGCTATCAAGTGGCAGACGACGCCGAAGCGCACCGGTCCCATACCCTGACCGGAGCAAAGTTGTTCATTGTAGACTGAAGGTATGCGTCATGAACGATCAACATGTTGTAATCCCTCTAAAGCGTTTCATTCTGATCGAGCGCTGCCCCGATGATTGGAAGAGTCTGGACCTGTATCTTTTTCGTGATGAGAAAGTCGTCTTCTATGTGGGACAGTCGCAGATCGCCTTCTCACGGGTCTGGGATCATCTCCTCGGTGGGTTTCATGGGCACTCCATGGTGGGACGCTTCATGTGGGCCAACTGGCCGGTCTCGATGAAGTTCACCATCGAATTGATGAGCTCAAAAAGCGATAGGTTCATCCCTGTGGCAAATGACCTGAACGCGGCGGAACGACAATTGATCGAGCATTGGTCGCCGTGCTTCAACATCTCGTTGAACAGTCAACCAACACCCATCCCATCGAAGTATGTTCCGGCAAATGCCCGGTTGCGTTGCGGACGAAGTCTTAACAAGTTGATCCATCAAGCTGAGCGAGTGGTGAAAGTGGACGACGCCCGCCTGTTGATCGAAGAAGCGGAATAGGCGAAAAACAGTTCTGGAGAAGGAGACGATCTGTCTCCCGTATAGGAACCAGGCAGATCGTTTTTTCGTTAATAGCGGGAAGCAAATCCTGAATATGCATATCGGTTAAAATAACGCTCATGCACCAACCTACTACAACTCGAGTCCTTCTTTCTTCTTTTCTCTTCCTTTTGCTTGTTACCTCCTGTTCTTCTCCCGCTGTTGCCACGAATCCCCCGGCTCTTCCAACCGAAACGCTCCTGCCCCCTGAGACGCTCCCGCCTACAGAGACGCCCACTCCCACTGAATCGCCAACTCCCTTCCCAACGCTCGCGCCCGATTTTGAACGCCCGATCTATGCGATCGACTTGCAGTTGAACTACACATCGAAAGCCGCGGTGGTGAATCAGACCATCACCTATCCCAACTGGACCGGTGAGACGCTGACGTCTCTTGTCCTTGCGGTGGAGCCGAATTTATGGTCAGGCGGGTTCAGCATAAAGTCGATGGCGATCAATGAGCAACCTGTCACCAGCTACACCATTGAAAACCTGAGTCAGAAACTCGAGATCACACTGCCACAGCCGTTGGAACCCAGCCGCACACTGGTCCTCAGCATAACGTATGGACTCATCCTTCCACAAGCACAGGCCTATAGCAACCCCAACGAGGTCCGGCCGCAGATCTATGGATACACCGACAAGCAGATCAACTTTGTGGATTGGTATCCGTTCATCGTGCCGTATAAGCCAGGTGAAGGATGGATCCTGCATAACCCGTGGTATTACGGTGAGCATCTCGTTTATGACCTGGCGGATTTCGACGTCAGCGTGACCTTCACCGATGGCGCGACTCCAAAGATTGCCGCCTCAGGGGAGGAGACGACTCCTTCCGCGGCGGGCAGCCGTCGCTTTGTCATTGAAGCGGCGCGCACGTTCGCGCTGTCCATGAGCAACGATTTCAAGGTGGGCACGCAGCAGGTCGGCGATGTCACCGTCTACAGTTATTACTTTGGCTTTTATGATACGCCTGGCGAAGCTATGTTGCAGACCACTGTACAGGCGCTGCAAACCTACTCCGACAAGCTCGGGCCCTATCGCCACAAAACATTGACGGCCGTGCAGGGTGATTTCAACGACGGCATGGAATATTCAGGGTTATATTTCATCAGCCGCGATTACTTCAATCTGTACGACAACACGCCCAAGAATTATCTCGTCATCATTGCCGCGCACGAGACCGCTCATCAATGGTGGTTCGACAGCGTCGCCGATGATCAGGCGCTCGAACCGTGGCTCGATGAAGCGCTTAGCACGTATAGCGAGCGCATCTTTTATGAAACGGTCCATCCCGATCTCGTGGATTGGTGGTGGGGCTATCGTTACTTTGAATTTCAGCAGGCGGGCTGGGTGGATACGCCGATCTACGATGGTGGCGGTCAGCGTCCGTATTGGGACAAGGTCTACCTGACCGGTGCGCGTTTCCTGGAGGATCTGCGCAAGCAGGTGGGTGATGAGATCTTCTTCGCCTTCCTCAAGAACTACTATACCCAATATGCCGGTAAACGTGCCACGGGTGCAGATTTCTTCCGCGTGTTCCATGAGACGACTGCCTCGGATATTACCGAGTTAATGAAGAAGTATTTTAAGAATACGTACTAAAGGTTTGTTATTGCGAGCATAGCGAAGCAATCCCCTCGCAATAACATAGGACCTTCATGAAAAAAACTCTTCGACTGGCATCCATTTTCATCCTTTGGATACTTGCCTCTTGCACGGCGCTTCAGCCCATGCAGGCGGTTCCTGCCCCGCTCGTGCTGGTGACGGCTAATCCCAACGCGTCACCTACGCCTACGCCCTTCCAACCGATGATGTTGCCCAGCGAAACGGCGACTCTTGCCTACACATTCACGCCCGAACCTCCGACCGATACGCCGCTGCCCACACTCGAATTTACTGCCACCACTCTTCCCTCTCCAACCGCACCCGCCCCCACCGCACGGACTCAATATACGCTCTTCGCTCTTCTCGATTATTACGGTCACCAACTCGGCGTGGACGAGACAGTCCGCTACACCAATCAGACAGGCGTGATCTTGAATGAGATTGTCATGGCGGCCGAGCCTAATTTGCATGGCGGGTTCAGTATTGAGAACATCATGCTCGATGGCAATTTGCTCAACTACAACCTAAGTGGACATTGGTTATCGGTCGCATTGCCTCAGCCGCTTGCGCCAGGCGCACAGATCACTTTGACCATGCGCTTTCGCATCGATATCCCGGCGAAGATCAAAGACAAACCGTACGGCTATGATGTGGACCAGGTCAATCTGACGGATTGGTATCCATTCATCGTGCCGTTCAACAACGGATGGATCCTGCATGACCCTTCGTATCTGGGTGAATATCTTGTCTATGATTCAGCTGATTTCGAAGTAAATGTCAAGACGACTCAAACGGGCATCGTCTTTGCCACGAGTGGGGTTGAAGAGCCTAACGGTGAGTGGACACGCTATCGGGTCAACGGAGCGCGTACGTTCGCCATCTCAGCCAGCGACCAATTCCAGTATGTGGATGCTGTTGCCGGCGGCGCACAGATCCGTTCATATTATTATCCTGGGTATGATTATCAAGCGGCGTCCATCCTGAATGCCGCCGTCCGTGAGATCGGGTTGTTCGAGGTCAAGTTTGGGCCATTCCCGTATGGCAGTCTTAACATTGTCCAGGCAGACCTGAATGACGGACAGGAGTACGATGGTCTTGTTTTCCTGGCGACCAAGTTCTACAACGAATACAATAATTCTGCCCGCAGCAATTTGATTTCCATTGGTGTACACGAGATCGCGCATCAATGGTGGTTCGGCTTGGTGGGGAGCGATCAAGCCATGGAGCCCTGGCTCGACGAAGCGTTGAGCGTGTATAGCGAAGCGATCTTTTATCAATATATTTATCCCAATTCGTACGACTGGTGGTGGAACTTCCGTGTGAATTATTTCGGGCCATCAGGCTATGTAGATACGAATGTCTACGAGAGCGGATCGTTCCGTGGTTATGTCAACGCCGCCTATTTGAATGGCGCCAATTTCCTCGAAGCATTGAACTATCGCATGGGCGATGTAGATTTCTTCCGTTTTTTGCAGGATTACTCCTCTCGTTATGGACATGGACGTGCAACTGCACATGACTTCTTTGCCGTGGCCCGGCAGAACACAACTGCCGATATCTCTGATCTGATCAATGCTTACTTTGCTGGGGACTATTAACCGTCGAACAGGTGTAAGGTAACACCTCCACGAATTTTCACAATTTAGACTATAATCGTGGCTACTCCACGCCTTTGCGCGTGGGCGTCTTTTTGTAAATAGCAAGAGAAAAAATGTTAACCCCCGAAAACCATCAAACTGAAATTATGCGGCGGCAAAGCGAGTATAAGCCGCCGCGCTCCTTGAGTCATTGGCTCATCGGGCGACCCTTGTCCACCGCCGACGCACCCCACCAAACCATTGGCAAGGCAGTCGGTCTCGCCGTCTTCGCATCTGACGCCCTTTCTTCCACAGCGTATGCAACCCAGGAAATCCTCGGTGTGTTGATCGCCGTGGGGACCGCGGCATATGGATTTGTCTTTCCTATTTCTGTTGCAATTGTTATTTTGTTGGCGATCGTCACGATTTCCTACGAACAGACCATCCATGCCTATCCTGGCGGAGGCGGTGCCTACATCGTCTCAAGGGATAACCTGGGCGAATCATATGCACAGGTGGCGGGTGCAGCGCTTCTGCTGGATTACACCCTGACCGTTGCCGTATCTATTTCATCAGGTGTGGCCCAGATCGTTTCTGCGTTCCCATCGCTAGATGAATATCGGATCGAAATCGCGGTGGCTGCAGTCTTTCTCATTATGCTTGTCAATTTGCGCGGGGTGAAAGAGTCCGGGATCGCGTTTGCTGTCCCGACCTATTTCTTTGTTGTGATGATGTTCCTCACCGTAGGAATTGGCATGTTCCGTTTTGTCACCGGCACACTGGGTACGGTTGTTGACCCACCGGAAGTTCACCTTGTAGAGACCCTGGCCCCTGTGACAGCGTTCCTTCTTTTGCATGCTTTCGCCAACGGTACAACCGCGTTAACCGGTGTGGAAGCCATCTCAAACGGTATTACTGCCTTCAAGGAACCGCGCAGCCATAATGCAGGTATTACCTTGATCTGGATGTCTGTCATCCTGGGGACGCTGTTCCTGAGCATTTCGTATCTAACCGCTCATATCGGTGGTGTATTTTCCGAAGAAGAGACCATCATTTCCCAGTTGACGCGTACTATCTATAACGGACGTGGTCCTTTATATCTGGCAACCATCGCAGCCACAACGGTCATCCTGCTCATGGCGGCCAACACGGCGTTCGCGGATTTTCCACGTTTGAGCGCTCTCGCCGCAGGAGACGGATTCCTACCGCGTCAACTAACCTTCCGTGGCAGCCGTCTCGTGTATTCGAACGGCATTCTGACGCTCTCGGTCATTGCTTCGATCTTTATCGTTGCCAACAAAGCCAGCGTGACATTATTGATCCCGCTCTATGCGATCGGCGTGTTCCTTTCGTTTACTTTATCCCAAACCGGCATGGCACGCCGCTGGTGGAAGATTGGCCGCCTCAAGGAAGGGGAGGAAATCGTCGAGCCTGGATCGACCCTGCGCTTTGACAAGGGCTGGCGTCATAAGATGTTCATCAATGGTTTTGGCGCGGTCTGTACCTTTGTAGTCATGATCGTATTTGCCATCACCAAATTCGAGGAGGGAGCGTGGATCGTCCTCATTGTGATCCCGATCCTGGTCGCGATCTTTTTCACCATCCATCGTCATTATAAAGACCTTGCAGCGCATCTGACCCTCGATAAATTCAGAGGCTTACCTTCACGGCATACCCGTCATCGCGTGATCCTGCCGATCAGTGGTATCCATCAGGGAACGCTGGAAGCGCTGCGGTATGCGAAGCTTCTTTCCGATGATGTGACGGCTGTTCACGTCTCGATCGATCCCTCTGAAACCGACAAGGTTCAAAAGAAATGGAAGACCTGGGGCGATGGAACGCGCCTGATCATTCTTGATTCGCCGTTCCGTCTTTTTGTTGAGCCGTTGCTTAAGTATCTGGAGGAGATCGTTGATGGGCAGCAACCCAACGAAACGATCACAGTCGTTGTCCCACAGTTCATTCCATCCAAGCGGTGGCATAATGCATTACACATGCGCACGGCTGAAGTGCTTCGTCAGGAATTATTATCAAAACATGGGGTGGTTGTAACAGATGTACCTTATCATGTTCATAAGGAAGAGAAGGAGTAAGTAGCAATGAATTTCATTATTGTCGGTTGCGGACGCGTGGGCGCCGAACTGTGTTATCACCTGTTCAAAGGTGGTCACAATGTCGTTGTTGTGGATAGCAGGAAAGAGGCGTTCAACCGCCTTCACCCTGATTTTCGCGGACGCACTCTCGAAGGGGAGGGTCTTGCCGAAAGCGTGCTTGAACGGGCCGGCATCCGTGAAGCGGATGGACTGGCCGCGGTCACCAATTCGGATACATTGAATGCAGTGGTTGCGCACACCGCACGCGAGTTCTATAACGTGCCGGTGGTTGTGGCACGCAATTACGACCCCAACCTGCGTTCCATCATCGAAGCGTTCGGTCTGCAAACTGTCGGTTCCACGTATTGGGGCGCACAGCGCGTGGAGGAATTGTTGATGAACCCCACGCAGAAGGTGGTCTATTCGGCGGGCAATGGTGAAGTGGAAGTATATGAAGTACTTGTTACGCAAGAGTGGAATGGTCGCACAATGGGAGAGCTGATGGCTTCTCTCAAAGACTGCCTGCCAGTTGCTTTGTCGCGGGCTGGCCGCTCCTTCCTGCCTGAGGCGGGTACCAAGCTTCAAGCCGGAGACCTGCTCAATATCAGCTCCACGTTCGAGGGGATCGGTGCGTTGACGGCCCGTTTATCCAAAAAGGCGGAGGCGTAACATGCACGTATTAATCGCAGGCGGCGGACGCACAGGCGCTCGTTTGGCCAATTTACTGATCAATCAGAATTACAAGGTTCGGCTCGTGGAGAACCGACGTGAGTTATTGGGCTATTTGCATCAGGAGCTGCCAACCGAAGTCATCTACGAAGGCAACCCGGTTGATCCCAATGTACTGGAAGACGCAGGCATCCGCGAAGTCCACGCTGTGGCTGCCGTGACGAGCATTGACTCGGCCAACCTGGCCATCTGCTATCTTGCCAAGACCATGTTCGATGTGCCGCGCACGATTGCACGCGTCAACAACCCGAACAATGCCTGGCTTTTCAATGAACAATTCCGTGTGGATGTCTCGCTCAACTCGGCAGACGTTTTCGCACACTTGATCCAGGAAGAGATGTCACTTGGCGACATGATGACCATTTTCAAGATCCGTCGCGGGCGTTACTCGGTTGTGGAGGAAAAGGTCCCCGCAGGTGCGAAGGCTATTGGTGTTCAACTCAAGGATATGGGGCTTGCTGAACACTGCGTAATTGCGGCCATCATCCGCGATGGTGTCATGGCTCTGCCGCGCGGCGACAGCGTTCTGCAGGCGGAAGACGAGATCATTGCCGTGGCCAGCCCGGAAGGGGCGCAGCGCCTCTCTGAATTGCTGGCCTTCCCGGTGTATCCCACACGGAACGGCAACGGCAAGCACGTGTAGTGCTGCGGAATCCGCAGGGTTCGGCCATTCGTGCCTCAATTGACCGAATCAGAACCCTTACGGTATAATGTCGTGCCGATTAAGTCGGCTTGGAATGTAAATACATACTGCGCCCATAAACCCTACGCAGTATATTCAAAGTGAGGAACGAAGAATGACGAAACGTACGTATCAACCGAAGATCCGCCGCCGCGTTCGCGTGCATGGATTCCGCAACCGTATGGCTACGGCCGATGGACGCGCGGTTCTTAAGCGCCGCCGCTTGCGCGGTCGCAAGCAATTGACGGTGACTGCCAACAAGCACGTTAAAAAAATCCGCTGGTAGGCGGTCCATTCAAGCGCGTTCGAGGTAACGGGTGCAGAGAAAGTTTCGTCTGACCCGATCCGAAGACTTCAAGCGGGTGCGGCGTTCTGGCAAGTCCTATGCCCACCCGCTTGTTGTGTTGATAGTGCAGACTCATGAACAGCCGCGCGTAAAAGTTGGGGTGGCGGCTGGACGAACGGTGGGGACGGCTGTCCATCGGAACCGGGCCAAGCGGCTCCTGCGCGAAGCGATGCGGAACATCATCCCAAACATCGCCTCCAACCTGGACCTGATCCTCATCGCCCGCCCGGGGCTTGTCACCGCTACATTGGAAGAAACCCGTCAGGCCCTGCTCAACCTCCTCCGGCGCGCACAGATCCTTACCCCTACGAATGAATCCTGAGTCTCATTCGCACGACTATCCAAATGAGCCACGTCTGCGGGACATGCCGCGTACGGTTATGAACTGGCCGCGTATCGCCATCCTGGCGTTGATCCGCCTCTATCAAATGACGGTCTCACGCGGACTTCCACCCAACACCTGCCGCTTTTATCCCACCTGTTCCCATTATGGTTATCAGGCTGTCTATAAATATGGAGCGATCAAAGGTTCTTTAATGGCTGGCTGGCGCGTTCTCAGATGTAACCCGTTCAACCCCGGGGGCTACGACCCCGTCCCATAGGAGTATCAATTTTTCAATGAGCAAGAAATTTTTGTTTCTGACCGCTGCTTTGCTTGCCGTGGTCCTCTTGAGCGGATGTTCAAGCGGGGCAGTTCGCGGCACGACCTGGCCTGGTTTAGCAGCTACGAATGATGTAGCGTATCTGGCAGATGGTAGTTTTGTCTATGCTGTCAATCTAAAGGACGGGAAGGAACTCTGGCATTATCCCGGAAGCCGAAGCTCCAAGCTCTCCTTTTATTCGACCCCCGTTGTCACTCCTGATGGGCTGGTCATCGTTGGAAGCGCAGGGACCGATCACGCTCTTGTTGCCCTCGATCCAAACGACATTAATACGGAAACCAAAGCCCCGGTGGAAGCATGGAAGTTCAGCGGCGCCAAAGATCACTGGGTGGCTGCTCCCCTTGTTTTAGACAATCGCCTCTTTGCCCCCAACGCAGACGGCAACCTGTATGTGTTCGACCTTGGCGATGGACGTACCACAAAGGAGCCTGTAAAAGTAATTGAGTTGGCCGGGCGTTTGTGGGCGCAGCCAGTCACCGACGGGAAGTTGGTCTTCGTCAGTTCGCTTGATCACAGCGTATTTGCGATTGACAAGGATAGTTATGAAATCGTCTGGCATGAGGATCTTGGTGGTGCCATCCCGAATGCCCCGATCCTTGCCAGCGATGGCGCTTTGTATGTGGGTTCATTCGAATCTGCCCTCGAAAAGTTCGATGCTGCAACCGGGAAGCATCAGGCAACGGAAGCTGTAAGCGGGTGGGTATGGGGCACTCCTGCCCAGGTGGGGAACAACCTGTATTTTGGAGATCTGAGCGGTAATTTTTATTCGTATAATATTGAAACAGAAAAATATAACTGGTCGCCTGTTCAACCTGATGGACCGATTACAGCCAGCCCGCTCGTTATGAATGATGTTTTGCTTGTAGCTACGGAATCGGGTGCCATCTTTGAAGTAAATCAGGATGGACAATCGAAGCAGTGGAGCCAGCCCGGCGGTAAGATCTATACAACTCCGGTTCTGGCTGGTGACCTGGTGCTTGTTGCACCTTTAACGGCTGATGCCTACCTGTATGCATACGACCTGGATGGTCATCAGGTCTGGGCATTCAAGCCTGAGAACTAAGAGGAACCATGTGGGAACTTTTCATTTCCATATTTACTAGTGTATTGTTATGGATCTATGACATTGTCGGACATAACTTCGGCATTGCCATTATCCTGTTCACCATCCTGATCCGCCTTGTGACATGGCCGCTCAATGCCCAACAAATGAAGGGCGCAACTGCCATGCAGGAATTGAATAACGACAAGGAATGGCAGGATATTCAAAAGAAGTATGCCAAGGATAAGGAAAAACTAGCCCAGGAACAGATGCGCGTCTATCGTGAAAAAGGGATCAATCCCTTTGGTTCCTGTCTGCCAACGTTGATCCAATTCCCGATCATCATCGCTCTCTATCAAAGCATCACGCGTGCATTGGCAACTACTCCGTTGGGATTGCTGCAACTCTCACGCAGTGGAAGCGCTTTTTCCTTTTTGGATGTCTCTTCGTTGATCCCACTCAACAGTAAGTTCCTGTGGATGGACCTGGGACGCCCCGAATCGGTTGCTATTTTCGGCTTTGCGCTTCCAACACTGGCGGTTATTGTTGCTCTGACTACTTATGTCCAGGCAAAGTTGACCATGCCCGCCTCCACGAACCCCAACGATCAGAGTGCGGCCATGAGCGGAATGATGAGCATTTACATGCCTTTGCTGCTCGGCTATTTTGCTCTTACCTTCCCCTCCGGTCTGGCGGTGTACTTCATTACAAGCAACCTGCTGGGTATCTTCCAATATGCCGCGCAGGGCAAGGCCAATTGGCGAAACCTTTTGCCAGGCGGCAACAAGCAACAGGCACAGAAGAAATAAATAGGAGGTGGGTATGACTGAACGAACCACGCTGGAAATCATCGCTCCCACCGTTGAAGAGGCCATAGCCCAGGGTCTGGCAGAACTTGGGTTAACGGCCGACGCGGTCAGCGTTGAAGTGCTGGATGCAGGCAATAAAGGATTGTTTGGATTGGGCAAGCCTCAGGTACGCGTTCGTTTGACGGTTGTCCCTCCTGCGGGAACAGGGATGCCCGCAGAGAGTTTCGCTCCCAGGGAACCGGCACCCATTGCCGAGCCGAAGGAACCGAAAAAAGAGCCAAAGAGGGAATCGAAGCGTGCCGAGAAGAAATCGGAGCTGGTCGCAGAGTCCCGTCCGTCCGCTCCTGTTGTGGAAGCCGATTCCCAGCCGGAACACGATGCCTTGCTTGAACATACCGAGGTTGTTGTTTCCAAGATGCTGCACTTGCTCAACCTCGAAGCGCAGGTCTCGGCTCATTATGGTGCTGCTGAACGTGACGGACGCCGCAACATCCACGTGGATATTCGCGGCAATGACTTGAGTGTACTGATCGGACGCCGCTCGGAAACATTGAGCGCGTTCCAATATGTTGCTTCATTGATCGTTGGCAAACAAACCGAACAGTTCATCCAACTGATCGTGGACGTGGAGGGATACCGTGACCGCCGCGAGAAACAACTGGTCCAGATGGCCAAACGCATGGCAGACCAGGTTTCCAAGACTGGCCGTCGCCAGACTCTGGAGCCGATGCCTTCCAGTGAACGCCGCGTGATTCATATCGCGCTGCGCGAACACCCTGCTGTAAAGACAGAAAGCACGGGTGAGGAACCCTACCGCAAGGTGGTCATCCTTCCAAAAGAAGATTAACACAGGCAGGGCGGGTCTCAGACCTGCCCTGCTTTTTTATCACGGTATAATTCACCCATGCCCAATCTTGTTGCCCTGGAGCCGGTGGATTATCTTGTGATCGGTCATGTTGCACACGATCTGACGCCGCAGGGTCCACGCGTAGGTGGGACGGTTGCCTACGTTGCATTGACCGCCCGCAGACTTGGCATGAAGGTTGGGGTTGTAACATCTGTAGGGCCGGAAACATCTCTCGATGCATTGGAAGGGATTCCGGTCATTTCACAGGGATCTTCACAAAGTACCACCTACGAAAACATCTATACGGAACACGGACGGATTCAATATCTGCGCGCGCAGGCCGAACGGATCGATCTGACACGTGTGCCTGAATCTTGGCGACGGGCACCGATCATTCATCTCGGCCCGATCGCCGATGAAATGGATGCGATATTACCAGATGGCTTTTCTCCCGGCTTGTTGGGACTGACTCCCCAGGGATGGATGCGTCAATGGGATGCAGAGAACCGTGTGTCCATGCGGCGCTGGCCAAATGCAGAGCCAGCCCTGGCAAAAGCACATGCCGTTGTCATCAGTCGCGAAGACGTGAACGGGGATGACGAGCTCATCGAATACATGGCGCATCAGACACGCATCCTCGCTGTTACAGAAGGCGCAGCGGGATGTGTGTTGTACTGGAACGGTGACCGTCGTCGCTTTCATGCCAGACAGGTCCCCGAAGTGGATGCGACCGGCGCAGGTGATATCTTTGCAGCTGCGTTTTTCACCCGTCTGTTGAATACACGTGACCCATGGGAAGCGGCTCGCTTTGCCACGTTATTGGCATCCTGTTCGATTACCCGTGTTGGGTTGGAAGGAATTCCAGATCCGCGCGAGATCGAAGAATGCCTAATGGAAGTGTTGCATTAGAAAAGTATTTCTGTGATGTTCAAACCTACAACTTGAAATCGAAAACGCTATGACTCATATCTACACCCTCGTGAACCAAAAAGGCGGAGTGGGCAAGACCACTACTGCGATCAATCTGGCTGCTTATCTTGCAAAGATGGGACAACGTGTTCTCGTCGTAGACCTGGATCCGCAGGCAAATGCAACATCCTGTCTCGGCGTGGATAAACGTGCCGTGCAGGGGAGTACCTATGATGCCCTGCTCAACGGCGAGGTGCCGGGCGCATTCCTTCTCTTTAATGAACGGCTGCAACTCTCTCTCTTGCCATCCTCTCCCGCATTGGCGGGCGCAGAAGTGGAACTGGTGGACGAATCCGGCCGTGAGTTCCGGTTGCGAAACGCGCTCGAGTCGCTCGATGAAAAATTCGATTACATCCTGATCGATTGCCCACCTTCGCTAGGAATCCTCACAGTCAATGGGCTGATCGCAGCGCGGGATGGTGTGCTCGTTCCGGTGCAATGTGAATACCTTGCGCTCGAAGGGTTGGGACAGCTCACCCAGACGATCCAGCGCGTGCAATCGTCGCTTTTTCCGAACCTGCGTGTGCGCGGTGTGGTGCTGACGATGTTCGACCCACGCACGAATCTCTCGAACGACGTGGTGAAGGAAGTCAACAATCACTTTCCAGGGCAGGTCTTCAAGAGTGTGGTGCCGCGCAGTATTCGCCTTGCAGAGGCACCATCGTATGGACTTCCCATCTCTGCCTATGCTCCATCTTCTGTTGGGGCGCAGGCGTATGAATCGCTGGCAAAAGAACTGCTCATTGGCGACGGTGTAAAAAGAAATTAAACACAAAAGACACAAAGTACTCAAAGATTCTTAAGCTTCAGCCTTCGTGACCTTGGTGTACTTTGTGTTGAAAAGGAGCTTTCATGGCAAAACGAACGGGTCTTGGTAAAGGACTTGATGCTCTCATTCCGGCGGGACAGAGTGTAACCTCCAGCGATGGAGGCGGCGTAAGCCATATTGCCATTGACTTGATCCAACGCAACCCACGCCAGCCGCGTGAGAAGTTTGACATTGAGGAACTGGAGAATCTGGCCGCGTCCATCCGTGAACATGGGGTGATCCAGCCGCTCATCG
>CAZKSG010000101.1:0-15338 GCA_964555335.1 uncultured Anaerolinea sp.
AACATCTTTTTCTCCTGAGTATATTTGTCATTGCCAGGAGATTGCTTTGCAGCCTGCGCTCGCAATGACATGATGTAAAGAATCAAAATCCCCAGACAATGCTGGGGAGGCTGGAGAGGCAATCCGAACTGGCCGTCTTCCACCTCCTTTCCGCGAGGGTGTGGTAGAACGATCAGAAGCGGGCGACCTGACTTCGTAGGGTCACGTTTGAAATGTGCCCTGCATTCACAGTTGCGCGACAGTGTCGGAATTACACCGACTTCGCCGCTGGCTGATCTATTTAATTGTTTATATTGTATGCCGCGTGAGAAGTGCCGTCAATGACGAGATTCCTGGCGCGGGCATATAGAAATAACAGTAACACAATGGAAACAATGATCAATGAGATGTTGCCATTGCGGCTGTATAGGATGAGCGCAAATGTTGGCACGAGATAACACAACATCACAATGATCTTTTGCAGAGGAACACTCTTATGAAGCAATACAGCGAACGGGACAAGTAATAGCAAAAAATCATAGTTATAAAGATACGGGCTGATGAGCAGCGTTACAAGCAATGCGGCGCTCAACAACCATTCGTGTGACTTCCAGGTAGGGCGGGTGAGATAAAAAAGGATCGCGAACAGAGCCAACAAGGCAATCGCGATCTTCATGGCGTTTGACAACGACCCGTCGAAGAACCAGCGAGAGATCCATACCGGCAGGCTCGCGCATTCTGAACAGGCAGATACATTGCCTTCATTTTGATACCCTAACAGCATTTTGGGATAACTGATGATCCATGCCGGGTCGGCAAAGAAGCCGCTGACAAAAAGTATGACTCCCACCCCAAGTAGTGGACGCATCACGCGTCGCCCGAAGTCATTTCTGACTGCGAACAACCATCCCAACGCCGAGAGCAGAATCAGTGCGCCGACATGCGGCTTGAAGGTGAGCAGTATCGCACCGAGAACGGTCAACCCTATATTTTGCTTCCGCAGGGAATAGATCAACAGCGACGTGCCAAGCAGCACCGGAAAATCATATTGTCCAACAGACAGGGCTCCCAGCACGGGAAAGAAGAACAGTGCAAGCGGGAACGCTATTAACCGCGCACGTCCTGGCCATCCATCCGTCAGAAACCAAATGGACAGGAACAACATGAGCAGATTGAGCTCAAACCATAACGTTGCCGCAGATTTGGCAGGCATCAGCCCCAGATAGAATGTGCTCAACGCGTACCAGGGCGGATATGGAAAGCGTGCCAGGAAAAATTTTTCGGCGGGGATATCGGCGTATTGCACTGCAAGCGTTTCCACTTTTTCAAGGTCGTAAATGGGAACGCGATGGACCAGGGCCAGGTCCGTGTTGTAGATGGCGCTGAAATCGGTGTGAGCAGGGATGGATGTGGGGACGTAAAGCGCAACGAGAGGAAGGATGATTATCAGAAGAAATAAGGAAAGAGGAAGGATGTATCGTTTCATTCGGCTTCACTTTGATCTTTGATCTTCCTGATTAAACCGCGAAAACGCAGCATGTGGAATGGATGGAGAAGAAACCAATACAGAAATCCGGGAAGCCCATGAGGGCGAAAGAAGACGGTTTGGCTCAGGGAGGTCATGTTTTCGATGTGATTGACCCGCCACTCGATCCATTGGATTCCAAATGAAAATTTCTTTTCCGATCGTTTTCTCCCTTCATCCTTGTCTCCTGTCAAATGGACAAGCATGCTCGATATCTTTTCAGCATCCGCAGTGACCTGTACTTCGCGATGGTCAATAAAACAGCCTTCGTGTTTAATGGATTGGATCCCCTGCCTGCCATCGTCCCAGACGCGTTCGATGTGATGGGGATGCGTTTTATCGAGGGCATCGTTTGCCGCAGCATCGAAGTCGATGAGTTTGACCTCGGAGAAAACCTGCAAGGCTTCGGGGTGTTTGACGATGCTATCTGCCGACAAGCCACCGATGAGAGCATAAGCAATGGGATAAGGGACAGGGGTCATCAACCCGACACCGAACGCCATAAACCAAACCGGGATTCCGGGAACGAGAAACACGCTGCGTTTAAGTCCACGAAGAAGGGCGTAGCGCAACATGAGATCGCGATACTCCGTAACATCGGGGCCGCCGATCTCGAAGACGCCGCCACGTCCGTTGGGATTGGTCAGCGCAGCGATGAGATAGTCGATCACGTTCTGCATGGCGATGGGTTGAGACTTGTTCTTCATCCACAATGGCCCGGGCACGATGGGAAACAACTCGGTCATAAAGCGGATCATCTCAAACGAGATGCTTCCTGAGCCGGTGATGACTCCTGCACGAAATTCTGTCACCGGAACAGTTCCTTCACGCAGCACACGTCCGGTTTCGATTCGTGAACGCATGTGAGGAGCGATATGTTGTTCGGGGTCGGCAAGCCCGCCGAGGTAGATGATGTGTCCCACGCCTGCTTCTGCGGCAACAGATGCAAATGCACGGGCGCTATCGAGTTCGAGGGATGTGTATCCGTGCCCTTGAGACATGTTGTGGATCAAGTAATAGGCAGTATGTACACTCTGCAAGGCTTCTGGAAGTGTTGATGGGATCGTCACGTCGCCTTGGACTACTTCCACATGACGGAACCAGCTTCGACCGTAGAGTCGACGCGGGTCACGTGCCAGGCAGCGTACACGGTAACCGGCATCCAATAAGCGTGGGATGAGCCGGCTGGCAATATATCCAGTAGCACCGGTAACGAGGATCAAAGGAGAGTCCAATAAATATTCTTTCTCCCTTCTTCCTTCCACTTTTGAAAGAAGAAAGAGGGTTAATGGGTCAGAATGCGTGCCCGTGATGCAATGCGACGGGTCAATCCATCGAAGATGAATTTATGGAACGGCCACATTGCATACCAGTAAAGAAAGCCGAACAAACCATACGATGCAAAGTAGGCGGTGACAATAAGAAGGGTTTTGTCATCCTGTGGTTTTGATTCGAATTTCAGCCATGCCTTGCCAGGGAGTTTCATCTCCGCTCGCAGTAACATGAGACGATCCTTCTCCACATCTTCCACGCGCCAGAAATCAAGCGACTCACCGGCGCGGATCTCATCGGGGTGACGCCGCCCGCGTCGCAACCCCACACCGCCGACCGCTTTATCCAACCAACCGCGGATGCCCCATGCCCAATCCATGTATAGCCAGCCACGCTCGCCGCCAATGCCGGTATAGGAGCGAAATACATTCGCAGGTGAAAGGTCGAGCAGCACCTGACGAGTTTCTACATACATGCCTTCTTCCACCGTGAATTGATACGGCTTGACATCACCTGCCACCGTGACCAACGCATCAGACCAGCTCGTTTCCACATTATCGCGTTGGATGCGGCCGAGCGCGAGATGGACAGCAGTCTGAAAGTCGATCGGCTGGATGGTTGGAAAGATCTTTCGTGCGGCTCCATCACGAACGATGAGCCGGGCGCGCAACCCTTCGATCAGCGGTAATACAACGCGCCAGTGGATCGGCGTGAGCATATGCACCCAATAGGCAGAGAGACGCGGCGCATAGAACGGCGTGCGAATGAGGCGACGCTTGAGCCCGCGTTCCCTGGCATAACCGAGCAGCATATCTGCATAGGTGAGCCGTGTCGCACCACCGATCTCGAGCATACGACCAATGCTTTCGGGAGTCTTGATCGCTTCGATGAGATAGGACAGGACGTCGCGGATGGCGATGGGCTGTGCCTCTGAGAAGAACCACGCCGGGCAGACCAGCAGCGGCTCGCGCTCGGTGAGATAGCGGATCATCTCGAACAGTGCCGAGCCTGAGCCGACGATCATACCGGCGCGAAATTCTGTGACCGGTACACTGCTATGACGCAGGATCGCGCCGGTTTCATGGCGGGCACGGAGGTAAGGAGAAAGATTCGTAGTGGGATCCACCAGCTCACCGAGGTAAATGATACGCTCGATGTTGGCTTCGCTGGCGGCTTCAGCAAAGTTGTGTGCCACGTCGAGATCACGCCTGGCGTTGATCTGTCCGCCCTGCTTGCCGTGGATGAGATAGTACGCGACAGAAACATCCTTCATCGCTTCGGTGAGTGTTCCTTCGATGAGCGCATCGCCTGTAACAACCTCAACACGGTCCAGCCAGGGACGTCCCTGCAGGCGGCCGGGGTCGCGCACCAAACAGCGGACACGGTATCCTGCTTCGAGCAGTCGCGGCACGAGCCGCCCGCCTACATATCCAGTTGCACCAGTGACGAGGATGAGTTTCTGTGATGTCATAGTCTTCCTGTCATTGCACTTCCAATGACGGAGGAGATTTTATCCTACCCTTTCAAATCTATGCTATGATGAAAGCCACTTATGCAGGCGGCGAATCCTCCTACAACCAGTCGTATCCCTGAAGCACTTTTTACACGGCTTCCGCTGGTGTGGTTTTCGCTCGCCTTTCTGGGAGGAATTGTCCTCGCCAGCCTTGTTCCGTTTTCGCTGTGGGGTTGGATCGGACTTGCTGTTTTTGCCATTTTTCTTTTGATCGTTGTGCAGATTCTAACGCCACGACTATCCCCATCTCTTCACTTTGTACCTTTCACGTTTATCCTTCTCACCGCTTTTTTCCTCGGAGCGGCTCGTTACCAGTTCTCTGTCCCTCATTTCGACGCCTTCCACATCGCCTTCTACAACGACCGTGATTATGACTTGTTGATCACCGGTACGCTCGTCGAGCCGCCTGATTATCGCGATGAATACACCAACCTGCGCATCGATGTCAGTGACGTGGATACCGGTGATGGCGACCTGCAGGTAAGCGGACTGCTCCTGGCACGTGTCTCTGCCAACCAGACGTATCACTACGGCGACATTATTCGCCTGCGCGGCAAATTGAAGACACCACCAGAGAACGAAGATTTTTCGTACCGCGATTATCTGGCGGCGCAGCATATCCATTCGTATATGACCAGCGCGGAGGTGACGGTTCTGCCGGGCAATGGCGGAAACCTGTTCTATCGTGCGATGTACACTCTCAAAGAACGCTCGCTGGAAAACATCTACCGCATGTGGCCGGACCCTGAGTCATCGCTGCTCGCGGGGATTCTGCTCGGCGTGGATACGGGTCTTACAGACAGGCTTCAACAAGCCTTCAAAAATACAGGCACGGCGCATATCATTGCCATCTCTGGTTTTAACATCAGCATCATCGCTGGGCTGTTCGTCACATTCTTTAGCCGCTTCCTCGGCCCGCGGCGCGGTGCAGTGTTGGCCGTTCTTGGCATTGCCTTTTATACATTGTTGGTTGGTGCAGATGCGGCAGTCGTTCGTGCTGCGATCATGGGCAGTCTCGCTCTCTTTGCGAAACAGGTGGGGCGCAGACAGTTTGCGTTGAACACACTGCTTGTGGTCGCATTGGGGATGTGTGTTTGGAATCCACTCTATCTATGGGATGTTGGCTTTCAACTTTCGTTCTTCGCCACATTGGGATTGATCCTGTATGCCACTCCATTTTCAGAATTTGCGAATAGAATCATCACACGATGGTTCCCGAGCTCCAGAGCGGAGAAAGCGGCCGAACTCTTTTCTGAATTTGTCCTTCTCACGCTTGCTGCCCAACTGACCACCATTCCGATCATGGCGTATCAATTCCAGC
This sequence comes from uncultured Anaerolinea sp., assembly GCA_964555335.1. GTDB lineage: Bacteria > Chloroflexota > Anaerolineae > Anaerolineales > Villigracilaceae > Defluviilinea. The sequence continues at coordinate 5,611 of CAZKSG010000101.1, forward strand.
GAATCTCACTTGTCTCGTTCATTGCCAACCCGTTCATCCTGCCGCCACAACCGGCCGTGATGATCCTTGGTGGGTTGGCCATGCTGTTAAGCCTCATCTGGCTCCCGTTGGGACAGATCGCGGCCTGGGTTACCTGGCCGTTTGCCGTATACACAATTCGCGCTGTGGAATTGTTCGACAGCATTCCCCACGGGACGATTGTTCTAGGGGACCTGTCCATCTGGTTTGTGATCCTCTTTTACGCGCTGCTCTTTGCTGTGACGTTTGGCGGGGCCCAACTCAAAGAGGCGGCACAATCCCTGAAAGAGCGGACCACCGCGGTTGGGGTGGGAGGCGCACTCCTCGTTTTGTTAATCGCCCTGCTGTTGATCTCCCGGGCGGCGACGGCCATCCCAGACAAACTCTTGCACGTTACATTTTTGGATGTCGGTTCGGCAGACGCGGTGCTCCTCACCACACCTACAGGCAAACATGTCCTCATCAACGGCGGACCGAGCGTGACGATCCTTTCCGATGAGCTTGGGAGACGCCTGCCCACATTTAATCGCAAACTGGATTGGCTCATTGTCGCCGGGACCGATGAGGAGCAGGTGGCGGCCCTGCCGCGCGTTGTTGAGCGCTATCCACCAGATGCTGTGTTATGGAGCGGGAACACGCAGGCGTCGTTCTCCTCGCGTGTGTTGAATGAGTATTTGTCTTTGAAAGATGTTTCGGTCACAACTGCCGAGCCTGAACAGGTTCTGGACCTTGGCGGCGGAGCGACACTGCGTGTGCTGACGTCTGGCCCGCGTGGTGCGATCCTGCTCATTGAGTGGGATAACTTCCGTGCACTGTTGCCGATTGGTATGAGTTTTGAAGCGCTCGATGAATTGCATAATGGCGCAGATGTTGGCCCGGTCAGTGTCCTGTTGCTTGCCGATTCAGGATATGCCGTGTCCAACCCGCCCGAATGGATCACGACTTTGAATCCAGAGTTGGTTCTGCTCAGTGTCAGCGCTGCCGATGAGAACGGCATGCCCGATGGCGAAGTACTTGAGTCAGTAAAAGAGTACGACTTATTGCGCACCGACCAGAACGGCTGGATCGAAGTCACGACCAACGGGCAGCAAATGTGGGTTAATGTGGAACGCAAGGCGGGCGGGAACTCAGAATAGCTTGATTTCTCGCCGCAAAGACAGTATAGTTTTAGTGATGAAGGAGTGATTTGATATGAGCGAATTGAAGGTCGATATTTCACATGCCGGGGAAATACCTGTAACCGTGTTGTACTTAAGCGGTCATCTTCATGGTGACACCGAGTCGCATTTGATGGACCATGTCCGCCGGATCCATCAGAACGGCACGAAATATTTATTGCTTGATCTCTCAGGCGTGGAAGTCATTACCAGCGCCGGGCTGCGTGCAATTCACAATATCTTCAAATTGTTTACCCCGTCATCAGACATGAATACCATGCACGAGCACGGAGAAGAACCGTATAAATCTCCTTACTTCAAATTGGCTTGTCCCAATCCGCATGTATATTACGTTTTGAATATCTCCGGCTTTTTGCAGAATATCCTGATCTACAACGACACGGCAGACGCGATCAGTTCATTTGCCGGTTAACTGGTTCAGCGCCCGCACAAACGTCTCGACCATTTGCCCGGTGTTGATCTCTTTCTTCACAATTCGATACGACTCCTCCCCCATCCTTCTCAGGCGCGCTACGTCCGATAGCGCGTCTTTGATTGTCGAAAGAAGTGCATCGAAATCATTTGGCGGAACCTGCCAGCCATTCCCTTCGCGGACGAGATCGTCCTGTGTGCCATCGCCTTGCGCCACGATCACAGGAAGCCCGTAGCTCATCGCCTCCTGGATGGCCAACCCTCCGGTTCCCGGCAGGACAAAGAGGTCTGCTTCGGTGAAATAGGGCTTTAGCTCCACCCCGTGTTTGGCTCCGACAAACTCCGTGCTTGGGTAGATTTCCTGTGCAAACGACTCGAGCGCTTCTCGTTCCGGTCCGTCACCGACGATCACGAGCCGCGGCTGAGGTTCAAGCTCTGCACAAGCGCCCAGTAACAAATCCACATTCTTGCGGAATTGCAGACGTCCCACAAAAAGGATGCAGGGGCGCTCCTTGAACGCAGCCGGACGAACAGGCATTGGCCACGTGGGCGCCGGGGAAACGGAGTTGTGTGCCACAAACAAATAATCCAACGGAAAACCAAGGCTGGCGTATTCATCTGCTCCGCGTTGAGAGTAACAGATCAACGCGTCGAATTGGCGGAGAAAGTCAACCCGCCGTCGTTCGCGAAGGCCGCTTACTGGCGGTGCACCCAATCCCCACCCAATAACCGGCCTGTCCTGTTCGTGCATCCATTGGATCGCTGCAGGAGTGGAAAGATAACGCGGGTTGGCTTCCATGATCAATGCGTCAGGGTTCCATTCTTGGAGCCAGTTCAGCAATCCGCGTTGATAACAAAGATAGAGGGAACCGCCAAAAAGATGGACGTTTTGTCCTATCACATACTTTGCCATATGTAATTCGTTCGTGGTTGTGATCCCCTCGCTGGGGCGTGGCAAACCTGTGAATAAGCTCATTCCTCCGTCACAGGCAGAGGCGAGCAGGTCAAAGAACGGCGCACGGTAGTTGGGAAGGACACGTTGTTGAAGGGCAAGTTTTCCGGGAAAATGGTTCATGGAATTGGCTCACATCTTGAAAAGATCATTGCATAGTTGTCACGGTATTGTTCACACCACTCCCCTGATTTTTCCACAGCTTCGATGAGTGCAGGTTGGGATAGTTGAGACAACATCAGTAAATTGATTCTGTCCTTGTTTAGCAAGTCGTCCCAACCCGATCGGGCAGCAGAGATCGTTTGATAATCCTGCCAGTGCTCCTCCGGATAGATGTGGAAGCGGTTGTCGATCCACACCGGGCGGGAGGGCAAGGCAAAGGTGAGATAACTGCTAAAGGTGTATTCTGCAAAAAGAGGTCCGGGGAGATTTGGATGTTCCGCCAGCCATTCTGCGGCTCTCATGGCTGTAGTAGGCTCATGATAGGCAGGCGGACTATCCTTCCACCACACTTCGCGTATGCCGGGCAGCATTCCCAGTGGCAGAAGAAGGATAAAAACGGAAAGCAAATAATTGATGGTTGGATTGGATCTTTGAGGGTCGGTATCAAGCTGAAATCGTTCCATCAGCCTGCCCAGTAGCCCTCCGCTCAGAATCGCCATGATGAATATGAACCAGATCACGTAGCGTACACCGGTCAGCGCCAGCCAGCCGAAGCCGAGGAACCAGACCCATTCCAGAAGAGACAAACGGCGCGGGGATGTCGCCGTGAGTGGGATAAACAGCAACAGCCAGCCGAAGAAAATGTTCATCTGCCAGCCCGCATTCGCAGGTGGATGCCACTCCGCGGCATAGGCTTGAACCGAGGATGAATTGAATACATCCAGCACAGAACTCCAGATGAAAATGCCGTGTGGATTGATGAACGTAGCCAGGACCGAGATTCCCGACCAGATTCCCAATTGCTTGCGGTCTCCAGCACCAAAGAGAAGCGCTGACCCAAGCAGCAGGAACGCAAGAACAAATGAACCATGCAGGTTGACCCATAATGCCAAAGCGGTAGGAATCAGCCACAGCTTTTTCCCGGAGCCATTCTGCCAGTGCCAAAGCGCCCATAACGCAACAGCAAACAACGGATATGCAAACATTTGTGGGCGGATAGACCAGTTCGTGCTGCTGGAGAGTCCCAACAGAATCGTGATGAACGTGGCGAGTTTGGTCCCTGCACCTGCATCATGGATCGATAACCATAGAACAGCGTATGCAGTCCCGATACAGATCCCGCGCAGCAGGAACGTAAGTGTTGCTCCACCCAGTGAATAAGCATCCCAGAAAAGGATCTCTGCCAGCCAGGGCTGGTAGGGAGTGGGAGTCCCGGCATAGGTATAGCTCAATGTGTCCACAGCCGGGATCGCGCCGGATTCCATGATGTCCTTTCCAAGACGCACGTAGTACCAGTAGTCATGTGGTGTTATGGAGAGGAAAAAGGCGATCGGCAGCAATACCAACAATGCCAGGCTGAGCCAGAGAAGATCGTAACTACGGTTGGAGGATGGATTCATTCCAGGATGTGAGGCGCCTGCCAGGTAGGTGATTTATGCACATGGACCACCTTCCACGTGCCGTTCAATTTGACCATGACGCGACTCTCGTTATGAGAGGCAACGCTCACTCCCTCAGACGTCGCTGTGCTGATGAGCAGTGTATAACTGGCGATGACTGTATCACCATAGTTTTGGATGTGTAAATTCGATAGGTCGAACCGCGTGGGCGATTTGGCACTGCCTTCCGAGCCAAACACTGCGCCGCGCTCGGCGTTCGAAGACATCATGAATTCATGGAAAGGCAGTCCGTCGATGCGATGAGGAGTGACCCACCACTCGTACAATGTCAGGTCTTCGGATGTGGTTTCGTTATATGTCTGTGTATCGTTGTCCTGAATGGACTGAAGATGTACTTTCAAAAAAGCGACGATCTCTTCGTTTGTCATATTCATACTCCCTGCAGCTAGGGTAATAACACCTTCAAATAGTCATCCACCATTTTTTCAACGTCAAACACAGACTCTGCCCGCGCCCGCGCAAGAGTCCGAAAGCGATCCTGTTCATCCAGAACATCCAAGGTTGCATTTGCCAAAGACTGAATATCCGGCGGCTGCAATTTCCACTGATCCGCTCCATAGGGAACCAAGCGCCCCGTATCGCCTCGGACAATTTCGGCTAATGAGCCTGTATCGAATCCGACAACGGGAAGCCCGCATGCCAGTGCTTCGATCACCGAATTGGGGCAGGGAGGGTTGATCTCAGCAGAGAACAATACATGAGAAGAACGCATCAACCACGGGATCTGTTCCCGCCGAACTGTATCCATGAATTGCATGCGAAACGCTGTTTGATCACTTAAGCGGTTCTTTGTACGTCCATCCACATTTCCAACGACCATCAGCTCGACCTTGTGCTTTTTAGCCAGCGCATTGGCAAGATTCACTGCGTTGGCAATGCCATAGTTTTGTCCGCCTGCCAGGCTTCCTTCCACGACCAGTATTCGATAGTGCCCCGAGGGTCGTTCGTGCAATCCTTGTGGAGTATATTGCTTTAAGTCCACGCCATTGATGATCACGTGTGATGGCACGCGTGCCACACCGTACCAATCCTCCCACCAGCGCCTGATGAATTGACTTTGATAGATCACTTCATTCACAAGTCGTTTGCGGATGAAGGAGATATTCGCATTGCCATAGATCGCGCGGATGGTATAGCGGGGTCCTGCCCAGCGGACCCGATGGATCCAGTTGATCCCGTCGAGCCGCTGCACGATACGTATCCCGTTGCGACGGGCCTTCCATAACGGGAACAGGTGACGAGTCCCAGCAAGAACGAGGATGACATCTACGTTTTGAGTTGGATCGTTGGTCACTTCGATGCCCCGTGCACGGAGTCCGTTCTCGAATTTGAGCCGGAAGGACGTGACACCGCCATGTCCCTGCACGCGGGGAAAGATACAGATACGAGACATGAAGCAATTATAGCCTTTGGAATGTCATTGCGAGGAGTGCAAGCCGCGACAAAGCAATCTTCTATGAAATGATGTCTTTTTGTCAGTCAGCCCTATCTGTACTAGTGGAAATAGTTTCACCACTCTGTGGTTCGCAATGACATGCAATAATATTTGTGGTTAAATAGCACTGGAGGAACCATGGCTCAATCTGATCCTGATTTCGTCTCGTTCTTGAAAGCGTATCCCACCTACCCGACAACACATATTATTGATGATCTGCGCAGCGTGGAATATTCCCGCCTCGATGTAGGCGGACACATCTACCTCGATTACACCGGTGGCGGACTGTATGCCGAATCGCAGTTACGTCGTCATAACAAGTTGCTTGCCGAGCATGTCTTTGGCAATCCACATTCGAGCAATCCCACATCCCTGGCGGCCACTCAACTTGTGGAACACGCCCGCGAATATGTATTGGACTTTTTTAACGCTGACCCAAATGAGTATCTAGCGATCTTTACATCCAATGCCAGCAGCGCGTTGAAACTGGTCGGTGAATCCTATCCATTTCCAAATGGACGTTATCTCTTAACGTTTGATAACCACAACTCTGTGAACGGGATCCGGGAGTTTGCACACGCCCGCGGCGCGGAGGTGACGTATATCCCCGTTGCGTTGCCTGATATGCGTGTGGACGCTTCGCAGCTCAGCCATGAGCTTGCCCAGCCTTCGAAGAACGGACATAATCTGTTTGCCTATCCCGCGCAATCGAACTTCTCCTCCGTGAAACATCCGCTCGATTGGATCGACACTGCTCATCAACACGGCTGGGATGTTCTGCTCGACGCGGCCGCATTCGTCCCAACAAGCCGGTTGGACCTGAGCGCCGTCAAGCCGGATTTTGTCCCCATCTCTTTTTATAAGATGTTTGGGTATCCAACGGGCCTGGGCGCATTGATCGCCCGCAAAAACGCACTTGCAAAATTACATCGTCCTTGGTTTGCCGGTGGGACAATCACAGTTGCTTCTGTGCAGGGCGACAAGTATTACATGGCTGATGGTGCGTCCGCGTTCGAAGATGGGACGATCGATTATCTCAACATCCCCGCGGTAGAGATCGGGCTCAAGCATATTGAATCCATTGGCTACGATGTGATTCATGAGCGTGTCTATTCATTAACAGGTTGGTTATTAGATAACTTAACCGAGATGAAGCACAGCACAGGTGTGCCGCTGGTTCGCGTCTACGGCCCCACAAAGATGGTCGAACGCGGTGGGGCAGTGACTGTTAATTTTTACGACAAGGATAACAATGCTCTCGACCACCGCTTCATCGAGCAGCAAGCCAATGAGGCGGGCATCTCCCTGCGGACGGGTTGCTTCTGCAATCCTGGCGCTGGTGAGATCGCCCTTGGCATCTCCCGCATCGAGCTGGATGTCTGCTTCACCCGGCCTGGAAACGAGGAACGGCTGACAGTGGACGATTTCCGCCACTGTATCGACGGGAAATCCTCCGGAGCCGTGCGAATTTCGGTGGGGATGGTCACAAATTTCAAAGATATTCAGGGATTCCTGGCATTTGCCAGAGGTTTATTAGCCTAATTTCATTTTAATGGGCTTGACTCTTTTCCCCATTTCCGTATAATTTACCTGTTGGATACAAAAACGAGCAAAAAAACCGCAAGCGCTTGAGAAAAAATCTCGAAGCGCTTGCCTTTGTTTGTCTCTTATACCAGAAGACCGTACACTGTACAAGAGCAAGCTCGCGACTTTAGTATTTTTTTCTATCTTCTTGAGGAGATAACAAGTGGAAACCAAGGGACTGACCGCACTCCGTATTAGCCTCGCCTCGCCCAGCACGATCCTTTCGTGGTCGTATGGTGAGGTGCTGAAACCAGAAACCATCAACTACCGCCGCTTGCGCCCGGAAAAGGATGGATTATTCTGTGAAGCCATTTTTGGACCGCAACGTGATTGGCAATGTTACTGCGGTAAATACAAGAACCCCCGCTACAAAGGCATCATCTGTGACAAGTGTGGTGTGGAAGTCACCCGCGCCGCGGTCCGCCGCGAACGCATGGGACACATCATGCTGGCAACACCGGTTGCCCACATCTGGTATACGCGCCGCATCCCGTCGTACCTCGGCATGTTGCTCGATATCTCTCGTCGCAACCTCGACCGTGTGTTGTACTTCGCCCAGTACATCGTCACCTATGTGGATGAGGATGCCCGCAATAAAGCCTTGAAGCGCATCGAAGACGAGATCTCCATCTCTGAGCGTGAGCAGGCATCCACCGTCAACTCGAAGATCGCTGAGATCAAGACCAAGCGCGATCACACGATCAACGACCTCAAGCAAAAGGCAGCCAACCTCGAACAGGGATACGATGAAGCCATTGCTGAAAAGCTCGACCCCGTGATCAAGGAAGGACAGAAGCTCGAAAAACTGCTCCAGGGTCAAATGGGTGAAGCCGCCAAGAAGGCTGTGGTTTTTGAATTCACCAGTGAAAAGATCATCGATGCTGGAGACAAGGTTGCCGCCAAGCATTTGACGCAGGTGCAGAAGATCGTCCAGAAGAACCTGGAAGTGATCGAAGGCGATATGAAGGACCAGCGCGCCCGCGAACTCGAGGAACTTAAGATGGAGATGGGACGCGTCAAAGCCGATGCCGATATGCAAATGGAGTCCCTGCGCTCGCAGTTGGAGGATCAGACTACAGCTTCCTCCAACCAGTCGTCCCGCATGCGCGATGAACTGATGGAACTGCGCCCCTTTACCTTTATCAGTGAAATTCGGTATCGCGAACTCAAACAGCGCTGGGGACAGGTCTTCCGCGCCGACATGGGTGCCGAAGCGTTCTATGACATTCTCGAACGTCTCGATCTCGACAAACTTTCTGTCGAGCTCTGGCATGAGGTACGAACAACCAAGTCCAAGCAGAAGCGCAAGAAAGCCACCACCCGTTTGAAAGTTGTGGAAGCTTTCCGCCGCTCCGGTAACCGTCCCGAGTGGATGATACTGACCGTGCTCCCGGTCATCCCGCCCGATCTGCGCCCAATGGTGCAGCTCGATGGTGGACGCTTCGCGACGTCCGACCTTAACGACCTGTATCGCCGCGTGATCAACCGCAACAACCGCCTGAAGAGACTGCTTGAACTCGGCGCGCCAGATGTCATCATCCGCAACGAGAAGCGCATGTTGCAGGAAGCGGTTGACAGTTTGATCGATAACTCGCAGCGCGGTAAGGCACTCTCCCGTCGCGGTCGTCGCGAACTCAAATCCTTGAGCGATATGCTCAAAGGCAAGAAGGGACGCTTCCGCCGTAACCTGCTCGGCAAGCGCGTGGACTACTCCGGTCGTTCCGTGATCGTGGTAGGACCTCAATTGAAACTGTATCAGTGCGGTCTGCCCAAGAGCATGGCGCTTGAGCTGTACAGACCGTTCGTGATTGCACGCCTTGTGCAGAATAACTATGCCGCCAATGTGAAGGGTGCCCGCCGTTTGATCGAGCGCAACCGCCCCGAAGTGTGGGAAGCGTTGGAAGGCGTGATCGGCGAACGTCCCGTTCTGTTGAACCGTGCGCCGACCCTGCACCGTTTGGGTATCCAGGCATTCGAGCCGATCCTGATCGAAGGTTCCGCCATCCAGTTGCATCCGCTCGTCACCACGGCCTTCAACGCAGACTTCGACGGTGACCAGATGGCTGTGCACGTTCCGCTTTCACAGAAGGCGGTCAAGGAAGCGCGCGACTTGATGCTGGCTTCCAAGAACCTGCTCAAGCCCGCCGATGGCGAGCCGATCATTTCACCGTCCAAGGATATGGTACTGGGTGTGTATTACCTGACCATGAAGCAGAAGGCCGCTCACAAGGGTGACGGACGGGCCTTCTCCGATTTCGATGAAGTCGAGATGGCATACAGCCTCGGGCAGGTTGAAGTTCATTCCGAGATCAAGCTGCGCGCGACGACCTGGTACGATGACAAGGGTGACCGCCTGGCTGAACCTGTGACCCGCATCATTGACACGACCGTGGGACGCGTGCTCTTCAACCGCATCCTCCCGCAGGAAGTCCAGTTCGTCAACGAAAAGTTGGACAAAGGTGGTGTGAAGGATCTGATCGCTGAAGTGTATGAACTCTGTGGTCAGGAAAAGACAACCGATGTAGCCG